>PMCC01000038.1:4701-8775 GCA_003155275.1 Actinomycetota bacterium | reverse complement strand
GCGGCAGTGCTTTGGTTTGCAGCTGAGGAAGTTTCTGCAGCAGTATCGGTTTGAACTTTAGCTAAGGCTGCAGTTTTGGCATTACCTTGGATTGCAGCTGAGGTCTCATTCGCGATTACAGTTTGGGCCATAGCTACCCTATAATCANNGGATTGAACTTTTTATCTTCTGCAAATCTACTTCACATCCCTCATTTTCCCCTTCCGGGCCGAACAGTTTTACAAAATCTTTTAAAAAAGAGTCCTGTGATATTTCTCCAAAAAGCAGTTCATACTCATAAAGAACTATATCGATTGCCGACATAAGCGACGGTATTTTATTTTCAGGGGTTTTTTCAAAACTCAATGCTTTGATCACCTTTAAATTATCAGGCAATTTCAGGTTTAAAAGCCCGGTAAAATCTTCCGGAGATATTTTCTCTAAAAGTTCGATATCACAATATTCTGCAAGGCTTTGAACACCAAGCGGAATGGGATTGCTGAAGCTCAATTTAGGCTTCGGATGAAAACCGCCGCTATATAAAAGCGGCATGCCCGTTCGCATCAGGGCCCTTTCCATCAATGCAAGGACGTCTAGATGTGAAAGATATTTTAATTCATCTTTTTTAAAAAATTTAAATCTTACAGTGTTTACTCCCATTTTTTTTCTTTTATTTTTAAGTCTTTCTACCCTGAGCCCTTGCTCTTAAGTATTTAAATCCTGAGGTATATGTTGCTCCCCTTCGGCAACACTTTCTGACTTACGGTATTCTTGTAAAAACCATTCTTTTTTTATCCCGATGTCTACAATATCCCAAGGAAGCATCTCATCCTGGCAGTACTGCCTGGTTGTGTAAAAATCCATATCCACTCCGGCCTGTTCAAAGCTTTTTTTCCACAACTCAAAACTAAAAAAATCTGTCCAGTTGTCAAATTTTGCCCCATTTTTCCAGGCCTGTTCCACCACATCGGCGGTCCGCAAATCACCCCTTGACATCGCGCACTCTATCTTGCTTTTTTCCGGACTGTTCCAGTGCAGTTTTACCCGCCTTTTAGGAATATTTTTTTCAATAAAATAAAACTTTTTGGTCAATATTGAAATGTCGTCCTGCGGACACCACTGGAAAGGCGTAAAAGGTTTCGGGCAAAACGCATTGATGCTGACACTTAAGGTAAATCTTGAGAAGCTGCGCTTAGGAAGAGTTGCTCTTGCAAGTTCTATCACTTTATAGAGAAGATCGATAATGCCATTTATATCTTCGTCTGTTTCAAATGGAAGCCCTATCATGAAGTAAAGTTTCACCCTGTCCCAGCCTTTGGTAAAAGCAATTTTTATGCTTTCCAGGAGTTCTTCGTCGGAAATGTCTTTTTTTAAAATATCCCTCATTCTTTGGCTGCCCGCTTCAGGAGCAAATGTAAGGCCTGTTTTTCTTCCACTCTGTATAATCTCTGCAAGCTGCACATTAAAATTGTCCAAACGCATTGAAGGCATGGAAACGGACAGCCTTTTTAAGTATTTTGAGGAAGCTACGCCATATATCAGGTCAAAGATACCGTTATAGTCAGATGATGAAAGAGATGTAAAAGAGATCTCGTCATAGCCGGTATTTTTGAGCCCTTCGATACTGTTGTCTATAAGCTCCCGGGAATTTCTCTGGCGCACAGGCCGGTAAATAAAGCCTGCCTGGCAAAACCTGCAGCCCCTGCTGCAGCCCCGCATGATCTCTACTGCAAACCTGTCATGGATCACCCTGATATTGGGTATCACCGGATCACAAACAATTTTAAAACTGTCCAGGTCTTTTAAAACAGCTTTTTTGACGGCAGCTTTTCCACCGACCGAAGAACTTATACTTTGAATTTGTGCATCGGCATTGTAAATAATCTTGTGGAATTGTGGAACAAAAACGCCATCAACAGCTTCCAGTTTTTTTAGAAGCTGTTTCTTGTGGCNNCCGGCGTTACCAGGATTTTTATTAATAACAATTTTTTCAGAAATGCCTATATCTTCCTTAAAATCCTTAATTATTTCAAGGATTTGGATTATCGCTTCTTCGCCGTCTCCAACCACCATAAAATCCATGAATTTTGATAGCGGCCAGGGATTAAAAACTGATCCCCCGCCAGCGCAGACAAGCGGAAAAATGCTGTCCCTTTTTTCTGCTATATGTTCAATACCTGAAAGCTGCAGCCCATTTAAAATATTGGTATAAAGCATTTCATGCGCCGCATTAAAACCAACCAAATCAAAATTATTCAAAAATATCCTGTTTTCAAGGGAAAAAAGACAAGTTTTGTTTTTGCGCAGGCTCTCTTCAAAATCCACCCAGGGAGAAAAAACTCTTTCTGCGCTGAAATCCGGATATTTATTGACAATGTCATATAAAATCTCAATTCCTGCATTCGACATTCCGATTTCATATATATCAGGAAAAAACAGCGCAGCAAGGACTGTCTCCGGATGCGCAAGGATATATTCAAGACTTTTACTTTTTATGCCTGCCTCATGGTTTACGTATCTGCCAGGTTTCTCAATACCTTTAAGCAGTTTTTCAAGCATTTTAAATTCTAAGAATTTTTGCATGTTTAATCAAAATCCTTGTAAGCCAGCTCGTGCTGTGGCCTTAATTCCCTCTTTAAATGCACGTTTTCAACAATTGCAATACCGATAAATATTGCAAGCAGGTTTGAACCTCCATAGCTTAAAAATGGAAGCGGTATGCCCACGACAGGCATGATGCCAATGGTCATCCCGATATTTATGACTGCCTGGGACAATATTATAAAACCTATGCCTGAGGCAATCAGAGTGCCAAAACTGTTTTTTGCATTTGCGGCGATATAAAAACAGCGCCATATTATAAGAGCAAAAACAATTATTACCACAATTGCTCCAAGAAATCCCATCTCTTCACCGATCACTGAAAAAATAAAATCTGTATGGTGCTCAGGAACATAGCTTAAATTTGTCTGCTTGCCTAAAAACAGCCCTTTTCCCCAAAAACCGCCTGAACCAATTGCAAGTTTTGATTGAAACAAATTATACCCTATTGACTGTTGCTGGATATCAGGCTTCATAAATACAAGTATCCTGTCGAGCTGATATTGTTTTATAATACCGGTTTTGATTGCTGCAAAAAACCCTCCCACTGCAGCAGACAGGATTACAAAAAAATAGAGAAAGTTGGCGCCTGATATAAAGAGTATGCCCATATATGCAATAAAAAAAATAAATGCAGTTCCATAATCAGGCTGGAGCAATACCAGCGCTATGATAATCAAAGCAGCAAGAAGGGAAAGGGACACTTTTTTAAAACCGACAGTATTTACCTTTTCCCTTGGCCATTTTGAAAGCAACGCTGAGGTAACCACAACCATTAATATCTTGGCAAATTCCGATGGTTGTATAGATGAAATCCCCAGATTGAGCCAACTTTTAGAGCCATTCACCACATATCCAAAAAGAAGCACTGCTGCAAGCATTGCAACCACAACTATAAGAAACACCCACCAGAATCTGGAAAGGACCCTGTAATTCATAAACTGCATCAAAATAAACACTACAACCGCGCCTATCAACCAGAATCCCTGCTTTTTTAAATAAAAAGCCGGATCTGTGACGTTGTTGGGCATACTGAATTTTGTCGCGCTGTATATTATGAGAAGACCAAATCCTGACAGTAAAAATACAGCTGCCGGAAGTATAAAATCAAAATTGGTGCCCCTCTTTTTTTTATCAGACAATAGTACCGCTTCATCTTTATTAAAATATTTATCTTTCGCCCTATCGCGCATTTTTATTTTCATTTAATTTTAAATTATCCATTTGCCTTTTAATTTTTATTTGTTACATTAAAAAGATAATCATATATCTTCACAGCGATAGGTGCCGCGGACACTGAACCCCCGCCTGCCTGCTCCAGCATGACTACAATCAGGTATTTTGGCTTATCAATCGGTGCATATGTACAAAACCATGCAAGATTCTGCTTGCCTGCAACTTCCGCAGTTCCGGTTTTTCCTGCCACAGGGATCTCTTTTAACGGAAACCCGATAAACCTAGCGGCTGCGGTGCCGGAAGACACAACAAGGCCCA
>PMCC01000038.1:0-4612 GCA_003155275.1 Actinomycetota bacterium | reverse complement strand
GGAACAACCCCGGCATCTTCATTCGGCAGGTCAATTCCGGTTTTGCTTCCAAAACCGAAAATCCTTGCGTATTTCTGCAGCAGTTCACCGGCATTCTTGTTTTTTAAAAATAACTCATACCCCAATTCATAAAAGAAAATGTCGCAGGAATTCTGTATGGCTCCAAAAAGATTTAATGCTCCGTGGCCCCCTTTTGCCCAACAAAACTTTGGGAAATCTTCCCCGAGGCCGGTCCAGACACCGCTGCAAGTAATATAACGGCTGGTGTTTATAACGTCTTCGCTTTGAGCCGCATATGCAGTCACAAGCTTAAAAACTGAACCGGGAGCATACCCCATTATCGCCCTGTTGTTTAAAGGAAAATCATTTTTCGGGTCATTTAAATAGGCCCAATTTATTTCAGAAATCCCTCCGGTAAAAACAGAAGGGTCATATGTAGGATAACTTGCCATTGCCAGGACTTCATTACTTTCCGGGTCAAGAACCACTACTGCCCCTCCGGGAACCTTATAGTTATCATTCGTGCCTGGTGCTTTAGTTTGACGTATTGCTGCAATGGAATTTGCAAGAGTCTCCTCAACTACTTTCTGCAAATCAATATCTATTGTCAGGTAAAGGTCATTTCCGGAAATGTAGGGAATTTTTTCAACAATGTTCTTCGGTTTGCCCTGTGGATTAACCTCGTAAGTGATCTTTCCCTTTGTGCCTTTAAGGACATTCTCATATACGTCTTCTATACCGGTGAGCCCGATTTGGTCACCGCCCTCATATCCTATGCTGTATTTACTGCTTTTAAGTCTTTCTTCATCGACTTCACCTGTGTATCCAAGGATATGTGCCGCAAGACTGCCATATTCGTACTCGCGCAAAAAAACATCAACAATCTCCACTCCCGGAAGCCTGTCCTTATTCTCCATAAAATAAATCATCGTTCCGTAATCAATGTCACGTTTTATTATTATTCTTTCGAGATATGTGATATTGCTATTACTTATTTTTTTCAGCAGCTCATTTCTATCCAGGTCAAGCTTTTCACAAAGTTCGTTTATTACATCTTCATTTCCTGAAACAATGCGTGGATCAATTGCGACAGAAGGAGAAGGTATGCTTTTTACCAGCAGTTTGCCGTTGCGGTCATATATGTTCCCTCTTGGCGCAGGTATGCTCTTTGAGCGCAGCAGGCTTTGCTGGGCCTGGCTGGCATATAGCTCGCCTGACATAACCTGCATGAAGTAAAGCCTGACTACCAGGCCAGCCATCAATAGCAGCAGGAAATATGTAATTATCTTAAGCCTTATCTTTATAAATGAATCCAATCTCTTCCTTTCGTTTTCTGCCGGCGCGTAAAACTGGAAATATTACAAACATTGCCAGGATATTAAAAAAAGGATTTGTCAGAAACTCAAAGCCAAGCGTATTGAAACTTACTTTAAAATTAAACAGGTAATAAGAACCTGTTAATAATAAAAGATTTATTTCTGTTATAGAAAATATCAACACTACATTTACCAGCAATTTCTTTTCAAATCCCACCCTGAGTATAAGACCCGCAGCAAAAGCATTTAATGCAAAAAGAAGCGCATTGATCCCGATTATCTGTCCCGTCATTATATCCAGGATGAGCCCTGCAAAAAAGCCCGCAATGATTCCGTAGACATCCCCGTCATACACTGTAATGCCTAATACTGCTACCATCACAAGATCCAGGCTTATATGAAATATATTAAGATATCCCACAAAAGTAACCTGCAGAATTATGCATATGAGCAATAAGGCAAGGTGCAGCATCTTTTGAAAAAACTTCATAATTTACTCTTTTATCACCAGGGCATATTCCAGTCTTTTATAGTCTGCAAAAGTCTCCACCTCTATAAGTTTATAGGGTGAATTTGATGAAATGCTTATTTTTTTAATCCTGCCAATGAGGATTTCAGCAGGCATATTTTCCCCGAATTCTGTAGTGATAAGGACATCGCCTTTAAAAATATCTTCATTTTGATCTATATAATTCAAATAGATTTTTTTATCGGGGCTTCCTTCAACGAGCCCGAGTTTTCTTGAAGACAATATTCTTGCGCCTATACTGCTCTGGGGGTCATTTAAGAGACGGACCTCGCTGGAATTATTTGAAGCAAGTATAACGATTCCAATGAGACCTTTTTCATTTACGACTGCCATGCCCTCAAGCACTCCGTCGCTTTTACCGGAATTAATGACAATACGGGATTGCCAGCCGCTTTCGTAGTAACCGATTACACGAACTGCCTGGGTATTATGCCCGCTTCTCAGGCTCATCCCGAGAAGTCCGCGAAGTTGGTCATTTTCTGTCTTTAAGTTTATACTCTCACTGTATTTGTTTAAAAGCTGGGAATTTTCATTTTCAAGATTTTTTACCTTGTCATTAAGTTTGAAATAATCACTTATATTGAAGAAAAATCCGGTGGTTTTTTGAAAAAATACAAAAGTCTTTTCCTGGACAGGTTTAAAAATATCCAAAGTTGCAGATATTGTTTTGTTAAAAACTTCAGAATCCCTGAAACTTACAGTTATAATAACTATGCATAATACAATTATTACAGCTATGACTATTATGCTTTTTACATTTTTTCTTTCGAAAGCCATAAATATTAATAAAAATAAAATCCATAATATAAAAAATAAAAAAAATAACTAAAAAATATTATTGCTTTGAATATTTTAAATATCTTTTCAGGCTATTGAAGTCTTCTGCACACTTGCCGGCCCCCAAAGCAACTGCCGCAAGCGGATCGGGCGCCAGGTATACAGGGCAGTGTGTTTCACGGCTCACCCTTTCAGCTAAACCCTTAAGAAGACCGCCGCCGCCACTAAGCACAATTCCCCTTTTCATGATATCAGAAGCAAGCTCTGGAGGTGTTTCGTCAAGAACTTCAACAATTGAATTAATGATATCGCTTACGGTCTTTTCGAGGGATGCCCTTATTTGCTGGCTTGTGATTATTATAGTCTTTGGCAGGCCCGTGACAAGGTCCCTTCCGGTTACTTCCATTTTTTCTTCATTTTCAAGCGGAAATGCCGAACCTATCTCCATCTTTATTCTTTCTGCCGAGCTTTCACCGATAAGCAGATTATTTTCTTTTTTTAAATAATAGATGATTGCCTCATCAAGCTCATCCCCGCCGATCCTTAAGGACTGGTAGGCTACTATTCCGCCAAGTGAAACAACAGCGACTTCGGAAGTGCCGCCCCCTATGTCTACAATCATGCTTCCGGTGGGCTCATCAATAGGCAGCCCTGCGCCAATAGCGGCAGCAAGCGGCTCCTCAATTATATAGGCTGCCCTTGCGCCAGCCTGTTCTGTTGCCTCAACAACAGCCTTTTTTTCAACAGCCGTTATACCAGACGGAACACATATGATTATCCTGGGCCTGGCAATTGACATATTTGGATGCACTTTTTTGATGAAATATCTTAACATTCTTTCTGTAGTGTCAAAATCGGCAATGACTCCGTCTTTTAGGGGCCTTATTGCAACAATATTCCCGGGGGTCCTGCCGACCATTCTTTTTGCTTCGACGCCGACAGCAAGGATTCTTTTATTATCCTTGTCGATTGCTACAATTGACGGTTCGTTTAGAACAATTCCTTTGTTTTTTACAAACACCAGCGTGTTTGCTGTTCCTAAATCTATACCCATGTCCTTTCCGACCATATTCATAAAAAACTCAAACATTTAGCTGCTCCTTATATACAAATTAAAAACTTTATTATTAAATCTCTTTTAACAGTTCAAAAAATCTGTAAACAGGCAATCCTGCAACATTATAAAAACAACCATTTATCTTTTCAACCAGCATTGCTCCATAACCTGATATATCGTATGCCCCTGCTTTGTCAAACACATCTTCCACTGATAAATAATCAGCAATCTGCCGGGAACTTAAGTTCCTGAATTTTACAATAGTCGTTTCACAGCCCGATACAATACTGCCCGTTTCAAAGTCTATCATTGAAACGCCTGTTATAACTCTGTGAATTTTCCCTGACAAAGTTTGAAGGAAATTAAACGCCTGTTCAATGCCCCCGGGTTTCCCCAAATTCCTTCCATTAAAATAAACAATCGTATCAAACCCTGCAATTACGCAATTTCTATAATTAGAACTATTCATTATAGCATGATTATAAACAAATTGTGCTTTAATGCCGCTGTTGTAAATCACTGTCTTTCGGGGATTTTTATATAACTTCTCAACCACGCCGGAAGGCTTTATTACGTCAAAATCAATTCTTAGTTTTTCCAGTATCTTTTTTCTTCTTGGTGAACCTGATGCAAGAATTATTCTCCTGGAAATATTATCTTCAAAGTTAATATCCCTACAGCCGTTTAATCTTTTAGTTTTTTCTTCTTCTTCCAAGATCAGCAATTAAAAAGGCCAGTAATAATCCGATTATTGCACAAATAGTTATATTAANNGGTATCGTATCATTTAAAACATGCCCTACAATTGCGCCAATAATGCCTCCTGCGAGGACAATAAAAAAAGTTATTACTCCGCTTCTTTTCATCAATCACCTTTACTAATTATTTATAAAGTACAGGCCGACAAATTTTTTACTGCTCACTTTTACAATA
>PMCC01000002.1 GCA_003155275.1 Actinomycetota bacterium | reverse complement strand
GCAATTTCTTTGCATATCTTGGTATCTGGCTTGTGCTGACTCAGGCAATTCTCACCCGTCTTATAGCCCGCAGATTCAAAGAATATAAAGTGCTGAGAGTTACACTTATACTTACAGGCGTTTTTGTTTTTGCGTATCTTCTGCCGCCGGTCTGGTGGGGACTTTTGATTGTGGCGCCATTTTTTGCCGCAGCAAACGGATTGTCACAGTCAAACCTAACAAGCCTTGTGAGCAGGTCTGCTAACAGAGAAAACCAGGGAGAAATACTTGGTGTTTCCGCAAGTGTACAGGCGCTGGCACAGGCAATACCTGCAATGCTTTCAGGTTTTATTGCCGCAGCGTTGACACCTTCCTCACCTGCAATAGTGGCGGCAACAATATTGGTTTTATGCGGAATAATCTTTGCTGTTTTTTACCATCCCGAAGTTGAAGTTGCCGGATAAAGCACAGCTGTCAATATTTCAATGATTTTATATTGATTTTTAAAATTTGAAGCTGATAACTTAATGGAAAAATAGATGCAGGCTGTAACACAGTAGCTTGAGTTATTATAAGCTTATGTCACCATGATTTCATAAGATCTGACCAAAATAGACAGGTAAAAAGATAACTAATTGTATATATAAAATTATGCTGATAAAAAAATGTCAGTTATTTTTATCTATATCTTTTTCAATCATCCTTGCAATTAGAGAAGTGGCGCTTTCTGCAGCATCGATCCCCCAGCTCTTTGTAAAAAGCCACTCATTTCTCGGGTGATTTATAATTGAGACAACTTTTGGACGGTTTGGTTGCATTTTAGCTAATTGAGCAACAACAAGATTATCTTCATCATCTCCTGTGACTGTTGCAATAATATTTGCTATCTTTACTCCTGCGGACTCCAACACAAGAGGATCACAACCATCACCACATGTTATTTCTATATTTGCCAGGTTTCCAAACTGATTGCAAACAGACTCAACTTTTTCAATGACGCTGACTTTATGCCCCTTTAATGCCATGTCCTTTGCAAGGCTGGTTCCTACTTTTCCGGCTCCTATTATCAAAATATTCATAATAATTTTCCTCCTATACTATCAGTCCTAAATGCCCAGCATTCTTTTAAGCTGTGTTATTGCCGTTGAAGCAACAGAAATATGAAGCAAATCACCATTATTCATTACAGTTCCAACAACCGGGATAAAAGCCTTGCCCAACCTGGTTATCGATAATACCATGATCTCGCCCGGAACATTTATCTTGTCAGAGGTAAAGCCAGAAATTGCCGGGGAGACCTCTACTTCTATTATCTCCACTTCACCATTTCCAAGACTTAACTGGCTGTTTATACCAGAATGGCAGATCAATTCCTTTATTTTATTGGCTCCCCACCTGGTCGGAGAAATGGTTGTAATGCCAAGTTTGTTATAAACATTTGCCCTTACAGGATCATAAATCCTTGCCACAACTGTAGGTACACTGTATTCACGCTTTGCTACCAATGCTCCGATGATATTGCGGTTATCACCTTCCGTGACTGCAGTGAAAGCATCAGCACTTTCGATCCCAGCTTTTTCAAGGACTTCCTTGTCATAACCAAAGCCCACTACTTTCTCCCCTTTGAAATTTTTCCCAAGCCTGTTAAACGATTTGGGGTCCATATCAATGATACTGACTGTATGCCCGTCCATGACCAGGAGGTTTGCAAGCTGTGAACCCACTCTACCGCAACCCATTATTATTATTTTCATCTGCCCATCCTTTTTAAGGATTTAAAATTTATAAAATTTTTTATTCTTTAATTATATTTCGTTTTTAATTGTATCAGATTCTCATGCAAGAACTAATAAAAAAATTTAAAACTCTTAAATAACCGCAATAGGCTTTCTCATTTTTCTTAATATAAGTTTCCTGATTTCTTCAAAAATCAGGACTGACGGTATAAATGCTATAAGGAAAAGCCAGTATTTCCCGGGAAGCGGATAATGGTTAAACACTTTATTTAATCCTGGGACATATACCAAAGCGTTGAATATTATAAGTTCTCCAAGTATCCCCCAGAATAAAAGCTTATTTTTGAAGAACCCNNCCTGTCATTTATATAGTTTTTAGTGTCTACCCCAATAGACTGCAATTTTGCAAATGTAAAACCATTATCAAAATAAACTATAAAATAAGCGGACATTGCAACTATGGCTTCAATCGGTCCCAGGAATAAATATGCTCTTGCAAGCCCTTTGCCTGTCAGCAGCCGCTCATTTCTGGGCCTTGGCGGTTTACTCATTATACCCGGTTCAGGCGGTTCAGCAGCAAGCGCAAGAGCCGGTAGCAAGTCGGTACCTACGTCTATGGCAAGTATCTGCATAACTGTCAATGGCAGAGGGATCTTGAAAAGAACCATCATTATAAATGGTACAGCTTCCGGTATATTGCTGGCAAGGATGTAAGAAAGGAACTTTCTTAAATTTTCAAATACTGAACGGCCCTCTTCTATTGCATTTACTATGCTTGCAAAATTATCATCAGTCAATATCATGTCAGCTGCTTCTTTTGCAACATCAGTGCCTGCGATCCCCATTGCTATCCCGATGTCAGCGGCTTTTAGCGCAGGTGCATCATTTACTCCATCTCCTGTCAT
>PMCC01000148.1 GCA_003155275.1 Actinomycetota bacterium | reverse complement strand
TTGCATGAACTTTCCCCACCTTTTAGCTCGCCTTTTATAAAGCTGCCGATTATATCATCAACTTTACCATCGATTCCAAGAATATAACTTATGCCATAGGTATTAAACAAATCCGTAGCTTTTCCGCCCATTCCTGCAGCAAGAATCGTATTTACACCAAGACTCTTTAAAAACTCAGGAATGCTGCCGGATTCATGGCCCGGATTATCGACAGTCTCCTTGTGTACAATTCTATTACCATCTATTTCTGCAATTGTAAAAGAGGAGCAATGGCCAAAATGAGGTGCTATATAAATACCTTCAGTTGGGATTGCAATTTTCATTTTTGTTTCCTTTCATTCTGTTAAATAAATAATTTTTATAAATTTTATAAATAAAATTACATTCATAGCTGCAAACCCTATAAGTACCTCTCCCTCGTCCAAAAGGCATCTTATTTACCTTATTTGAATTAAATTAAAATAATTTTATTGCTATGAACCATAGTTCAATGTTATAATAATGAACTATGGTTCATTTGTCAAGGAATTATTTTGGAATTGCAGGAATTATTTTTGGGATTATTTTGGTATGGCAGCAGATGTTTTTTTGGTAAAAAGCTTGTTTTTGAGGTTTTCAATGCAAAGTCTAAAAAACTCTTGACAAAAAAACCTAAATATTATAATTTTTAGAATATATTAATATTAATATATTTTAATATTATATTCTCAAGAACCAAAGGTGTAGTAATAATAATTAAGAAAGATTTTTATAACCTTCACTCTGAAATATGTAAAACATTTTCAAATCCCAGCAGACTGGAAATTATTGCTGAATTAAAAAATATGAGTATGACTGTTACTGAACTTACAAAAAAAATCGGAATGCCCCAGGTAAATATTTCACAGCATCTGGCAATTTTAAGGTCAAGTGGGCTGGTAAGTACAAAAAGAGAGGGAAATAATATTTATTACTCAATATCTAATATCAAGCTTATTCGTATTTTTGACATTATAAGTGAAATGCTGGAAGAATCATTTCAAAAAAACCACGAGACCGTGTGCAAAGCGATTGAAGAGACAAATAGAATTTAGAGAATTTAGGAAATTGTATTAGGAAATTATTGGCAAAGCCAAAGATTTAAATGTTTTTAAAAAATTAAATATTTTAAGAAGGGTCCGGCGATGAAAGCAAGCGCAAAAAAGGAATTGCAGGAATTGTTTGAAAATCGGATTTCATTTAATAAAACGGAGCGGAAATTATACAGTCATGATATTGCGGCAATGCCCGTCATAGTCAAGCCTTTTATCGGCAGCACGGTTCCAGACGCTATCGTCCAGCCCGCTTCAGAGCAGGAACTGGTAAAACTGGTAAATTGGGCCATTAAAAATAAGGTTTTCCTTACACCGAGAGGAAATGCAACTTCCGGATATGGAGGTGTATTGCCCATATACAAGGGTGTGGTCGTGGATTTTTACCGGATGAAGGATATCATTAAAATTGATACATCAAATAATACCATTACAGTACAACCCGGTATAATCTGGGAGAAACTGGACAGAGAACTGGCCAAAAAAGGATTGACTTTAAGGCTATACCCTACAAGTTATCCCGGGTCTACTGCGGGCGGATGGCTTGCACAGGGCGGCTCCGGAATCGGGTCTTTTGAGGCAGGAACATTTCTGGATAATGTTGTCAACGCGCGAGTGGTTCTGCCTGACGGAACTCTGCAGGAATTTAAAGGCAAGGACTTGGAATTAATATCTGATGCTGAAGGAATTACCGGTTTTATAAGTGAGCTCACAATAAAAGTAATGCCTTTGGAAGAACTTGAGATTTCAGCAGTTGGCTTTCCACAGGCAGAAAACCTGCAAGCATTCCTGCAGTCCTTGGTGGATAAAAAAATACCGATCTGGTCCGTGCTTTTTATAAATCCAATGATGGCTGATTTAAAGAATAAGTCCCCATTAAAAACGCATGCCGGACATGAAGCTGAAGCCAGAGTAAGTTTGCCGGCTGTTTTTATTGCCACACTGGCATACCGCAGGAAGGACAGCTCCAATGTTAAAGAAAGCCTGCCTGGTATAATCAGTTCATGCCGGGGAGAGATGCTGAGTGACGATATTGCGCAGCATGAGTGGCAAAACCGTTTTAAGGTGCTTATAGTCAAAAGAATAAGCCCAAGCCTGGTACCTGCGGAATTTATAATACCGCTGTCTTCATTGAGTAAAGTGATCAATGAAATAAAAAAGAAAGTAAAACAACCGATTATAAAGGAGGGTTTGGTCATCAGGGATGGGTTAAATGGCATACCGGAAGTGGTGGTTTTAGGATTTATACCCAGCGACCAGCGTAAGTTAAGTTATAATTTTGTTTTTGCTTTAACTTTAACTATTTTGAAAATTGCTGAAAAACATGGGGGCCGCCCATATGCAACCGGAATGTATTTTGCCAAAAAAGCTGAAAGAGTATTGGGCAAAGAAAGATTAGCCAGGATAAACAAATTTAAATCCGAGAAAGATCCCGGAAATCTATTAAATCCCGGTAAAGTTAACGGGAAAAAAATTATCAATATTATTATGGGCACAGCTGATTTTTTGGAGCCGTTAATTCGGCCGATCGGCAATAGTATGATAACAAAAATTGGTGAGCGCCCTGTAAAATCCGTAAGGGGTATTCCCGCAGATGTTGTATGGTATGCGTATAGCTGCTCACAATGCGGCTATTGTGTGCCTGAATGTGACCAGTTTTATGGCCGTGGCTGGGAAAGCCAGAGCTCGCGCGGCAGATGGTATTGGCTCAGGGAGTACATGGAGGGACGCGAAAAATGGAACCAGTATATGGTCGATTCTTTTATGGCCTGTACGACCTGTGAGATCTGCAATACCAAGTGCTCAGTAAATCTGCCTATTGAGCCCTCATGGATGAAAATGCGGGGGCTCCTTATTAAAGATATGAACAAAATGACCATACCGCCTTTTGAGATGATGTCTGAAGCACTGCAGAAAGAGGGAGATATATGGGCCGGTTACCGCAAAAATCGTGACGAATGGTTTCCGGAGGATTTGAGGGAAAAACATTATAATCCTGATAAAAAATCTGATATTGCATATTTTGCCGGCTGCACTGCAAATTATGTCGAACACGATATAGCCATGGCTACAGTAAGATTGCTGGATTCTACCGGAGTTGATTTCAGTTATTTGGGAAAAATTGAAAACTGCTGTGGTATCCCTATGCTGGTGGCAGGTAAATGGGATGTGTTTGTGCAAACCATGAAAAAAAATATCAATGCAGTCAAAAGCATCGGCGCCAGCTCTATTGTCGCTTCCTGCCCTGCCTGTGACTTGATGTGGCGCCAGGTTTACCCTCAGTGGGCAAAAAAACTTGGAATAGATTATGACATTAAAGTAAAGCATTACAGTGAAATAGTGGCTGAAAAGATAAGAAAAAAAGAATTTGCTTTTCCTGATAATAATATGGCTCCAATTACAGTAACCTGGCATGATTCATGCCATATTGGCCGTGCTTCCGGCGTTTATGATGCTCCTCGTGAACTTATCAGTGCCATTCCAAATGTGACCCTGGTGGAAATGGATTATAACAAGGAAGAAGCTCATTGCTGCGGAAGCGTACTGACCCTGATTAAAGACCCGCCGATAGCTGCGGAGGTGGGGAAAATGAGGCTTGACGAAGCTATTGAAACCGGAGCAGAAACAGTGCTGGCTCTTTGCCCTTGCTGCGAATTTCAGTTCAGGGTAACAAAGGAAAAGAAAAATACACCTATTGAAATAGCTGACCTGGCGCGGTTTGCTTCCAGTGCCATGGGTTTTAAATTTCCTGATCCAAGCCCTGAAGTACAGAGACAGTGGGCCGTTTTTGAAGCCATGATAGCGCTTATGACTCCAAGGGGATTTGCTGATATTATGTGCTTGATGTGGCCGGAGCTGATAAATGCCATGCCTTTGAGAATGGGCGGCATGATGCGATTTATGGGCAGCAAGTTGCCCGGAATGCTTCAGCTCATGAAGCCTTTGTTCCCAGTTTTGTTTCCATTACTGCTTCCCAAGATGATGCCTAAGGTCATGGATACGATGCTGGATAAAGTGGCGCTTAAGGTTCCGATGCCGGATTATATGAAAGAACAGATGCCTGCGATTATGCCAAAAGTCATGGACAACCTAATGCCCCATATGCTTAAAGACGTTGTGCCCCTGATAACCAGGCCGATGATCGATTACTTAAGGGGTAAAAGTTAAAATAAATAAGAAACTTTCAGTTTAATAAATACAAAACCAAAGAATTATTTGAATTAATTGTCAGAATAACGATGACAATAAGACTGTTAAGATGTGCTGCAGTACTGTTAATCCTGCCGCAACAATGTGGCCTTCACTCCGTCAATGCTTTGGCTGCAAATGCAAACAAGCATAATGCAATCGGTGGAATACTTGCCAAGGTGAGGATCAGGCCTTTGGAGATCTTGTGGACTGCTCTGGACATTCTTATATTAAATACAAGGCTAACCAGAAATAAAATACCGGCTGCCAGGACAAAGGCTGCCAAGAATCCGGCAAGAATAAAGGAGTAAAGCATATTATCTTTTCCAAAGACTTCAATGCTCAAAAAAAGTGTAAGAAGATAAAATATAAAAGACAGGTAACAGCAAATTATTGTTGCAAGCCCAATTTTATAGTTTTTTATTTCACTATTCATTTTTCTCTCCCTAATCGATAAAAAATAATAATTAAACCTTAAAAAACATTTTTCTTAAAATTAACTCCCAGAGAATAACTATAAAAAAGTTAAATTAAAAAAAATTTAAGCTTAATTTCGACACACAATTTAATATAAACTTAATTGTTACCCAAAAATTAATTAAAAANNGGTGTCAAGTACAAATAAACAAATAAAACTGGGAAACAATTTAAGAAGATGCAGGTTTGAGCATAACGAGATTTCCCAGCAGGAGCTGGCAAATGCAGTGGGGGTCACCCGCCTTACCACTCATTCAATTGAGGCAGGGAAATTCAACCCTTCCGTTTCGCTTGCATTAAAAATCGCAAAATTTTTCAATAAAACAGTTGAAGAGATTTTTTACTTGTATGAAGAATAGAAATATTGGGAAGGTTTTTTTAACATGAAAAAGTTGGAGAGCTTCAGTGAAAAAATTACTTTAAGTTTTTTAATCTTATCAATTTGCGGATTTATTTTTACCGGCTTACTTGGACTTGCTATCCTTATAGCCCTTTCAATTTTTTCCCCATTATGGGCAATTAAAAAAGGGATTGTTGCAGTATGCGCAGTATTGGTCATTCCTTATGCCTCTATAGTTGCCTACTGGCTTATAATGAAGATCAGGGAAAAAGTAACTGAATGGTACGATGAAAAACAATTTCAGGATGTCACAAAAGCAGGACTAATATCATTCATGTCATCAATAGTAATACTGGCAATATTATTCGTTCTCCAGGATATTTTGACCAAATTTCCACTTTTGAACTTAATATGGTTTCCACTATACTTTTTTATTGCACTTTTGATATTTTCGGGAACGATTATTTATATGAATAAAAGAGTGTTAGATTAAGAACTATAAATTTATTGCAATAACCGCAGTTTTTAAGTATTTTCTTTAAGAGATAGTAATTTTATCTTCAAGTAATCTCAGTGTATTCACCCCGATCCTTTTCCTGTAAATTTCCCCCTTAATATTTTTCCAATAACGACAGTTGTATTATGACAGTTATATGCTATAATAAACACCATGCCAGGAAAAGAATCAGATAAAAATAAAACAAAAAAATACACAATTGAAGACCTGAGTAATTTAACAGGATTTTCAAGAAGAACTAT
>PMCC01000094.1:2281-2702 GCA_003155275.1 Actinomycetota bacterium | reverse complement strand
AGTCTGTCCCGAGCCATCAGTATTCATAATATATATTTCATTGTTATTGTTTCGATCTGACTTAAAAGCAATCATCTTGCCATCAGGTGAAAAGGAAAGATTTTCATCGTTGGCAGGATTGTTTGTAATATTAGTCTGTCCCGAGCCATCAGTATTCATAATGTATATTTCACTGGATCCTTCTTGGCCTGATTGGAAAGCAATCTTTTTACCATCAGGTGACCAGGAAGGGTCCCAATCTTGTGTTGCAGGGTTTTTTGTAAGATTAGTCTGTCCCGAGCCATCAACATTCATAACATAGATTTCCCAGTTTCCGTCACGATATGATTCAAATGCAATCATTTTGCCGTCAGGTGAAAAGGAAGGATTATCATCATCTCCAGGATTATCTGTCAGCCTGATCCCATTTACCTCTTTTGCC
>PMCC01000094.1:0-2232 GCA_003155275.1 Actinomycetota bacterium | reverse complement strand
GGTTATCATGCTTAAAAAAGTCAATAATATTCTTATTTTTATATCCTTCATTTTTTATTGTTCTATAAGATATAATTAATTTAAAAATTACTTTATTTTATTAAGAATTTTTCTTTATTGCAAAATTTAAACTTTATAAAAATCAATTATAAGAAAGGGAAAATAATGAAAAAATTATCAGTAATTTTATTAATAGTTGTAATTGCTCTTGTAACATTTTTAAGTTTCAGTTGTAGTGCGCCTAAGCTAAGCGGTACCTATGAAGGGACTTTGCCCTGTGCTGACTGCCCCGGTCTTCAAACCACCATAACTTTAAATTCAGATGGCACTTTTCATATGGAGGAAACTTACCTTGAAAGAAGTGATAAACCTACGATTACAGATGGAAAATGGGTTCTTGACAAAGACATTATTACATTTACTTCAGGTGACTATAAGTTCGAATATAAAGTTATTTCTGAAAAAGAAATAAGATGGGCTCCGGGAGGTCAGGAGATTACTGGCACTGATCTTAACTGGTCCCTTTTAAAAAAATAATCTACTGATTTTTATACCAGCTTTAAAAAATTTAATTGGATATTTTTTGGGAAAAAGAAATAATTTTATGAAAAGTATCTTGGCTGCCCAGACAGTGAAATTTCGAACTTTTTTTTAAAAGTTATATTGAAGATAAATAAGTTCTATAGAGATTAGAAAAGTAGATGTTGAAGAATTCTGTGCCACTTAATAGCTTAATTCCATAATATGCTCTTTACCAAAGATTTTGCCACTGAATTCAAACCCTAAACTATGATAGAGCCTTATAGCAATTATGCTTTCCTTGCGGACTCCCAATAAAATTTTATTATATGTTTTATCCTTTTGAATTTGGTTTATTAATAACTGCAATGCAGCTTTTCCTAAACCTTTTGTTTGATATTTCTTATCTATCATAAACCTGTAAATCCAGTATTGTCCATCTCTCCTGTCAATACCATACATTGCAAAACCTATGGCTTTTTCATCATTATATATTGCAAGAGGAATACATTCCGATTGAACTTTTGACTGTGCAATTGACACAACATTGGAAGTTAGAAAGTCAAGTTGATTTTCATGGACCTTAAGCTCTATTATTTTCCTAAAGTTATCATAGTCTATATTTCTAAGGGTTATCAAATCTACCTGCCTTTTGCATATTAATTTATCAATAATTATATATCAAAGCATTAAGATTTACATGGTAAAGAGGTCTGGGAGTGGCTGAGCAGGTTGGTCAGGATTATCATTAGTTAAAATCTTCAATTCTTGGTTCCAGAGTTTTAAAGTTCGAATCCTTAGTTATTGAGCATTGTGGTCAGGATTAAAAATGAGACAAATGGGACCAGGGAAGGCAGTCAGCTGCATAAAGTCATAAAAATGAAACGAACCTACATTTATGCTCAGATTTGTATAAGGTTTAATACTAAAATTTTTGCATAAAAGCTCAAACTCTAATGAATGAGTAAAACCATTTACAACTCCTTCTTTTGACATTCCCGCACCCATTCGAGCCAGCCAGGCATTAAAACCGTATAAGTCAGGCTCCCTGTTAAATAGTGCTTTATATAAGAATGTTACAAACTGCTCATTGGTATAATTTGAAATTATATTCTGACATTCTTTACCAAATATAAACTGATTAACCAAATCGGCACCCGTTAAAGCACCATTTGTAAGTTTTGCTATCCAGGCATCAAAGCCTGCCTCTTCAGGATCTCTGTTTAGAAACCTATTGTAAAGTAAGTTTACTAAGCCTGAGTTTGTCTTATCATAGTCTGATAAAGTTTTTTCATTTATAATTGGCCTATTGGGGCCAAGTTCTTCTTCTGGCGTCGCTTTTGCTGCTGCTAATACTGCTATAGTTGCAGCACTCTTAACAGTGGTTCCAGTTGTCGGATCTACTGTTGCTACCGGGGTTACTTCAAACTTGATGAATTTACCTAGTTGAGCTGAGGTCAGCAAAAATGTCGTAGCTGTTGCTCCATCAATGACTACATAGGATCCGCCTACTGTATCACTAACCAACCACTTAAATGTTGATGTTCCTTCTGGGTCTCCATCAGCATCTGAATAAATGTAACTTCCAGTCAATGTTTGTCCAACCTGAGCAGTACCGTTTATGGCTACATCTGTCACTGTCGGTGTTGCCTGGGCTGTGGTTATCGTATATGCCGCGCTTGCTATAGCACTATCAGCCCAGCCGGTTTTTAC
>PMCC01000075.1 GCA_003155275.1 Actinomycetota bacterium | reverse complement strand
GGTTGGATGGAAATATACCATGGAGCCTCAATTGGCAACAGATACTGTCTTGGGGCTTTACTCCTGGATGCCAATAACCCCCATAAAATTATTGCAAGAAGTGAAAAACCAATAATTGAACCTGAAATGGATTATGAATTAAACGGATTCTTTGGCAATGTGATTTTTACCTGCGGAGTTTTGTATGAAGAAGGCATGGTAAAGATATATTATGGTGCAGCTGATACATGTATTTCTTATGCAGAAATCAGCCTGGCAGATATACTTAAACAGATGAAGTTTTAAAATAAACAAGACCTGCTCTCGTTCTCCAGGGTTTATCCGGTCATCTGCTTGCTTTCGGGTAATATTGTTTTCTGTCAGAGAAGGTTGGTTAAAATCATTTTAATATCAGAATATAAAAATAATTTTAATTTTTTAAAACAAATAATACAATACTACCATAATAATAATGTAGCTTTGTTGGTCGGTCCTTGTTGGGCAATTGGCAAAAAAGGCCGGATAGAGAAAATTTTAAACTTAATTTAAACAGCATCTTCCTGATTTTTGAGTTATGAAAAGGGAATCGGTTATATGAGTTAAAATATAGAACTATGGGCATCTCACCTAAAGAAATCAAACCAAAAAAGCGATTTAAAGAAAAATCCAGGTATTTTTTTGACAGCATAATGTCAAGAGGGACGCTTTCCCTTATAGGGTTTCTTGCAATAATCTCATTTGCCCTGATCATTATTTTTTCCGTTATCATTTGGCTTATAGGCTTGATTCCCGGGCAGAGTTTTATTGAAATATTCTGGCTGAATATCTTTAAGACTTTGAGCACCGGAACTCTAAACGGGGCACAGCCCGGCCAGCTGAATTTCCTGCTCTCCTTCCTGATTGCGCTTGCAAGTATATTTATTACCAGCCTGTTAATCGGCCTTTTAACTGCCGGAATACAGCAAAAGATCTGGTCCTTGCGGCAGGGAAGGTCAAAAGTAATTGAATTTGACCATACCATCATCCTTGGATGGTCAGAAATTATATTTACCATTATAAGGGCATTAAAAGAAGCTGCCTCAAACCAGAAATCATGTAAAATAGTGATAATGGCGCAAAAAGATAAAACCGAGATGGAAGAAACCATAAAAGAAAAAATAAAGCCATCCAAAAATTTAAAAATCATTTGCAGAAAAGGCAACCCTATTGATTTGAATGACCTGAAAATAGTAAATCTTTCAACATCAAAATCAATAATAATTATCGAGGATTCTGACTCAAAAGTGATAAAAACTGTGATTGCCATTAACAGCAGCAGGGATACAGCTCGAATAAAACCTTTTAAGATCATCGCCACTTTAAATGAAAGCAAAAACCTTGATTCGGGCAGGTTAGCCGGTGAAGGCCAGGCAAGTTTTGTATTAAATAAAAGTTTTATTGCAAGGCTTATTGCCAACACATGCTATCAACCCGGACTTTCACTTGTTTATAATGATCTTTTAACCTTTAAAGGAGACGAGATATATATAAGCGAGGCGGAGGCTATTACAGACTGGTCATTTAAGGAAGTGACTTTTATGTTTGAAGATTCCGCGGTTATCGGCATATGCTCAGGAAGCATCGTGAGATTAAATCCTCCTCCGGATACTGTCATCGGCCCAAACGACAGGGTCGTTGCCATCAGCGCTGACGATAATACGATTATCCGTTCAGGTATAAGAGATTACAAAATCGATGAGGAAGCAATAGATATTTCTGATAAGAAGCATAATGAATTTGAAAAAATATTGATCCTTGGCTGGAATGAAAAGGCGCCTATTATTATTGATGAGATAAGGAATTTTACATCGCCCTCTGCTGCGATAACTGTTGTCTGTAGTAAAGCCCTTCTTCCGGATAATGAAGAATCCGGCATAAATTACTTAAAGTACAAAGAGTATTTTAAATATCGTATGGATTCAAATGTCAGGTTTATTGACGGAGTAACCGATGACTATGAGGTCCTCCTTAGGCTTGTTAAAAAGGGTTATAATCATTTAATTGTCCTTGCCTATCCGGGTATTGATATCCAGGAAGCAGACAGCATAACGCTTATGTCTCTAATTCACTTAAGAGATATAGCTGAAAAGAACAATTTAAACTTCTCAATTACAACTGAGATGCTGGATGTAAATAACAGGGATCTTGCAAAAGTTGCAAAAGTGGATGACTTTATTGTTAGCGGGAAACTTATAAGCTTGCTGCTTGCGCAGATTTCCGAAAATGTGATGTTAAATCCGGTTTTTGAAGATCTCCTGAGTGAATCCGGTTCAGAAATATACTTAAAGAATGTCGAAGATTACATAAAGCTTTCCGGACCGGTAAATTTTTATACGGTCCTCGAAGCTGCAAGCCGTAAAAATGATTGTGCAATTGGTTATAAAATAATTTCAGAGGAAAACAGCAACAGTAAAAACTTCGGTATTTATCTTAATCCCAATAAATCTGCAAATATAAATTTCTCGGCAGGTGACAGCATTATCGTCCTATCAGAAAAAAAATAAACTTTAAACCCATATTCCCCTGCATCTGATTTTTTTGGGCAAATACAAAAGTATATAAAATCATAAAAAGTGATAATAATTTATATAACTAATTAGTTATAAAATTAATTAAAAAATAATTTAATAAAATACTTGACAATAATATAATTTATATAGTATCCTTACTAAAATCGAAAAATTGAATATTTTATTTTTAGTAGCTTTGAAGCTTTTCTCGAATCTGGACGCTTGAGGGAAGTGGAGCTGGTAGCGTAACCGACTGATCAAATAGTCGGTTTTTTGTTTTTAAGAGGCTTATTTTAAAAAATAAAATAAAATGTTTTAGAAAGGTGTTAATAAGTGAAAGTATTTTTAAAAAAAACAAAAATAAAAATCTCGGTAATGATTTTAACTGCT
>PMCC01000035.1 GCA_003155275.1 Actinomycetota bacterium | reverse complement strand
GTAGGAATTTGCGGCTCTGATATTTCTTACTATTATGGATTATCTCCCGTAGGGACAGCAACAGGCAAAGGCCCGATTGTGCTGGGGCATGAGTTTACCGGTGAAGTGGTAAAAGTCGGTAGTGTTCCCGAGATGCTTGGTTTGTTTAAACCCGGCGACAGGGTTGTTGTAAATCCTGTACAGAATTGCAATGCCTGCTATGCATGTGCTGAAGGGCAGACTCACTTGTGTGCAAACTTAAGTGTCCCCGGCGTAACTGCAAATGGCGGCTTTGCAGAGTATTGTGTTTCTAGATATACCGGCCTTTTTAAAATTTCTGATGATATGAGTTATTCTGCCGGCGCATTTACAGAACCGCTTGCATGTGCCTTAAACGGAGTTAAAAAACTTGGAATTAAAATCGCAGATTTTGTTGCAGTTTTTGGTCCTGGTGCAATGGGGATGATGATGATCCAGATGATCAAAGCTCTTGGGGCGGCAAAAATTGCTTTAATGGGGGCAACAAATGATGACTGGAGACTTGAACAGGGAAAAAAAGTAGGAGCTGACTATATTTTCAACACAGTTGAAAAAAACAGTAAATATTATACCCCGGATTTAAAGAAAACGATAAGCGAGCTCACCAAGGGAAGGCTTGCAGACAGGGCAATAGTACCGACAAGTTCAAATGCTGCATTTGAGCAGGCTGTGGAAATTGTCGGTAATTGTGCAGTTATAGTACATTTTGGGCTTCCAAATGAGGGCGACGCATTCAAGATTCCGGCTCTCAGCTTTCATACCATGGACAAAGAAATCCGTTCTGCATGGCTTGCTCCTCTTGCATGGCCGGGCGCTATTCGTTCCATAGAAGAAGGGATTGTTAAAGTTGTACCTCTTATAACCGGGACATACCCGCTTGAGAAAACTGAAGAAGCTATCAGGCTTTTGAAAACAAACCCTGGACAACAGATAAAAATACAGATAGAAGTCTCAAAGTAAAAAGGAACTGTTTTTTTAAAGATTGTCCTGGTTGCCAGGGCGGAGGGAATTATCAGAAAACGGAATACCAAACGATTAGTATTTAAATAGTTTGATCTGGATGATTTGATAAAAAGCCGGATTAAAAAAATTTTAAGATAAGCTTTAAAAAAAATTAGATAAAAGTTAAATCATTCAGCAGGACTTTAGTTATAAATTTATTAAGCAGTACAATGTTGGAAAAGGAGTAAAAAATGACTTATTCAATAACTGATACAAGCTATCAGAAAAAAAGGCTTACAAGGGAAGAACTTGTAAAGCACATGAAGAGTTTTTCACTTGATTTGAAGATTTCTTTAGGCATTTGGTATTTCTCACCGGGCGGTGGGCGTTTTCACGAAGCTTATGTCCCGAACAAGACTATTGCTGAAAGAATAGAAATGGCTGCAGGGATGGCCAAATTCGGGGTAAAAGCAATAGAAGCGCATTACCCGGTTGAAGTAAATGAAGAAAACTATCACCTTTATGAAAGACTTGAAAAGGAAACCGGTATAGTGCTTCAGTCGGCTTATCCTGCAATATTTTATCCAAAAGAATATGAATTCGGTTCACTTTCAAACCCGATAAAAAAATATCGTAACAAAGCAAGCGAAACACTTGTAAATGCCCTTAAGTTTGTAAAAGCAAAGAAGCTTCACCATGCAGGGATATGGCCAGGTATTGATGGTTACACATATTCACTAGGAACTCTCTTTTATGATATGTGGGATAGATTTGAAGGCGCTGTTGCGGAAGCCATGGACGAAGTTCCGGGCGTTATATGCGCCATAGAACCAAAACCTTATGAGCCTGCTCCCAATAATATTTACAGGACAACCGCAGACGGCCTTATTGCCTGTAAAGATATTGAAAACAGGATGAAGAACAAAGAGAACAGGGCGTTGCTTGACAAGGGTGTTGCACTTATGGGAATGCAACCCGAAATCGGCCATATAAGAATGGGTGGAGAAGATACGCCTTATGCAATTGCAAGATGCTTAAGGGAAGGAAGATTGTTTAATACCCATTGGAACAGCCAGCCGCTTGGTAATTATGACCAGGATTTAAACGTTGGAGTAATAGAATGGCAGCAGGCTGAAAGCATGCTTTTTGTTCTTAAAATGGCAGGCTTTAAGGAATACTTTGGGTTGGATATAAATCCTGAAAGAATGCCTGTAGAAAAGGCAGTTGAAATCAACTGCATGGCTCTCAAAACAATGAATGAAAGAATTAATGCTTTGCCGGCAGAGAGAATCATTGATTCTTATTTTGATCCCGAAAAAAACAGGGGAGAAATTGAAATGATTCTTGTAAAGAGCATGAAATAAACAAACCGGAGGATAAAAAAGAATGAGCTTGATGGGGATAGATATCGGCACTACAGGCACCAAAGCAATAGTCTTTGATGAAAATGGCAGCGTTCTGGCTTCTGATTATAAGGAATATGACCTTTTATTCCCTGAGCCCGGATGGGTTGAATTTGACACTGACGCGCAATGGAAAAAGGTTTTTGATGTATTGAGAAATGTAAATAATACTCCTGCGGTGATAAAAGACCCTGTAACAGCATTGGCAGTCTCAACATTCGGGGAAGGTATTACACCAGTAGACGGAAAAGGCAATGTGATTTTTAATACGATTTATTCAACTGATGCCAGAAGCATAAAGGAGCTTGAATTTGTTCTCTCAAAATACTCTGTTGCAGAGTTATTCGAGATAACAGGGTTTCCTCCGGGATATATCTGTCCCTTAAACAAGATTTTATGGATAAAAAATAACAGGCCGCTGATTTATAAAAACACCAAAAAAATTTTCCTTACCGACGATCTCCTTGCACACAAACTTGGAGTGGAAGAGCCGAGGATAAATTATGCGCTTGCTTCCAGGACATTGTTTTTTGATGTAAGAAAAAAGGAATGGACTAAAGGTATACTTGATGACTTTGATATAGATATCGGCCTGTTTTCAAAACCTGCTCCATCAGGAATTGAGATTGGAAAAG
>PMCC01000068.1 GCA_003155275.1 Actinomycetota bacterium | reverse complement strand
GCTGCTGTTTTCGATATTCTTAATATCGCCTGCCGGGGTGTCAACGGATGCTTTTCCCTTTTGTTCTCCAAGTATAAAATCTTCAATTGCTTTTTCCTGGTCATCCGAAAGTTTCTTTCCGGCTTTCCCAAAAAATTTTATTCCATTATCCTGGACCGGATTATGGGAGGCAGAAATCACGATTCCGCCGTCGGCATTAAGCAATTTTGTCAAAAGCGCAACACCGGGAGTCGGCATGATTTGCGCATCCAGGACATTTACCCCGCTTGAAAGCAAGCCCGATATAAGTGCGCTTGCAATAAAATCTCCCGATGGCCTTGTATCTCTTCCGACTACGATCTTTCTGTCTTTACTGTCAGCAGAAAGAAACCTTGCGCCGGCCCTGCCTACCTTTAATACAAATTCAGGTGTCAGGTCACGGTTTGCAACACCCCTTATTCCATCTGTACCAAATAATTTTCTTAAATTTTTCATTATTAATTTCTCTATTATTTATAAAGCTTCCTGACGAATGGCGATGTCATGCAGGACAGAAGTCCAAAATAATTAGGTTGAAATGATATTATATCACCAACCTGGAAATTAAAATCATTGCCTGCCAGAAGTACTGTGTGGTCGCTGCTCTGATCTGCAAATTCAAGGCCCGCAGTTATCAATTGCAGGTTCTTAAAGCAGGCATCCTGAAGGCCAAGGCCTACAATTATTTTGTAACTCTTTCCGTTTTTTTGCTTGACTTCTATTATCTCTGCATTAAGAGTAAACGCGTCTGCACTGGCTCCCTCTATGGGCCGGTAACCGGAGGTTTCATGCCCAAGCAGTATTGCTTCCCCTATCCTGACCTGGTTTATGCCTGCAGGCATTTGGCCGTTTTCAACCAGGCTGATAACACTTGAGTTTCCGCCTGACACAACCGGTATATGTATTGAAAAATCTTTTTCAATTTGTGCTTTGAGTTTCAGTAAAATCCCGACACTTGCTGCTGACGGTTTCCTTTTTGAAATACATCTTGCATTGGTGCCAATCCCCCATATATTGACACCCGGGCAATTATCAATCACATATTCTGCAAAAGGCAGGACTTCCCGGGCAAGCAGCCCCTCACGCCTGTCGTCTGTTTCAACCATTATCATTATATTGTGAGTAATATTCTTGCCGGAGCAAACCTTTGATATCTCGCTAACAGTTTTTTTCTGTGTATTCAAGCTTGCATAACAGATACCGGTCATTTCTTCAATTTCTGATACCATAGGTGTCCTGAGCAAAAGAAGCTTCTGATTTGGCCCAAACCTTTCTTTCAACTTTTTTAAATTATCAAGCCTGCTGTCTCCAATAATATCGATTCCCATACTTCTAAAAGCTTCGGCAACTTTCACGTCGCCCAAAACACACTTGGTTACGCCAACGACCGATATGCCAGACTGTGCACACCGGTCGTTTATAAGCTTGATATTTTTTTTAACCTTTGAAAGGTTTATTGTTATACAAGGATAATCCATTAAAAAAACAAAGTTTATCGTTTAGAGAACTGTGGTTTCTTCCTTGCTTTCCTAAGGCCGTATTTTTTCCTCTCCTTGATTCTTGAGTCCCTGGTAAGGAAACCTTCTCTTTTTAAGATCAGCCTGAATTCACTGTTTACTTCAAGCAATGCCTTGGAAATACCATGCCTTAGGGCGCCCGCCTGTCCTGAAGTACCGCCGCCTTCGATAAGCGCAATGACGTCATAAACGCTTTCTGTGGAAGTAAGCTTTAACGGTTCCACTATCATCGTCTTTGCTGTATCCCTCTTAAAGTATTCATTCATATCCCTGTTGTTTACAAGGATTTTTCCTGTGCCAGGAACAAGCCTGACTCTGGCGGTAGATTCTTTTCTCTTACCGGTTGCACAATATGAAACTTTTTCTGCCAACTTGTTCTCCTTTTAAAAACCTTAAATCTCAATTTTTTCGGGCTTTTGAGCCTCATGCGGGTGTGTATCCGTCGAATAAATCTTTAATTTCCTCAGACTATGCCTTCCAAGAATATTATGCGGCAGCATACCCTTTACTGAATTTCTTAAAACAAAATTCGGATGCTTTTTGAGCATATCTTTCATCGGTATAGTTTTTAAATTCCCCACATATCCTGAATGCCTGTAATAATTTTTTTCCTCAAGCTTGTCGCCTGTCACTACTATACCATTTGCATTTATTACTATTACAAAATCTCCGCAGTCTATATTCCTTGTAAAAAGAACTTTATCTTTACCTCTTAATATTTTTGCTATCTCAGTGGAGATCCTGCCAAGATTTTTACCTTTAGCGTCAATCAAATACCATTTTTTCTCCATATCTGACTGCTTTGCGTTATATGTTTTATTCCCAACCTGTACCATTTCCCCTCCATATTTTTAAACAGAAACTTGTTTTTAAAAAATCAATAAACTACATTCGTAAGAAATAACCCTTTTGCAGGTACTATTTTCCCGGCATAAGTTCTTTTCCGTGCTTCAAAAGCTTTATCTATGCTTTCGATGCTTCTTTTCCCCGTTCCTATCTCTATAACTGTCCCTACAATAATCCTTACCATATTATAAAGGTAAGCATTTGCGGAGATTTTAAAAACAACCAGCCCGCCTGAATATTTTCTTATATTAAAACTGTAAACCTCTCGTACCGTAAAAGTACCGTTAGAACTATTGTTGCAAAACGATGCGAAATCCTTTACACCGCAAAATTTTTCTGCTGCTTTCCTCATCAATTCAACATCAAGACCCCCGGTTAAAAGCATGCTGTATCTTTTTAAAAAAGCGCTCTGGTAATTATTATTGACAAGATAATAACTGTATTGCCTTAAGGCTGCGTCTTTTCTTGAATCAAAATCCTCAGCGGCTATATTTAACTCTTTTATAACAATGTCATCAGGCAAAACACAATTTAGTTTCCATTTAAACCTGTACAGGTCCAGCTCTTTGCAGGTCTTAAAATTAATTACCTGGTGCTTTGCATGCACTCCCGAATCAGTTCTTCCCGCATAACCGAACTCTAGTATTTGCGCTCCTGACAAAACAATGTTAAGGGCTTTTAAAAGCTCGCCCTGAACTGTACTTACTTTTCCGGGTTGTGCCTGGAACCCCTTATAGGATGTTCCGTCATATTCAACTATTGCTGAATAATTACTCATAAAACTTAAATTTTCAAATCAGCATTTATATAATTTTATTAACAGCTTTAAAATTATTTGATGAGCTCAACTATAACAAGTTCAGCTCCGTCTCCATGCCTGTTTTTATATTTAATAAGCCTTGTATGACCACCGTTTCTGTCATAGCCTGCGGGCCCTATTTCATCAAAAAGTTTTTTAACTGTATCAGAATTATTCATCATCCTGATACAAACACGCCTTGAGGACAGGTCGCCCTTTTTTGCAAACGTAACCAGTTTATCTACAAAACCTCTTAAAAATTTTCCTTTTGAAACTGTTGTAACGATCCTTCCGTTTTCAAAAAGTGAAATTGCAAGATTCCTCAAAATAGATTTTTGATTGCTTGCACTTTTACCGAATCTTACAGATTTTTTTGGCGCTATCATAACTCTAATCTCCTAAACTAAACTATTTCTTATCAATTACTACTCTATTACCTGGCTATTTTTTTACTATTTCCCGACTATTGCTTATCTATTTCTTAAACGAGTATCCTAATTCTTTAACTTTATCCTTAACTTCCTGAATTGATTTCTGCCCGAAGTTTCTTATCATTAAAAGCTCGTCTTCTTTATAATTTAAAAGTTTCTCAACCGTATCGATGTTTTCACGCTTCAGGCAATTATATGCCCTTACTGACAATTCAAGCTCATCAATAGTCTTTGGACCTAAAATTATGGTCTCTTTTGCCGGCGCTTCTTCAAATGTAGGGTCTTTGCTTCCGGCATCTGAAAGGTCAATTAGTAAAGCCATGTAATCATTGATTATCTTTGATGCCTGGCTCAAAGCGTCTTCAGGTTTAATGCTGCCGTTGGTCTTGATATCCAGAATAAGCTTTTCATAATTAGTGATCTGTCCGACCCTGGTATTTTCAACCTTGAAGCTGACCCTTCTGACTGGCGAAAATATCGTATCAAAAGGGATGTAGCCTATCGGGTCGCCTTCAATAAAGTTTTCGTCNNGTGCCAATATACACATCAGGGGTTATTATCTCCACCTCTGAAGGCAATTTTATGTCGGATGCCTTAATCTCTCCCTGTGAATTCTTTTTTAATTTCATTTCCACTGGGCCGTCGCCATCCATTTTAAATACTATGGTTTTCAAATTAGCAATAAATTCAAGGACATCTTCCTTTAAACCTTCAACTGTTGAAAACTCATGGTTAACATTTTCAATCTTCATTTTTGTTATACCAACGCCTTCAATAGAGGAAAGTAAAACTCTTCTTATTGAATTTCCCAAAGTATGTCCAAATCCACGCTCAAGTGGTTCTATTACAAAAATCTCTTCAAATTCGTCTTCATGCTTTATTCTCTTAACATCTGGCTTATGCATTTTAAGCAATTTGGATCAACCTCCCAAAAAATAAATAAAAAATCTCAAAATTAAAAATTAGACTTTGGAATACAATTCCACAATCATCTGTTCGTTTACAGGCGCCTTTATTTCATTTCTTTCAGGTATTCTCAATATCTCGCCCTTAAGGTTGGCTATGTCCACTTTCATCCACTCTGGAGATATCAGGCTGCCGGCCGACTCTTTCGCCTCTACAATAGGCGCGATTTCCCTGCTTGCCGGCATGATGCTTATAGTTTGTCCTTCTTTCACCTTATATGATGAAATGTCCACTTTTTTGTCATTTACTGCAATATGCCCATGAGAAATGAGCTGCTTTGCCTGTCTTCTTGAAACTGAAAAACCCATGAGGTAAATAACATTGTCAAGCCGGGTTTCAAGAATCTGGAGGAGTACCTCACCAGTTATTCCTTTTTTCCTCACAGCCTGTTTGTAGTAATTACTGAACTGTTTTTCAAGAATTCCGTAATACCTTTTTGCTTTTTGTTTTTCACGAAGCTGTAAACAATATTCGCTCTCGATCAAACGCATTTTGGCCTTCTGTCCCGGAGGAGCAGGCTTTCTTTCAATTCCGCACCTGTCGGTAAAACACCTTGTGCCTTTTAAAAATAATTTTTGCTTTTCTCTTCTGCATAATTTGCAAGATTGCTCTTTAACAGAACCCATATGTCAAATCCTCCTAATAAAATACTTCTATTTGCCGGTTAAACTCTTCTTCTTTTTCTAGGCCTGCATCCGTTATGCGGTGCAGGGGTAACATCAGTGATAGACCCTATTTCAAGCCCTGCTGCAGCAAGGGACCTCACAGCAGTTTCCCTGCCAGCGCCAATACCTTTGACCAGGACATCAACTCTTGCAACCCCATGATCCTGAGCGGCCCTTGCGACACTTGCGGCAGTAAGCTGCGCTGCGAAAGGAGTACTTTTACGGGAGCCCTTAAACCCCTGTCCACCTGAGCTTCCCCAGGCAATAGTATTTCCCTGCTGGTCCGTTATATTTACTATAGTATTATTAAAAGTAGACTGAACGTGAGCTATACCAAACGGTACATTCTTTTTATCTTTCTTTTTAACACGCCTTGCTATCGTAGTTTTTTTAGCCAAACTTACCTTACCTCCTGGTAATTGATTCTTCTTAAATCCTAAAAAATATATTAACCCTAAAATTAAAAATTATAAAAAAATTAAAAACTTAAAATTTCAACAGCTTTTTAATTTAAAACCATTTAAAACTTTAAGAATTCCAAAGTAACAAAAGCAAACTCAAAGCTAAAATAGTTTAAAATAAAGGCTTAAAACTATTTACCTTTTGCCTTTATCCCTACAGCTTTACGCCTGCCTTTTCTTGTCCTGGCATTTGTATGTGTCCTCTGTCCTCTTACCGGGAGGCCTCTTTTATGCCTTATGCCTCTGTATGAGTTTATTTCAATCAGTCTTTTAATATTTAACGTGACTTCTCTTCTAAGATCGCCTTCCACTTTGTAGTTATTATCAATATAGGTTCTTATCTTGATGACCTCTTCCTCAGTAAGGTCCTTGGTTTTTCTTGCTTCTTCAATGTTCAAAGACTTTAAAAGCCTTTGCGCCAAAGGTTTACCGATGCCGAAAAGATACGTCAAGGATATAACTATGTGTTTTTCTTTTGGTATATCAATACCTGCAATTCTTGCCAACTAAACCTCCTAACCCTGTTTTTGTTTATGTCGAGGATTTTTACAAATCACCATTACTTTTCCTTCTCTTCTTATTATTCTGCAGCTGCTGCAGATTTTTTTTACTGACGGTTTAACTTTCATTTCAAATCCTTTTCCTAAAAATATCCAAAAATTAGCTTCCTGTTAAAATAAATGATAAAAGAGTTTACTGCTCTAAATCAACCTTATGCTATTCTTAAGTCCAATTAACCTTGCATTACTCTTAATCAAGTCGAACTTATACTACTCTTAATCTCATAAAAAAATTGCCGCCCCAAGCAAAAGAATAAAATTATATGTTATTTAAAAATCCAGCCGGCTTAAAAATAATACTGAAATTTTCATTCATACTTACTTATTTTATTTTTTCCTGAAAGTAATACGGGCCCTTGTCAGGTCATAAGGTGATATTTCCACCTTTACCTTATCGCCGGGAAGTATCTTTATATAATGCATCCTCATTTTTCCGGATATATGGGCAAGAACCTTATGGCCATTATCGAGCTCTACTTTAAACATTGCATTCGGCAAAGACTCAAGTATGGTCCCCTCAGCTTCTATAACAGCTTCCTTATTAGAAATCTTATCCCCCTTTAAAATATCTTTAAAAACAATACCTTTGCCATTGTTTGTTTTCCCGTTTTTCCAACTGATGGCAACCGATATAAAAAACCGAATCCATAAAAACGCAAACACATAGGTTATCAAAAAAACAGAGAAAAGTCCACTGTTTACTTAATCTTACTTATTTGGCCTAAATTATTTTGCGCCAACAGCTTGCCTGGCATTATTATTTAACATGTCTGCTTCAGGCCTTTTCATTAAAATCCCGCCGGCTTGCCTTATGCCCTTTCATTTAAGCCCTATAGTAAGCTTAAGCCAATCTGCCCTCAAATACGGGTCAGGATCAACGGGCCTTCATCAGTTATTGCCACAGTGTCCTCAAAATGGCAGGATAGTTTTCTGTCTGCTGTAATAACAGTCCACTTGTCATCAAGTATCTCAACATCAGAGGTACCGGCATTGAGCATCGGTTCAATTGCCAAAACCATTCCCCTTTTTAATACAGGGCCCTGTCCGGGATTGCCGTAGTTTAATATTTGGGGATCTTCGTGCATTTTTTTTCCGATTCCATGTCCCACAAACACCTTTACTACTGAAAAATTGTCTTTTTTCGCCCTGGACTCTATGGCATGGGATAAGTCAGAAAGCCGGTTGCCCACCAAACACTTGTCAATGCTTGCATTTAAAGCATCCTGAGTCGCAATATAAAGTCTTTCAGCCGTCTTGCCTACATTTCCAACTTTGAAACTGCGTGCAGCATCCCCGAAAAATCCCTTATATTTTACACCGACATCTATTGCAACAAGGTCGCCATCCTTTATTACTCTTTTTCCTGGGATTCCATGGACGACTTCCTCATTTACAGAAACACAGATTGTTGCCGGGTAAGGTCTGCTGTTTAATTTGCCTACATAGCCTTTGAATGCGGGGACAGCGCCATTTTTATAAACCAGCTCTTCGGCTACTTTGTCAAGAAACGACGTCTGCACACCGGGTTTTAAAATTTTTTCAAGTTGTAAAAGAACTTCAACGACAATCTCTGCCGCTTTCTGCATCAAACGAATTTCGTCTGCAGATTTACAAATAATCATAAGAGTGTCAGTACCCTTTCAAATATTTCGTTTTCACTACCCGAACCGCTTATTGAAAAAAGTATTCCATTGCGGCTGTAATAATCTATCAAAGGCATGGTCTGCTTTTCATATACCTTCAGCCTTTCTTTTATTACTTCCCTGTCGTCATCTTTCCTCTTGTAGAGGCTTCCTCCGCAAATCGGACATTTGGCCTCATCTTCGCTGTTAAAATTATTTATACTGCAAATACCGCTGCATTCATGGCAAACCCGCCTGCTTGTCAGTCTTTTTATGAGCTCGTCTTCGTCAACATCAATATTTATTACCTTGTCAAGTGATATTCCAAGGCCTGCAAGCATTTCATCAAATTTTTGCGCCTGGACAAATGTCCTTGGAAATCCGTCCATTAAAAACTCAGGTTCACGGCTTTCTTTTTCAATTTTTTTCCGTATTATCTCTATAATCAGTTCGTCGGGAACCAGCTTGCCTTCCTTCATATATTCATTTGCCTTCATGCCAAGCTCTGTATTATTCTTAAGCTCGCTTCGCAAAATATCACCGGTTGATACATGGCTTATGCCAAACTTATCTGAAATCTTTTTTGCCTGCGTGCCTTTTCCGGCGCCAGGCGCACCAAGTAAAACAATCCTCACTTTAAAAACCCTTCATAGTCACGCATTGTCAGTTGAGATTCCAACTGCTTCATTGTTTCAAGCGCAACGCTTACTGCAATAAGTATGCTGGTTCCGCCAAACCTAAACGGTATATTTGCATAAGTAATAAGCAACTCCGGAAGCAGTGCAATCATAGCCAGGAAAATAGCACCCGGCAAAGTTATCCTGTTTAAAATATGCGAAAGGTAATCAGCAGTATTTTTTCCAGGCCTAAGACCGGGAATAAAGCCTCCGTATCTCCGCAAATTGTCCGCGGTATCCATCGGGTTAAAAGTTATTGCCCCGTAAAAGTATGCAAAGAAAATAATAAACAATGTGTAAACAACCACATAAACAGGATTAATGGACCCCGAGGAGCTTGCAGACAAAAGCTTTGCAAGCGTCTGCAGCCAGGCTACATTGGAAAACTGTGCAATTGTTGCAGGGAAAAGAAGAATGGAAACCGCAAATATAATCGGCATTACTCCTGCCTGGTTTACCTTTAAAGGTATATATGTGCTTTGCCCGCCGAATACTTTTCTTCCAACAATTCTTTTGGCATACTGCACCGGTATTCGCCGCTCGCCCTGCTGCATTTCTATTATCCCCATTATCACCCCGACGAAAATGGCGAAAATTATAATGATAAAAAGAACATTAATTGTTTTCAGCCTGAAAAGGCTTATAATCTCTCCGGGAAGCCTTGATACTATAGAGGCAAATATTATCAGAGAAATCCCATTGCCTATACCATGTAGATTTATAAGCTCACCCAGCCACATTATAAGTACCGTGCCTGCTATGAGGGTCATAATGATAAGTATTATGTGCATGGCATCGAATTTGGGAATCGCCCCAAAATTCCTGAAATAAAATACCATTGCAACTGATTGCATGGAAGCAAGGCCCGTCGTCAGATACCTTGAGATCTGTGTAATTTTTTTCCGCCCCGTTTCGCCTTCTTTTGCAAGTTTTTCAAGTTTTGGAATAACCACCTGTAGTAGCTGCATAATGATGGATGCGGTAATGTACGGCATTATTCCGAGGGAAAATACCGCAAACTTTGAAAGCGCGCCCCCGGAAAAAAGATCAACCATGCCAAGAAGGCCTGTCTGCACCTGGTTTGTAATAACGCTTGCATCCACGCCGGGAACAGTTATATTTGCACCGAATCTGTATATAGCAATTATTGCTATTGTAAACAAAATCCTGTTTCTGATTTCTTTTATTCTAAATGCATTTAGAATAGCTCGCCACATATAGCCATCCTTTATAAAAATTAAATATTAGTATTGCCGGTTTCATCATCGCCGGTTTTCTTTTTTCTTGAACCGGCTTTACCGGATTTTGGCTTACCAATATGTATTATTTCTGACTTGCCTCCTGCACTTTCAATCTTTTCGATGGCGTTTTCGCTGAAATAATTTGCTTTAACTGTCAGTTTTTTTGTTATTGCGCCATTTCCAAGTACTTTTAAGAGGTTTTCTTTTTTCCTGATAAACCCTCTCGCAAGTAAAAAATTAAGGTCAACAATCTCTCCATCATTGAATTTATCAAGAACGCTGACATTAATAATATTGAATTCTTTTTTTCTTGTATTCTTAAAACCACTGAGGTGAGGAGTTCTTCTTGTCAGCGGCATCTGGCCGCCTTCAAAACCTACACGAATATTAGCGCCTGAACGGGAATTCTGGCCCTTAGTACCCCTGCCTGATGTGGTGCCGTGACCGGAACCATTTCCTCTTCCAACTCTTTTACTTTTTTTTAGCGAACTTTTATTTGGCTTAATATCACAGAGCCTCAAGATATTCTCCTTTCAAAACAGGCTGTATAAAAACCTTTGCAGCCTTTAAATTTAAATTTTTTAGTTAACAGTCCTTTTGCTCAAAATCTGCTCTTTGGTCCTTAAGGACTTAAGTCCCTTTACCGTAGCGTTTACAATGTTCATCGCATTNNGGAACATCAAAAAGGCTCTTTTTTGCGGCATTGACAGCTTTTTGAATTGCAAGCGAGACTTCATTTGCTTTTCCAAAGCCGATTCCCACCCTGCCGCTCATATTGCCGACAGCCACAAGAGCGCTGAAAGAAAACCTCCTGCCGCCTTTTACAACTTTGGCAACTCTATTTATTTTAATGACTTTCTCAGAAAACTCATCTACTGTAGAAAACTCTGGCACCAGTTTATCCTCCTTATTGTAATTCCATAACTTAAATTCGACAGATTAAATAAAATAATCTTTTAAAACTTCAGGCCGCCATCCCTTGCACCCTGCGCAAGCGCTTTTATCCTGCCATGATATTTATAGCTTCCCCGGTTAAACACTACTTCCGAAATATTTTTTTCCTGCGCTTTTTGCGCAAGGACCTTGCCGGTTTTAAAGCTGGCATCGATTTTACCCTTTGCATCCGCAGGCATTTCAACATTTTTACTGGATATCCCAAGTATAGTCATACCTGAACCGTCGACTATCTGCGCATAGATAAATTTATTTGACCTGAAAACATAAAGGATATTTTTATTTAAATTCTGCTTTACCTTAAATGCCACCCTGGCTTTTCTTTTAAAAGCTTTGTCTTTTCTTTGATTTCTGGTATCCATAACTTACTCCTTATTTCCCGCCTTTACTTGAAGAGGCCGCTTTGCCAACCTTCTTCTTAACCACTTCATTAAAATATCTAATGCCTTTTCCTTTATAAGGCTCAGGTTTCCTGATATCCCTTATCTGGGAGGCAATTTGCCCGACTCTCTGCTTGTCAATCCCTTTTATGACTATTGTTGTATTGTCGGGTACATCAAAAGTAATATCGTCAGGTTTTTTAAAAGGCACAGGATTAGAATATCCGGCAAGTATTTCCAGGTCCTCGCCCTTCTTGCTTGCCCTGTATCCTACTCCGATAATCTTTAATGTCTTTTCAAAACCGCTGCTTACGCCTGTAACCATATTGTTTAAAAGATTTCTGTAAAGTCCATGTTTTGCGCTCATTTCAGAACTATCTGAACCCGGCACAAGCACCATTTGGTTATCATTTATCTCAACTTTTATTCGTGCGTCCAACATCTGGCTTAGCTGTCCGAGCTTGCCTTTTACTGTCACATCACTGCCGTTTATGTTTATTTCAACTCCCAAAGGAATTAAAATTGGTTTTTTACCTACCCTTGACAACTTTTTTAAACCCCCTCTTACCTAAAAATCCTTAAAGAAAATATTTTTACCATATGTAACAGATTACTTCTCCGCCAATGCCCAGCTCTTTTGCTTTTTTCCCTGTCATGACACCTTTTGAAGTTGTAATGATGATTGTACCCATGCCGCCTAATATGCGGGGAATCTTTGTTTTTTCTGAATAAACTCTAAGCCCCGGCTTGCTGATTCTTTTTAAACCTTCAATAACACCGGTCTTGTCTTTACTGTATCTTAAATGAATCTTTAGGATCCCGCCGGCAGTCTCGCCGTCAATCACTTCATAGCTTGAAATATATCCCTCCTGAAGCATTATCTTTGCTATCTCCGACTTCATAACTGAAGTAGGCATAGCAACACTGTCAAGCCTTGCTTTAGCGGCATTCCTGATTCTTGTTAGCATATCCGCAATCGGATCTGAAACAGACATTTATCCTCCTTTTTACCAACTGGACTTTGTAAGCCCAGGAATTTTTCCTTCGTGAGCCAATTGACGCAAACAAATCCTGCAAAGGCCGAACTTCCTGAAGTAGCCTCTGGGTCTGCCGCATCTGTTGCACCTATTATAAGCTCTGACACTAAACCTTGGTGCTCTTTGCTGTTTAGCCATAAGAGATTTCTTAGCCAATCAAAATCCTCCTGTTAAAACATTTTCTATTTTCGGAATGGAAATCCAAACTTTTCTAATAGTACCAATGCGTCACTGTCAGTTCTGGCAGTACTTACAATAGTTATATTCATGCCTTTCACACTGACAATGCTTTCAAAATCTACCTCAGGAAAAATGGTCTGCTCTTTTACACCAAAAGTATAATTACCCTTGCTGTCGAAACTTTTTCTGGAAAGCCCCCTGAAATCCCTGATCCTCGGAATTGCAACACTTAACAGCCTGTCAAGAAATTCATACATCCTGTCTCCACGCAGTGTCACCATGCATCCTATCGCAACGCCTTCCCTTAATTTAAAGCTTGCGATTGACTTTTTAGCCTTTGTAATGACTGATTTCTGCCCTGCCAGCTTCGAAAGATCATTTGCGGCGCCTTCAAGTTCCTTTGGATTCTGGATAGCGCTGCCGACACCCATGTTAAGCGTTATTTTCGTTATTTTAGGAACCTGCATTATGCTGCTGCACTTCAGTTCCTTGAACAACGCCTGAGATATCTCATTTTCGTACTTTTCTTTTAATCTCGGTTTCATTAAAGCTGTCCTCCACATTTCTTGCATACTCTGAATTTTTCCCCTGAATCCTTCACTTCAAAACCAACTCTTACAGGTTTGCTGCAGCCCGGACATACCACTGCCACATTTGAAACATGTATCGGACCTTCTTTGCTGATTATTCCGCCGGATTGTCCCTGTTTCTTTGAGCGCGTATGCACCTTGACCACATTTACACCTTCAACATACAAGAATTCCTTTGCCGGCTCATAACGCAGGACTTTCCCCGTTTTACCGCTATCTTTGCCATGCAATATTTTTACTTTGTCATTTTTCTTTATCTTTAACATATTAATTACTCCCTAAATTACTTCTGGTGCTAAAGAAATAATCTTCATAAAATTCTTTTCTCTTAATTCCCTGGCAACAGGGCCAAAAATACGTGTACCCTTCGGGTTTTTCTGTTCATCTATAATCACTGCGGCATTATCATCAAACCTGATATATGAACCGTCCTTTCGTCTGTATCCTTTTTTGCAGCGAACCAGAACCACCTTAACAACATCACTTTTTTTAACGACACCGCCAGGGTTTGCAACCTTGACAGTCGCAGTAAAAATATCGCCTATCCTGGCATATCTTTTCCCGGTTCCTCCCAGGACAGTTATGCAACGCACTTCCTTGGCCCCGGTATTATCTGCAACATTTACTCTGGAATATTGCTGTATCATCTTGCTAACCCTTCTCTACTTAGTAACAACCTCAAATCAATTGCGCAAACTGACAAATTTTAAAAAATAAATAAAACTTAACTTCCTGCCAACGGGAAATATTATTATTTGGCTTTTCTGACTACTTCAACGATTCTCCACCTTTTAGTCTTGCTTACAGGCCTTGTTTCAGAAAGCCTGACAACATCGCCTGTCACCAGTGCATTCTGTGGATCGTCGACTTTTAATTTTTTTGTTTTTCTCAGGATCTTTTTATATAAAGGGTGCCTGTAATAAGATTCAATCTCCACTGTAGCTGTCTTGTCCATTTTATCGCTAACTACAGCGCCTGTTCTTATTTTTCTTTTTCCTCTTTCTTCCAAGAATATCCCCCTTAGACTAATTCTTTTTCTCTTTTGCTTAAAACTGTTTCAATTCTTGCAACATCTTTTTTCAGATTATGCACTGCCATGCTATTTTCCAGCTGGCCTGTGGCCTTCTTGAATTTAAGCGCCAGAATATTTTTCTTAACTTCTGAAAGCCTTGATTCAAGCTCAACCTTTGTCTTTTCTTTAATATCTTTCATTTTCATCAAAAATCACCCGTAAAATTATAATTCTTTTTCATAAATAAATTTTGTTTTTATAGGCAGCTTATGAGATGCCAGCCTGATGGCTTCTTTAGCATCCTCCATATGGACGCCTGAGAGCTCAAACATCACCCTGCCTGTTTTTACTACTGCCACCCAGAACTCCGGCGCGCCTTTGCCGCCGCCCTGACGGGTTTCTGCCGGCTTCTTTGTTACAGGTTTGTGCGGAAATACATTAATCCATACTTTCCCGCCTCTTTTCATATAACGCGTGAGCGCAACTCTTGCTGCTTCTATCTGTTTGCTGGTTACCCAACCCGGTTCCAAAGCTTGTAATCCAAATTCCCCAAAATACATCTTTTTGTTTCCTTTGGACAAACCTTTCATCCTGCCTCTTTGTTCTTTTCTGTGTTTAACCCTCTTGGGCATTAACATCGGTGACATAGATTTCTCCTTTTATCTTACTGCAACTGAAGCTTTCTTTTCTTCAAGTTCTTTCTTATCAAAAATAGTATCTCCCAGATAAATCCAGACCTTAACTCCTATTTTTCCAAATGTTGTCCTTGCTTCAGCAACACCATAGTCAATATCTGCACGGAGCGTATGAAGCGGCACTCTGCCTTCCCTGTACCATTCGGTTCGCGCCATTTCAGCGCCTCCCAAACGGCCGGCACACTGCACCCTTATTCCTTTTGCCCCGGATTTCATTGCAAGAGACATTGCTTTCTTCATTGCCTTCCTGAAACTGACCCTGCTAACAAGCTGGGAAGCTATACTTTCAGCAACAAGCTTTGATATTATTTCCGGTTTCTTGACTTCAATTATATTCAGCTGTATGGTCTTGCCTATTTGTTTCTGGACCATTTCCTTCATATCGTTGATGTTAGTTCCTCTTTTACCTATTACTACTCCCGGTTTGGCAGTAAAGACATCAACTTTTAATTCATCAGCAGTTCTTTCTATTTCGATTTTGGAAATCCCGCCATTTGCGAGCTGTTCCTCCAGGACCGCCCTGATTTTTATATCTTCATATAAAAACTTGGCATATTCCCTTGATGAAAACCACCTTGACTGCCAGTATTTGTTAATTCCCAGTCTTAAACCGTTAGGGCTTACCTTCTGTCCCATTAGACTTTAGCCTCCTTTTTAACCTGCTTTGAAATTTTTTCACCACTGCCGCTTTTTCCGTCTGAAACAAAAACCGTTATATGGGCAGACTTTTTCAAAACTCTGTCCGCACGACCTTTGGCCCTCGGTTTAAACCTCTTTTGTGTCGGCCCCTGAGTTACAAATATTTCTTTTATAAACAAATCATCTTCAGCGACCTTATAATCCTTAAAATTTTCGGTTGCATTTGCGGCCGCGCTCTGAATAGCTTTTTTTACATGGACTGCCGCACCCTTGGGAGTAACCGACAACAAGCCTACAGCCTGCTCAACAGATTTTTTCTTTACGGTATCAATAACATATTTTATTTTCCTTGGTGAAATCTTGATATATTTTTCAACTGCCTTTGCTTCCAAAATAAGTCCCCTCTTTTACTTTTTCTTTTTGACTGTAGCTGCTTTTTCACTTTTGCCTTTATAAATATGCGGCCTGATAGAGCGTGTCGGAGCGAATTCGCCCAGCTTGTGTCCTACCATTGCTTCCGCTATAAAAACCGGTATGTGCCTTCTTCCATCATAAACAGCTATCGTATGGCCCACCATTTCAGGAAAAATAGTCGAACTTCGGGACCATGTCTTAATAATCTTTTTCTGGCTTTCCTGGTTTAATTTTTCTATTTGATTTGAAAGACTTTCATCTATAAATGGACCCTTTTTTAAAGACCTGGACATAATTATTCCTCCTTATTTCTTTCTGCCTCTGACGATAAACTTACTGCTGGCCTTTTTTTTGTTTCGCGTTTTGTATCCAAGAGTCGGCTTGCCCCAAGGAGTCACAGGATTCCTTCCTGAAGTCTTATTCTTGCCCTCGCCGCCGCCGTGCGGGTGGTCATGCGGGTTCATTGCAGTACCTCTTACGCTTGGCCTTACACCGAGCCATCGGTTCCTGCCTGCTTTTCCAAGACTTATGATTCCGTGATCAACATTTCCAACCTGTCCAATGCAGGCTCTGCAATTCAAATCCACCATCCTGACTTCGCTTGAAGGCAGTTTGATTTGCGCATATCTGTCTTCTTTTGCCAAAACCTGGGCTGCGCTTCCCGCTGAACGCGCCATCTCAGCGCCCTTACCGGGTCGAAGCTCGATATTATGCACAATAGTACCAACAGGTATACTCTTTATGGGAAGGCAGTTACCCGGTACAATATCAGCGCTTTCGCCTGATAATACCATTGCCCCTGTCTTTAAACCAACTGGAGCAAGAATATAGCTTTTTTCTCCGTCAGCATATTGAATAAGCGCAATCCTTGCGCTCCTGTTTGGATCATATTCAATCGCCACTACTTTTGCAGGAATGTTATCTTTGTTTCTTTTAAAATCAACAATTCTGAAAAGTCTTTTATGCCCGCCGCCGGCGTGCCTCCTGGTGATTCGGCCGTTATTGTTTCGTCCACCGGTTTGGCTTAAAGACTCTGTTAACGATTTTTCAGGTCTTTTCTTTGTTAACACAGAAAAATCTGAAACCGTTCCAAATCTTCTGCCGGGAGAAACTGGTTTATATTTTTTTAAAGCCAACTTAATACCTCCAAAACGTAATTGAATTCAATTGTTAAACTGTTGATTCGAAGAAATCTATCTTGTCTTTTGCACTAACAGTAACAATAGCCTTTTTTTTCTTAGAAGAATAACCACTTGTCTTTCCCAGCCTTTTTGGTTTAGGTTTTACATTTATAGTATTAACTCTAAGAACTTTTACATTGAAAATTTTCTCAATCGCTTTTTTAACTTCACCTTTGTCAACCCTTGTATCAATGAGGAAAGAATACTGCTTGTGCTGTGCGGCAGCATAACTTTTCTCGGATACTATAGGGCTTAGAATTATGTCTCTAGGATCTTTCATTTGTCAACCCCTTGGTAAAATCCGTTAACGCTTTTTTTGTAAACATCAAATAATCTGCAACCAGGATATCATAAGTAACAAGTCCCCTGGCGCTTACTATTTTAACCTCAGGAATATTCCTGAACGATTTGGCAGTGCCTGTATTTATATCATCCAGGACAAGCAGTACCTTTTTTCCAGTGACTTCAAAGTTTCCGAGAATCTCGTAAGCTCTTTTGGTCTTTGGCTGGTCAAAATCAAAACTATCTACAACCAAAATCCTTTTCTCATTGAACTTTTCAGACAATGCTATAAGCCTTGATTTTCTTATGACTTTCTTGTTTAGCTTGAATGAATAATCCCTCGGTGTAGGGCCAAATGTCACGCCGCCATGACGCCACAGCGGGGACCTGTTGGAACCGGCTCTAGCATTCCCTGTGCCCTTCTGCCTCCACGGTTTCCTGCCGCCTCCTGAAACCTCGCTTCTTCCCTTAGTCTTGTGAGTACCTGCCCTGCCAGTTGCAAGATATCTTCGGACTTCCTGATGAATCAGTTCGTCATTGGCTTTCAGGGTCACAATTTCATCTGAAATATCGAATTTCTCTTTTTCTTTGCCTTCTAAATCCAAGACATTTAACTTTGCCATTTTTTTCTCCAAATTTTATTTCAAAATTATCACTGCTTAAATATTGCTTAAGCTTTTTTCAGCATAACTATATTTCCTGAAGATCCCGGTACGCTCCCCTTAACCAATATAAGGTTCTGGTCCACAATAATGTCTATGATCTCGGTAGCCGGATTTGTTACTCTTTTTCCGCCCATCCTGCCGGGCATTTTCTTGCCTTTATGCACCTTGGAAGGAGTTGCGCACATCCCGACCGCACCCGTTTTCCTTATGCTGTGAGAACCGTGAGATACAGGGCCCCTATGGAAATTATATCTTTTTATAACTCCCGCGAAACCTTTCCCACGGGCTATCCCGGTTATCTTTACTTTATCCCCAATATTAAATACCTGCAAATCGATTAAGTCACCGGGTTTATATTCCTTATCAAACTCATCAACCCTCAGCTCTTTTACATATCTCTTTACCTGCAGGCTGTTTTTACTGAAAACTCCTTTGGCAGGCTTTGTCGCCTTATTTTCCTTGATAGAGCCAAACCCGACCTTAAGGGCTTTATAACCATCAGTTGCTTCCTGTTTAACCTGGACGACCATGCAAGGCTCAGCTTCTATTGCAGTTACATAAATTGCTGCACCGGAACTGCTGAATACCTGGGTTGACCCGATTTTTTTTCCATAAATTGCATTTACCATTGTTTATCACTTTCCAAGTTATTATTGGACAAAGACAAAAACGTTATTATATATTTATTGTTTTTTTCTTTCAAGACAAATCCGGTTTTCCTTTAGGCCGGGTATATAAACAAACGCATCTCCGGCTGGTTCCATTGGAAAAAAGCTATCCTCTTAAAAAACAATCCAAACTGATATAATCGCGCTTTTGCAAATATATATTTTTCAAAGTTTTAAAAATCTTAAAAGATTAATGACTTAAGACTTTATTTCTATATCCACACCGGCCGGTAAACTAAGTCTCATAAGCAAATCGACAGTCTTTGGTGTAGGGTCCATGATATCAATAAGCCTCTTGTGCACCCTTATTTCAAAATGTTCCCTTGAATCCTTGTCAACATGCGGCGACCTGATTACGCAATAAACATTCTTTCTGTTCGGTAGCGGTATAGGGCCGGAAACTTTTGCGCCTGAATTCTCAGCAGTCTCAACGATTTTCTTCGCTGACTTGTCGATTACTTCATGGTCATAAGCTTTTAATTTTATTCTTATTTTCTGTCCCAGTTTAGCTGCCAACTTAAATTTCCTCCTGATTTAATTTTTTCTTCTTCCAATATCTTTCACTTTTAAAAACCCGCTTAAGTACCTGTATCTAAGCCTGCACAAGCGCTTGCACTTTATGCTTATCTACTCGATTATCTTTATTATGCTTCCGGCGCCGATTGTCCTGCCGCCTTCACGTATTGCAAACCGCAGTCCCTCTTCCATGGCTATGGGAGCTATAAGCTTTACTTCCATTTCTATATGGTCTCCCGGCATTATCATCTCTACTCCTTCAGGGAGGGAGACGTCTGCCGTTACGTCTGTTGTCCTGAAATAAAACTGTGGACGGTATCCGTTAAAGAACGGGGTATGCCTTCCGCCTTCTTCTTTTGAAAGGATATAGACCTGGGCCTTAAAGTGAAAGTGGGGAGTTATTGAGCCGGGCTTTGCCACTACCTGGCCTCGCTCCACATCATCTTTTGTAACCCCTCTAAGAAGCAAGCCCACATTATCTCCTGCGGTGCCTTCATCAAGAAGTTTCCTGAACATCTCGATGCCTGTTACCACTGTCTTCTGTGTCTTGGGACGAATTCCCACTATCTCGACATTTTCACCTACAAGGACCTTGCCACGCTCTATCCTGCCCGTTACGACGGTGCCTCTTCCTGTTATTGAGAATATATCTTCGATAGGCATAAGGAAGGGCTTGTCAACATCACGCACCGGTGTGGGTATGTATGCGTCCACTGCGGCCATAAGGTTAAGCACCCCGCTGCATGCTTTGCATTCAGTTTTGCCGCAGCCGCATTCCATGGCCTGCAATGCGCTTCCGGGGATTATGGGGATTTCATCTCCCGGGAATTCATAGGACGACAAAAGATCCCTTACTTCAAGCTCTACAAGCTCAATAAGTTCAGGGTCATCAACCATGTCGACTTTGTTTAAGAATACCACTATGTATGGAACACCTACCTGGCGGGCTAAAAGGATGTGTTCTCGCGTCTGGGGCATGGGCCCGTCGGCTGCTGATACCACTAGTATCGCCCCGTCCATCTGGGCTGCGCCTGTTATCATGTTTTTTACATAATCAGCGTGTCCCGGGCAGTCTACGTGGGCATAGTGGCGGTTGTCTGTCTCATATTCGACGTGGGCTATTGCTATTGTTATTCCACGCTCCCTTTCTTCAGGGGCATTGTCAATGGAGTCAAAGGTACGCACCTGTACATTTAGGCCCTTTGATTTAAGGCACATGGTAATAGCTGATGTAAGGGTTGTTTTCCCGTGGTCAACGTGGCCAATCGTGCCTATGTTTATGTGTGGTTTTGTTCTTTCAAATTTTACTTTTGCTGCCATTTTATAATTCCTTTCTTTAAAA
>PMCC01000067.1:229-7620 GCA_003155275.1 Actinomycetota bacterium | reverse complement strand
CTCGTTTTTTATTTTTTCAGAAGCTGCAACTCCAGCAATTATATTTCCAAAGCCGCCGGTTTGATGCTCTTCAACTGTAAGTATTATGCCTGTTTGCCTGGCTGCATTAATGATAGCTTTTTTATCTAAAGGTTTTACTGTATGCATATTTATTATTCTTGTTTCAACATCAAATTCCTCTTTTAATATATATGCTGCACGCATTATTTCAGCTACGACCGGTCCGCATCCTATCATTGTTATTTTTTCATTCTCATTTTCATAATTTTCAGAAAGCAATATATCAAACGAATCTGTAAACCTGTCTTCTTCTTTCCTGTACCTGATTATATTTGCTTTTCCAAATTCAAAGACGGTATCGCTTTTTGTAACTATGGGAGTAGCTTCCCTTGCTATCCTTACTGCTGCCGGGCCAGGGGTCTCTTTTATTGCAAGTGTCGCTTTTTCAGCTTCAAGAGCATCTGAAGGAACAATAAGTTTCATGTTTGGAAGATAGTACAAATTTGATATGTCCTCAAGAGCCTGGTGGGTCGCTCCATCCGGACCAACAGAAATACCTCCGTGTGCATCTACTATCTTGACATTGTAATCATTATAGCAGACAGTTGTCCTGAGCTGGTCCCAATTACGTCCGGTTACAAACACTCCATAAGAACCCATAAAGACAATATTTCCCTCTTTTGCAAAACCTGCTGCCACTGATGTCATATTCTGTTCAGCAATACCCATTGAAAAGAACCTGTTTTTTCTTTCAGGATGATTTAGGTAAAATGAACTGATTTTTATTGAATCTGATATGTCTGCTCCAAGCACAATGACTTTCGGGTCCTCACCGGCTTTTTCCAGACCTTTACCAAAACCATTCCTGTTTGGAACCATATCGACATTCATTATCCCCTGCTTGTTCCAGAAGTATTCCCTGGAAAACTTTGGAACTGTTGCTTCTAATTCCCTGTCTATCTTATCCTGGTAATCCCGGACTGAATCCGCCAAAGCTTTGACTTTGTCCCGGCTAAAAGAAACACAACCGATATCCTTAAGAGCTGTTTCCAGAGACTCATTGCCGGTAATGCCGTCTTTTGGCGGCATGCCATGATAACTACAAATGTTTTCAGCAAAAGAAATGCACTTTCCTTTAACAGTCCTTGCAATTATTACCACCGGTTTGCCGGAAACTTTATCTGCTTTTTCCAGGACTTCGATTATTTCAGGTATATCATGGCCATCACAATCCAAAACCTCCCAACCAAAAGCAAGCCATTTGTCCCTTAAAGGTTCGATTTCCATTATATCTGATGTCTTCCCGTCAATCTGCAAATAATTCCTGTCTATTATTGCGGTTAAATTGTCAAGTTTGTAATGGGCAGCAGACATTGCTGCTTCCCATACACTCCCTTCCTGGAGTTCTCCATCACCCATAATACAATAAGCCCTGTAATCCTTATCTTTAAGCTTTGCATTAAGAGCACAGCCAACAGAAATGCCTAATCCCTGTCCTAGTGAACCCGATGATGCCTCAATACCGGGCAGTTTTAACCTGTTTGGATGGCCTTCAAAACCTGATTTAAGTCTTCTTAATTTTACAGAATCTTCAAGATTGAAATAGCCTGCAAGACCGAGTGTTGCATAAAGCGCCGGCGCTTTATGGCCGGCTGAAAGGAAAACCCTGTCCCTATCTTCCCATTCAGGGTTTAAAGGATTATGGTTTATCTTTTTAAAATATAATACAGCCATAATATCAATTATTGACATCGCGCCGCCTATGTGTCCGGAATTTGCAAGCGTAATAGCTGTAATCGCATAGCTTCTTATTTGTTTTGCTATGTCTTTAAGCTCATCTATTGAGTAATCTTTAATGGCTTTCTCATTTTTTCTGACAAGTACTGGCATATCTTTCTCCAGATTAATTTATGAATCTTGTTAACGGCTTGGGTTAAGGCAACTTTTCATAGCATCGTGGTAATATATATTTTTAAACTTGCAACCAGGCTCAATTAATTAGGAATCAGGCTCATCTTTTTTCAACAGCTTTTTTTATTCGATCAAGGCCCCTGATTATGTCATCATTGCTGACAGCATATGAGAGCCTTATGTATTCCTCACTTTCACCGACATTTCTTTTGCCGAATGAAGACCTTGGGAGCACCGCCACATTACCTTCATGAAGAAGATACTGCTGTAATTCTTCAGATGTTTTAAAACCAAGATTAACACATGCCTGTGTGACATTGGGGAACACATAGAATGCTCCTTTCGGTTTTATGCACCTTATGCCTTTTATGTCATTTAATCCATCTGTGATAAGTTTGCTCCTGTTTTTAAAAATTTCTATCATTTTAAGAGTTTCATCCTGGGGACCGCGCAATGCTTCAATTGAAGCTATCTGGGAAAATGTTGCAGTACAGGAAACAGAGTTTGTAACCAAGTTTGCAATATGAGCTGCAACCTCTTTGTTGAATATTCCATACCCGACTCTCCATCCTGTCATTGCATAAGTCTTTGAGAAACCATCAAGAATAATGGTTCTTTCCTTCATTTTTGGGAAAGATGAAATGCTGCAGAACTTACTGTCAAAGATAATTTCACTATATATTTCATCGGAAAGCACAATAAGGTCATTTTTAATTGCCAATTCTGCGATTGCCCTGAGATCCTCTTTTTCAATGATTCCGCCTGTAGGATTTTGGGGTGAATTTAAAACTATCATCTTTGTTTTAGTAGTTATAAGGCTTTCGAGTTTATTTACATCAAGGCTGAAGCCTTTTTCTTCCAACATAGGAACAGGTATTGATTTTGCTCCTACAAAATCAATTATGGATTCATATATAGGATAACCCGGATTAGGATATATGACCTCATCTCCAGGATTTATAAGGCATAAAATGGAATAAAAAATCCCCGGTTTTCCACCGGGTGTTACAACAACTTCTTCAGGATCTACTGGTATAACCCTGGTCCTGGATATATAATTTGCAATCTCTTTGCGCAGGTCCGGGATTCCAGCTGAAGGACTGTAATGGGTATAGTTGCTTCTTATTGCCTCTACTGCAGTTTTCTTTACATTTTCAGGAGTATTAAAATCAGGCTCCCCAAGACCAAAACTGATAATATCTTTTCCTGTGGCTTTAAGCTTATTTACTTCTGCAAGCACTTTAAATGCATTCTCGGTACCTAAATTATTAATCCTGTCTGCAATTTGCATGATATTCTTCTCCAATCGTTAATATGTTTATGACTGTGACAATAAAAACCCTTAATAAAATTTTAATAAAAAATATTTTTACAGTTAATCAAAAATAATAAAAAAACATGGGTTAATGGGATACTGGTCTAACCAGTTAATAATATAACATTCAAGCTCCTCCATGTCAATAATTTTATTTTCAACAGCATTTTATCTATGTCAAAAACTATTATTTCATATCTGATTTCGTTTCGGAAAAACTATATAGCCTTACCAGGTTTATAGTTTATTCAGAGTATTACATCTTTTTAATTTTTAGTGTTTTATTTTTACAGATAAAAAAGCTTCAATTTGATTGCAACATTCTCGGAATAAGTACAAAAAAAATAAAAAATACTTAAAAATTATATTACAAGACTTAAAACAAACAGCATATTAATCAGATCCGTTTTTTTAATATCCGGAACTTTTTAATATGCTGTTTTTATTTAGATTAGCTATTTCTTCTATTGTCCTGGCTTTTTTAGCACTCTCTAAGAGCTCTGACAAATAAACAAAAGCAATCTGTCTGTCTTATTTTATGGCCCTTTTCCCAGGGTTACTCTTTTATAGCTCATTTTCTTTTAAGCAAAAAACGCTCTAAATTATTTGATCTCTGCCTCAGCGCCAACACCTTCAAGCTGTGCTTTGATTTTTTCTGCTTCTTCCTTGGTTATTTTTTCTTTTACCATACCAGGAGCGCCATCTACCAAGTCTTTGGCTTCTTTAAGCCCAAGCCCTGTTATTGTCCTTACTTCCTTTATGACCTGGATCTTCTGTGCGCCTACGGATTTAAGATTTACAGAGAACTCTGTCTGCTCTTCAACAACTGCTGCTTCAGCGCCGCCTGCTGCTCCGCCAGCTGCGGGAGCTGCCATCATGGCTGCTGCACTGACACCGAATTTCTCTTCCAGAGCTTTAACCAAATCAGCGACTTCAAGAACTGTCATTGTTTCGATTGCAGCGATTATATCGTCTTTTGATAAACCTTTTTTCTTGGTTTCTTTTACTGTTTCTGACACTTTTACTTCCTCCATATCTTTTTCAACTTTTACTTTTTTTTCTTTTTCTTCTGCCATTTAAATTTCCCCCTTTAGAGTTTTAAAATTATTAATTAAAATAAACCTTCGCCGGCCGATTTTGCGACTATCAGGCATTTGGCTGTCAAACTTGTACCGGCAAATCTCACCCACACCATTTTTTCCGCCTGGCAACTTTTAAGCAGCCTCTTCTTTTTGTTTTCTAATAGCATCAAGCGCAATAACAAGGCTTCGTGAGACTCCACCCAAAACCGTTACAAGCCCGGTCAAAGGATTCATCATGACTCCAAGAAGCTGTGCTATCAGGACTTCCCTTGGAGGCAGTGCTGCAAATCTTAAAACCTCTTCGGCNNACAACATTCTCTTCACTGATAATAAGGCTTGTGGGCCCTTTAAAAATTTCCTCGAGGTTTAAATCTTTGAAAGCCTCGCCGGCGGCAAGAAGTGAAAGAGTGTTTTTAACTATTTTAAGGGATGCTTCCACATCATGCAGCCTGTTTCGTATGCTGTAAGTACTTTCTGCATTAACACCACTGTGGTCAGTAAAGATTATTGCCTTTCCGCTCTCAAAGACATCTTTTATATCTTGTACTTTTAATTTTTTTTCTTCTTTTATCAATTTAACCCCCGGACTTTACGTTTAAAAAATAAAATCGACCCGGAATAAACAATTTTTAGCCTCACAGGTCGATTGGTCTTTGTATTATTCACCTTAGGCAGGAAATTAAGCCACTTAGGGGCGCCTGCTGTCTCTGGCTGCTTATATTTTTAATTTTGATGCACTGGTTAGATTTTTTCTTCTATAATTCTGTCCTTACTTATGCTACTGCTTCCATCTCGGCATGTTTGCCCGAATCCACTTTTATTCCGGGACCCATTGTTGTGGTAAGATAGACACCCTTTAAATACTTGCCCTTTGCTGAAGAAGGCTTTGCCTTTGCGACAGCATCAAAAAGGGCTGAATAATTCTCTACAAGTTTTTCAAGTTCAAAAGAAAGCCTCCCTATCGGACAGTGGACCACTCCGGTCTTGTCTGTCCTGTATTCAAGACGGCCCATCTTTGACTCTCTGACAGCTTTTTCTATATCCATCGTAACTGTTCCGGACTTGGGGTTAGGCATAAGCTTTCTCGGACCGAGGATTTTTCCAAGTTTGCCCACAAACTTCATCATGTCGGGAGTGGTTATGCAGACATCAAAATCCAGCCAACCGCCGGTAATCTTTTCTACAAGCTCTTCGCCGCCTACAAAGTCAGCGCCCGCATTTGTGGCCTCTGTCGCCTTGTCGCCGGCTGCAAAAACTAAAACCCTTGGCACCTTGCCGGTCCCGTTTGGCAAAACCAAAGTTCCCCTGACAATCTGGTCAGCTTTCCTTGGGTCAACGCCAAGATTAAAACTTATATCAACCGATTCATCAAATTTGGCAAAATGATTTTCCTTAAGCCATTTTAACGCCTGAAACGGAGACATCATTTCCTGATTGTCCAGGCCCTTTATAAGTTCAAGAAATTTTTTTCCTCTTTTCAATTATTATTCACCTCGCTACCTTGATTCCCATGCTTTTTGCAGTGCCCTCAATTATTTTCATTGCATTCTCGATTTTCCTTGTATTCAAGTCCTCAATCTTGATCTTTGCGATTTTTTCAAGCTGTTCCATTGAAAGCTCGCCGATTTTCTGCCTGTTTGGCTCTTTTGAGCCTTTATCCAACTTAAGTTCGCTCTTTATAAGAACCGCTGCAGGCGGGGTCTTTGTAATGAAACTGAATGTACGGTCCGCATAAACTGTTATCACCACAGGGATGATAGTACCCGTATCTTTTGCTGTCCTCTCATTGAAAGTCTTGCAAAACTCCATTATATTTACACCGTGCTGTCCTAAAGCGGGCCCTACGGGAGGAGCCGGGTTAGCCTGCCCTGCAGTTATTTGTAGTTTAACTAATGCTATAATCTTTTTTGCCATTTATTTCCTCTGTATTAAAATAAAACTTTTCTATTATACATATACCTGAGAATATTTCAACAAGCTTAATTAATTGCTTGCTGATTAATTAAATCTGGCTTTAAATTAAATTTTTGATACCTGGTCAAAATTCAACTCTACAGGAGTCTGTCGTCCGAAAATATTTACAAATACTTTCAGCTTCCCCTGGTCCAGGTTGATCTCGTTAATCGCGCCGTCAAAATTTGCAAACGGGCCGGAAATTACTTTCACCGGCATGCTGATTTCAAAGTCGGTCTTTGGCTTTGGCTTCCCAGATAATTCACTTTTCATTATCCTTGCAACTTCTTTTTCACCAAGCGCAGAAGGTTTGTCCCCGCTCCCGACAAAGCCGGTAACCCCGGGAGTGTTTCTAACAACATACCAGCTGTCATCATCAAGAAACATTTTTACCAGCAAATACCCCGGAAAAACTTTCTTTGATGAAATATGCTTTTTGCCGCCGGTAATCTCCATTACTTCTTCACGCGGAATATAGATCTCAAAGATCTTGTCACCCATATTCATCGATTCGGTACGATGCTCAAGGTTTGCTTTTATTTTATTTTCATATCCTGCATAGGAATGAATAACATACCATCTTGGTCTCATTATTTATCACCAATATCTAAAACTTTTATTTCACCGGTTATATTTTTTACTTGCTGTTTACTTAGCTTAATTATTTACCCGGCGTGTTTTTGCTAAATCTTTATCCCCGCCAGCAGTGTTATAAGCTGCAAGAATAAAAAGTCAAAAAGCCCTATAATAACGGAAAAAAATGCCAGCGCCACAAACACAACCACAGTATATGTCAGCAGAGCTTTCCTGTTTGGCCAGGTTACTCTTTTAAGCTCATGCACCACATCCTTGAAAAATTTGGCAATTTTCTTTGGAATTGATTTTATTAACTGCTTCCAGTCAACTTTCTTCCTTGGAGGAGCAACCGGCGCTTTCCTGTCTTTAGCTGCCCTTTCCATTATTGCCTTTGGTTTATACTTAAAAGGTACTTTCTTTTTTGCCATTTTTATGTTCTCTTATTTTTAGTTTTTAAACCTTATATTTTGTTTACCTTAAAAATTCACAAATCATGCGCGTAATTGGCAGGGCTGGAGGGACTCGAACCCCCAACACCCGGTTTTGGAGACCGG
>PMCC01000067.1:0-165 GCA_003155275.1 Actinomycetota bacterium | reverse complement strand
TGTCTCACGACAATTCTCCAATCTTTATAATTTTTCTTCTGATTGAATATTGATTAGAAAGCGTAAACCGATAAGTTAACACTATATTCAATATATGTCAAATAAAATTTGCACTCTCTTCTATTTAAAATAAAAAATAAATTCTTCTTCTATGCCGAGCTTCTG
>PMCC01000071.1:6180-17232 GCA_003155275.1 Actinomycetota bacterium | reverse complement strand
GACCTGCTTGCAGTTATAATGTTTTTGCTTGTTATAATCTGGACCCCAATGCATATCTGGAGCCTGGCTTATTTTTATAAAGAGGATTATAAAAAGGCTTCAGTGCCGATGCTTCCGGTGATATGGAACAGCAAGAAAGTATTTGTCTTATTAGGAGTATTGAATTTCATGCTGGTTTTTCTGTCTGTTTTTATCGGGTTTTTTTTCAACTTAAGCCTCTTATACATAAGCATATCGATTTTGTCAGGGCTGGCGATAATTATAATAAGTATTCTTCTAGTTTTAAAAAACACCAAAAGCCTGGCATGGGTTTTATTTAAACTCTCCAGCCCTTATCTTGCGGTGATTTTTTTACTTTTAATAATTGAATACCTGTGGATTTAAACGTTGGTTGTTGATGCAGGAAAGTATTTAAATTGTATTTTCATGATAATGGATATTGATTTAAGTCAATAGTAAAAATCTATGTATTTAATCAGGGCTACTGATTCATGCAACTGTAAAATATTAGACAGAGGGTTTTACTCCAGGGATACAGCTGTTGTTGCAAAAGATCTTATAGGGAAATTACTTGTTAAAAGAGAAGAAAACCTGCTACTAAGCGGTATTATTACAGAAACAGAAGCTTACTATGGCTATGATGACCCTGCAAGCCATGCATTCCGTGGAAGGACACCGCGAGCAAATATTATGTTTGGCAGAGCAGGTATTGCCTATATCTATTTTTGCTATGGCATGTATCACATGCTGAATGCAGTAACTGAAAGAGAAGATGTTCCAGGAGCTGTGCTGATAAGGGCGGTGCTGCCAGTAAACGGCACAGATATCATGTGCTTGCGAAGAAATACCACAGATATAAAAAAAATTGCAAATGGACCAGGAAAACTCACAACTGCTTTCTGCATAAGCCTTGGTGAAAACGGCAAAGACCTTACTAATGGCGGTAATTCACTTGTTGGTTTAACAATAAATGAATTGGGGCTTATTCCGGGCGAATCAAGTATTTTACAGACCCCAAGGATAGGGATTTCAAATGCAAAAGAAAAGTATTTAAGATTTGTGTTAAAAGATCCGGATAGATTTAAAAAACTTATTATGCCAGATTCCTAAAAAGACTTTTTTGGGCAAAGTCTGGCAGGTTTTATAACAGCAAATATTTTTATTTTTTTAATTTTTAATTTTTATTTTAAAACAATTTAGTATAATTACCTAAGTAAATATTTATTGCATCTTTTAAAACCTTGAAAGCAATAAATTATAAATAATATTAAAATCGGCCAGTCCAGAACCTTCGATTTTAGATTATCAGTTATTGGTAAAACAAAAAAATATTTAAACATAAAAAGTTAAAGAAAAAGGAAAGAAATGCTAGACATCGTAAAATTAAAAAAAGTATCGGTCATATCAAGGAGGATGTATATTATAAACTATATAGCCAATAAAGCCGGTACTGATATTTATTATCTTTTTGGGCTTCTTAATATGTATAATTCAAAAAACAAGGGGAAATGGTTTTGGCAGAAATCTGCATTTGTCGGGCCATTAAAAGATTCTTTTGATAAATTCAATTCATTTATGGATAAATTTTCACAGCAGTTTAAGTCATATGATGAAAACAGGATATCGGCAAATCTTGACGAGGGGCAGATTATGCTTGTAAAGCTTATTGCAGACCTTGAAACAAGCCTTATAGTCAGCCGCGAAACAGACGAAAGCAGTGTCAGGACTTACGTTGATGACAATATAAAAACTCTTATCGACCAGAGCCTGAAAGGACTCTGATGCATTTTAAATATCAGGGTAGTTTTAAGATTATTTAGCAGTTAATGTAAAGACGTCCTTATATTTTTTTCCGTCTTCAAAAGAAGTTTCGCCATAAAGCAGGCTGTTTTCAGGGTTTTGTATTTCTACAACTATTTTATAGTCACCGGAAATAATCTCCACTTCAGCTTTTGTTTTCTTTTCCAGCCTTACAACCCGGTTTTCCGGCCCTCCCAGGTATACAGTAAGATTAAATTCTGTCCTGTTGTCCAAGGCGACCTTAGAATTACCGTTTTTTGCAAAACTTCCTGCTGCGGTAAATTCAGGTATGGAATTATAAGGTTTTTCGCTTATGGTACTTATTTTTATATTTACAAGATTATCAGCGGCCATAAACTCATTTTCAGGATAATTTGCGAGTAAATAATCATATACTATCAGGGACTTCTTATACTCCGCCAGCTTGTAAAAATCATTTGCAGCCTGGATTAAAATGTTCGGCGGAATACTGGCAAGTAAATTATTTTGGCTGTAATTGATTTCAGATTGAACCAAATTCAATAAATCGTCGCCCAGGTCATATATTTTAAAAAACTCAATGACGCTATTCCTGAAATCACCGGCTTCCTTAATATCCTGCGCCTTGCCTATGTAAATATCAAACAGCACTTTATAAGATTTTAAAGAGAAATCACTCTCGGGATATTTATCGATAATATTTTTTAATATAGCTTCGGAATCCACCCAGTTTTTTTCATTTTTTAAACAATCCGCGGCCTTAAAAAGGTATTCGGGGGTCTTATATTTTGCTATAAAGGCATCATTTGTTTCGGGATACTTTTGAAGTATTTGTTCGAAATAGCCCGCAGATTTCCAGTAATATTCACCCGCATTTGAATAATCTTTCTCAGCATAGTAAGAATCCGCAATTTTTAAATAAGAATCCGCAAAGATTTTTTTAATATCCAGGGTTTCACCATCAATGATTTTGTCATTGATTGATTTTTCATAATAGAAAATTGCATCGCTATAGCTTCCATTGCGGTAATAACTGTCGGAAATATTTACAAGCGCTTCTTTTGCATATTTGGAGTTAGGGTAAGTATCGAGAAGTTTTTTATAATTTGTGATTGCTCCCGTATAATTTTTGCCGGAATAATCCTCGGTTGCAGAGTTGATAAGCGCAAAGGGCCCAAAAATACTTGACAGGATCATCCCGCATAAAAATACCAAGAAAAAAATGGTAAAAATATAACCTGAGGAATTTCGTTTTATAAAGTAGAAGATAAGAAGGATTAAAGTTATAACAAGCGAAGGTATGCAAATAAATGGGAGGTAGTCCCAGAACTTTCCTTTGTCAATGGAAAACAGGTAGCCGGCGCCGCCCAAGACAAGGAAAAAAAGAACGGTAAAAACAATTGCACCGCCGGATACAGGCTTTCTGCTTGCGTATAGACTCATTTTACCAAATCACCGTTCTTATATTCCATAACATAAGTATCCCAGTAGATATTGTTATATAAATGGTTTTTTTTCAATATGTCTTCCATAACAAAACCGCAGGTTTTATAAACTTTTATTGCCCTGTGATTATATTCATAAACCTGGAGCCTGATTTTATCAAACTTTAATTTTTTAAATACAAAACCAACGATGGCTTTAGTTGCAAATGTGCCGTAATTTTTATTCCAGTAACCTTTATCTCCGATAAAAATGCCAAACTCGCACGTTTTTTGGTGCCAGTCTATTTTATGCAATCCGCAATTCCCAATATGGGTGCGGTCTTCTCTGGCAATCAATGAAAAAACCATATCGTTTACGGAAGAATCAACAAAGTTAAACCATTCCAGCTCCTGTTCCTCAGTCACATTCTTGACACTGTCACTTAAAAACTTTGTAACTTCCGGATCACTTAGCCACCTGACACAAGCGGCAAGATCACTCTTTCTGATTCTTCTTAAAACTATTTTTTCTAGTGTTATTCTTTTATTTTTAAGATTCTCTATGCTGACCACATCTTAATTTTATTATAGTTTACTCTTTTATGCATTTTTTAATTGGTATAAAATATTAAAATCATTTATTTTATTGAAAGGAAAAGGCATGCTAAAATGGGAGTGCAGTGTTTGCGGTTATATTTATGACCCGGAAATCGGCGATCCTGACAATGGAGTGGAACCTGGGACAAGCTTTGAGGATCTGCCGGCAGACTGGATCTGTCCGGACTGCGGCGCATCAAAAGAAGAATTTGACGCATTGAATTAATACCTGATATCTATAATACCGGCTAAATTTGCAGCTGGTTTGCTTTAGTTTATAATAATTTACTGATAATTTGTTTAAAATTAAATTAATTTACAGTTAATGTACTTTGATTTATGGTTGAATTAAATCCTTAGCCGGATTGCTCCGACAGGACATGAATTCTCGCAAAAACCGCAGAGGATACATTTATCTTTATCGAAAATAAGCTCAAAACTGGTTTTATCCATTTCCATCGCCTGTGTCATGCAAAGAGAAGCGCAAATTCCACAATTTACACAGTTTTCCTTGTCAAGAATAATATCCCTGGATGCGTCCTGGATAGAGATTCCTTCGCCCTGCAGATAAGCTATTCCTTCGTCAAGGTGCTCTTTTGAACCCTGGATTTCTATTAATATCTTCCCTTCGATATCTGCGGTTATTTCTGCCCTTAGAATATTGAAAGCAAGGTCATAGTCTTTTACAAGCCTGTAAGTGATAGGCTTGGTCACAATTTTTTCCGGAAAAGTAAGAACTAACCTTTTAGTCACCATTAAAGATTTCCCCGTTAAAAGTTTTTTAAAATTGCCTGCCCTTTTTAAAATTTAAGGCTGCGCCTTAAAGAGTTTTGCGGAAGTTTTTCAAATCTCCAACCTGCCTGAAAAATTATATGGCTGCCTTTTAAATTTCTTCCCTGCTTTTCACATTAAGCGGATTTATTTTTTCTTCCGAGGGCAAAAAAGTGACAGGGCTGGTAAGTGTAAAACTCCCCTCAAGTATCCATTGCTTTAATAATTGCGCAATTTCTCTTGCAATGCTGTAACTTGAAAGCGAACCGGTAAGGATTTTCTTACCTTTGATGTTTACTGTACCGCTTCTAAGCTGTTGGTAGCTGACTTTCCCATATGAAGGTTTGCTTCGCCGGGCCACAGAATAATCATAAATTTCAGTATAGATATCTTTATCTGATACTCTAAGGAATTCTACCATTTCTTCATCGATAACGGGAATTCCTATTCCGACGCCGACATACATAGTGATTCCATAGCCGTGAAATGTTGCCGCCCTCAGATATCTTGAATCCATTTTTTTAAGGTCCCCAATTAAAGCGAGTGTACCAGCAGGCCCAACTGGAGTGCCATTGGCAAGCCTTTCCCTGCCGGGATTGTTCTGTGTGCCCTGCCATGCGACATAACCCTGTGCTCCCCCCAGGAATATCCTTGTGCCGACCCCTATTGTCCTTAAGTAAGGATCATTTAGAAGCGGGCTCAGCTGTCCTGCGCTTGAATATGTCACATTGCCGAAATTAGGCATAAGCTTTCCCATATATGTATAAATAATCCTGGATGAAGAGTTGGTTGCCGCTGCATAGTTCTGGTAAGCATTCCTCGGATTAAAAAGAAAAGCCTGGTTGAGATTTTCCAGACTTATGTAAGTCTCGATTTCTTTTCTGGGGTAACAGTCAGTGCCATAAGATATTGCCCTGAGCTTTACTGCCTTGCCGTCTATTAAATCCTGTATTACATATGCTCCGCCGTATTTCATATCCTCTGTTTCTGAAAGCTCGGTTGCCCCGATATAAGCATCCACTGCGGCAATGCCGGCATACGCGGACACATCGTTTAACCATACTTTTTGCATCTTGATGGGCGGGTCCGAATGCCCGAAATTTATAAATGCGCCGGTTGAGCACATTGGCCCAAAAGTTGCGGTTGTTACCACATCCACAGCCGCTGCAGTTTTTTTAACTCCGTGCTCAGCAGTGTAACCGATTATTTCTTCAGCGCTCAAAACGACTACGCAGCCTTTTTTTATTTTTTCATTAATTTCTTCAATTGTTTTTGCCATGTGTTTTATAATACTATTCTTTTGGATTTTTTCAATAAACATATCTGGTTAATTTTTAATGCCTGTTTTATAATTTACTGAAGGAAAACATTTTTATTAAAAATTGGAGGAACCAAAAAATGTCCATGAACCCAAAAGTTAAAAACCCTCTTATACTGACAGTAGTATCAACAGTTTTTCTGATACCTGTGCTTATTTTAACTCATTTTCTTTTTAGGGAAGCGTCACTTAATTCATGGCTGACAAATCCGTGGCTGGTAATGTCAGTAAATGTTGTTATATATTTTGTTCTCATTTTTCTGGTTTTTTTATATTATGGAAATATCGGTAGAAAATAGCAGCAGCCTGGCGCCTGATTCTGACAGGAATATTTACAGAAACAATGTTAAAACAGGGGAAAAATATAACTGGAAGATAACATACCATTATTCTGACTTGCTGCTAAGCAGTGATAAAGACATTGCCGGTTTAATAGAAGAGCCCCTAAAAGAGATCTACTGCTTTCTGCATGGATGTTTTAAGGAGGATCCCGCATTTTTAAAGAGTCTTTCCCCTGTCAGCATTAAGCCCGGTTATCCTGAAATAATAAAGAAAATGTGCCTTTTGTCTTCCAAGTTTAATGTAGGCCCGATGGCGGCTGTGGCAGGGACCGTAAATGAGTTCCTGGCAGAAAAAATGAATAAGTATTGCGGCAGCCTGATAATTGAAAATGGGGGCGATCTTTATTTAAGGTCAAAAAAAGACCGGATACTTGGAATTTATGTAAAAAATAAATATTTTAAAGATAGTATCTCAATAAGGATAAAATCCGAAAATATGCCTTGCGGAGTTTGCGCGTCTTCGGGTACCTTTGGCCATTCTTTAAGCCTTGGCAAGTGCGACCTTGCTGTGGTTTTGTCAAAATCTGCCATTACTGCCGATGCGGCTGCAACCGCAGTAGCAAACAGCATTTCCTGCAAGGATGATATTTTAAAGAGCATTAAACATTTCAGGAACTGCCGGGGCATCGATGGGCTTCTTATAATCAAGGAAGACCAAATAGGGCTTTGGGGCAATATCGAACTGACATAGGCAGGGGGTCGGCATAAGCCCTTTGAAAATTCTAAGATATTAAAAATCGGGTTTTTTAATTAAGTCTTAAAATGTTTGTAAATAAAACTTATATAAACTAGAATACTTAATGTCTTTTTTTTAAGTTTAATAATTAAGTCAAATAATTCTGTCACGTATTTTTGCCTGATTTCTTCTAATGAAAGGAACTTAAAGTGCTTTTAAAAAATAAAATGGAGTCACCTGGAAGCAAGACCTTAACGATTATTGCCGAAGGTGTAAAAATCGAGGGTAAATTATATTCAAAAGGTTCTACCCGCATAGACGGGGAAGTGTCTGGTGAGGTTATTACTGAAAATGAATTAATAATAGGCAGGGAAGGCAAAGTAGAAGCAAATATAAATACCAGCAATGCGATAATTGCCGGAAGTTTTAAGGGTGAGATGATTGTTTCCGGTGAAATCGAGATTACTGCTACAGGCAAATTTGTTGGAAATCTTGTCCAGAAAGACGCTCAGCTGACGGTAGCAAAAGGCGGGCTGTTTAAGGGCCAGATAATAATTTCTGAAAACCAGGATATTTTCAAGATCGCAGCAGACAAACCTTTTATCAAACCTGTGCAAAATCAGCCGCAAACCCAAAACGTTGCAAATCCCCTGCATATACAACCCCATACAAACCAGGATTTTCAAACGAGAATTCCGGTCAGGGAAACAGACATACGTATATGACAATCAACATAAAAATGATTATTATCCAGACATGCACTACAGGCATGTAAGAATATTATCAAACAAAGAAAACAAAATCGCAAAATTACTATTGCTTATTTTATGTTCTATAAAGTCAGTTTGGAATCATCATCCTCATCATTATCGGCAGACTGGCCGGAAGACAGGTCAACTGACTGGCCATAGTCTATTTTATAATTATCCTCATCTTCTTCAAAAGGTGAATCCTTAGCTGTTTTCTCTTCTAAAACAGATTTGCCTTTCTTTTTTTTGGAAACGTCGCTTCCTTCGGAGATTCCGGTTACATTGCCGCTGAATATGCCGCCTTTATTTATTATCAGGCAATCAGTCTTAATGTTCCCTGATACTATACCCGTTTCTTTTATTTCCACACTTCCTGATGCTGACATATTGCCCTCATATTTTCCAATGATTTCAGCGTCAATAGTCTTTACATCTGCTGATACAAATCCATTTTTTTGAATGATAAGCTGACCATTAACTTCCAGCTGCCCCTTTATTTCACAATCTATATCAATGGATTTGGAGATTTTGAACTTACCATCGATTCTTGCCCTGTCGCCGACAATGGTAAGAAGAGTTCTGACCTCTCCTTCAGAAACATAACCTTTTTCTGCATCTAGAAATGCCACTGTAACCCCCCTTATTTTTTTTTAAATAATAAACCATTTCACGAAAAATTTTATAAAATACCTTTTTAAAAAATACTTAATAAGAAGTATTTTATTTATAAGACCATATCTGCTTTAATAATTAATCCTCTTTGCAAAGAATAGTAATCCTAATCCAGATTATCAACCAAATTGTCCATCTCTTCAAAGACCTCAATTAACTCTGCAGAAGCTTCAGAACCCGGGAATGTAATAAAAACAGGTTCTTTGTTTAAAGATATCGATACCTGGTATTGTGAAAGATACCGTATCTTTTTTTTCAGGATAACAATACTGTTTCCATATGTATTTTCCAGTTTATCTATAATTACAGCGGCAATTTTTTTCCTTCTCTCGTATGCATTTATCATAATACATACAATTTTGGCGTTTGTTTGAAATTTTGAATTGATATTATCAATTATTTTAATCAAGTATTTGATGTCAATAAAGGAAAACATTTCCGGCTTTAAAGTCACGATAATGTTTTTTGCAAAAATTATGGATGTCGTTGAAAGAAGGGAATAATTTGGTTGGGAATCAATTAAAATATAATCGTAATTGTAATCCCCAATATGTTCATTCAGTATATTTTTGATAATCTTATTCCTGTTTATTGCCTGATACAACTTGTTGTCCTGAAAAGTTCTTTCAAGAAGATAATCTGTCAGATATTCTTCAAGGAGGGAAATGTTATTTGAGGAAGGAAGAAGATCGATATTGTCATTTATTTTTATAAGATAATCCGCGAAATTTACAGGCTCTTTATGCAGATATTTTAAAATAAACTTTTCAAAGTTGAATTCCTTTGCTTGTTTTGTAAAATTAAAAGACTGCACCAGGTTTATCTGCGGATCAAAATCTAAAAATAGGATTTTTTTGTTTCTTTTTTCGGCAAGATACCACCCATAGTTGTAGCACATGGTAGTTTTTCCGGTTCCACCTTTGGTATTATAAAAAACAACTTTCTTCATGTTTTGAAACTGAAAAAATATTGTGCCTTTTATTAAACTGCTGATTCCCATAAATACCGCTGTTGAATCTCTGTTGTTATAATTATAGCTTAAAAAAAATATAAAATAATATAAATTTATTAAAGTTTTCTTTAAAAAATAAACTATTTTTGCATAATTTTTATTTTTATTTTAGTATTCACAATTTGAGGTTGTAAAATTACCTGGTTTAATCGTCAATATAATGAAAACAAAAAATTACAGCATCGCCGCATTTGTGTTAATATTATTTATCCTCATCGCTTCCTGCACGGGCTGTTGCGGCGTTTTCAGTAATATTTTAAGGCGGGCGGCTGATTTTGGTAAAACTGTCAATCAGAAAGACGTACCGGATGGTTCTTTAGAAAGCGGCAGCGCCGCAGATTCTTCGGATAAAAATTCTCCTGGCGAAAACTCTTCTAACGAAAAAAAAACTAATCTTACAATCCCGGCTATGCTGAAAATATATGTGGACCCGGCAATTCCAACTTATACAGCCAATAAGCTTGTCAGCTGTTTTCAAAAAAGTTTTGATGATTATATGGGAGCAAATACTTCGGGCAGTGAGGGCAATAATATATCGGGCAGCACCGGCGATAATTTAACCGGCAGCAGTGTTGACAGCGGGACTGCAGCGGGAACATTTGCGGGTTTTGAATATGTTTATGAAAAAAGCGGTGCTGACCTGATTTTTGAATTTGTACCTGCAAAAGAAAACGGCCGCTTGAAGGGCCCATTATATTTTGCGCCTGTGGTGTCATTTTATTCATTAATAGAAGGAATTTCCTGGGCTGATTTAAAGAGTTTCTGGGAAGGCAGCAGGGAGACTGTCAAGGATATCGAAGGAAACGAGATTCCGGCAAATCTTGTGCTCAGCAGCCAAACCCTTGAGGTTTTAACATTGATTTTAGGGGAATGCAAGGTTAAAAACTTAACTGTAAAAGAAAACAGTGAAATAAAAGCGGCAGTTACTGCAGATGTCAATGTTTTATCGATAATCCCTTTTGACCAAATAGAAAAGGAATATAAGGTATTAAACATTGACGGAAAATCTGTTCTTGATAAAAATACCACCTATGAGCAATACCCTTTGGCCGGCGGCATAACGGTAAAGACAGCAAATAATTTGGTCGATGATAATTTTAAGAAGATCCTGGATGCAAATTTAGACAGCGGCGGACTTTCGAACAGGTCTGAAGATGATATGGTTTCAATCCTTATGACCGGGGTAACCGCGCTGACCCGGCAGGTTGCAGACAGGATGGATAAAAACGGCGTATTATATCCTGCAGAAAAAATCCGGGATACCTTGCTTGATGCCGACATTACCCATATAAGCAATGAAGTATCCTTTGTCGAGGATTGTTATGCGGCAAGGCCCAATACCATGGTTTTCTGCAGCAAGCCTGAATATATGCAGCTTCTTAAATATATAGATACAGATGTACTTGAACTTACAGGCAATCACCTCAATGATTATGGCAGCCAATGGTTTGATTACACCCTTGATGTTTATGATAAGGAAGGCATCGCCTATTTTGGAGGCGGGCGAAATCTTGAAGATTCACAAAAACCGGCAACTTTTGATATAGAGGGATATAAATTTGCTTTTTTAGGCGCCAATACTTTCGGGCCTTCTTCTGACTGGGCAACAGCTGACAGGGCAGGATCGGCCCCGATAAATACTCTTGATGCGGCGCAGCAGGAAAAAGATATGCAGAAATATGAGGAAGAGATAAAAATGTTAAAGTCCCAAGG
>PMCC01000071.1:0-6125 GCA_003155275.1 Actinomycetota bacterium | reverse complement strand
AAGCATATAAATACTGTCATGAAGACCATTTATATTGAAGACTTGTCCCAGCCAAGGTTAACTGAAGGACAGGAAAGAGCAGATTTGTTAAGAGCAGTATTTAAAGGCAGCGTCATAAATTAAACCATAAATGATATTAAAAAAGACGCTATGGAAAGTGCCATTGAAGATGATAAAGGCAAAGGTTAAGGCGATTTAATCAGCGATTTATAAGCCGATGCTAAAAACAAATGCCTGGCGAATGAATGTTTAAGATGTAAAGAATCAAAACGGACAGACCGCAGCCTGCAGTGAAGAAGTAAAATGGGATTATTTAATATATGGATTATTTATTATAAATATGGGCTTATTTAAGAGAAAAATAACGCAACCCACGCCGGAAAATGACAGCAAAGACAAGGGCAATGAAAATGAAGCAAATAAATCTGTAAACGGCAGCCAGGCAGAGCCTGACGGCAAAAACCCTGAAAAGGAAATGTCTTTTATCGGACATCTTGAGGAGCTGCGTAAAAGAATAATCATAGTACTTATTGTTTTTGCGGTGGCATTTATACCTGCATACATCTACCATGTAAAGATACTGGAATTTGTTACCGCTCCCCTTGCGAATAAGAAGCTTGTATTCCTTGAAGTAACCGAGCCTTTTCTTGTAAATGTAAAGCTCGCATTTTTTGCGGCGGCAGCTGTGGCAATACCGATACTGGTTTACCAGATAATTATATTTATAAGGCCCGCGCTTTCAGGAAAGATCAGGAAAAATCTTAGCGCTTTGACAATTGTGTTTTTTATCCTGTTTGCCGGAGGTGTGGCATTTTGCTATAAGCTGATGATACCTGTCGCGGTAAGGTGGCTTCTTGGCCAGGGCACCGGGCTTACACAGATTCTTTCTGTAAATAAATATGTCAGCTTTATCGGCTGGTTTTTAATCGGCGCCGGAATATTGTTTGAGATGCCTTTGGTTTTGCTTTTTTTAATCAAAGCGGGTATTATTAATGTTGCACAGTTAAGGAAGCAATGGCGGGTTATATATATAGTGATTCTTCTTTTGTGCGCAATAGTAACTCCGGACTGGAGTCCTGTTACTATGGGAGTGCTTGCGGTCCCCATGATCCTTTTATATGAACTTGCACTTCTATTTGCAAGATTATTTTAATATATTGGTATTGCGGGTCAATTAATATGGCAGCTAATTAGCAAGGCAGTTAATTAATAGGGCAGTTAATTAGTATGGCAATTTAAAGAGAGGTAGGTTTACCGAAATGTTTGGACTTGGCTGGCAGGAACTTATAATAATTTTAGTAATTGCGCTTATAATTTTTGGTCCCAGAAAACTGCCGGAAATCGGCAAATCTCTTGGCCAGGCGATCAGTGATTTCAGGAGCACAACCAAAAAAGCTACTGATGAAGCAAAAAAGGAAATCAGGGACATAGAGACTTCCATCAAAGATTCTGTTAACGGCACTGATTCCACCCCGGATAAATCTGATACAATCAATACAGGTACGGGTACAACAAAATTGTAATAGAACTGTATAGATTGTTATTTAGAATCAGTCTGGCGATTAAAATTTAGAAATATCAGTCAGACGCTAAATCTTTCTCTCCAAAGACTGTAGCAGAAAAAATAAAGATCTCACAGCTTTCCCTCATATAGCAATCCCTGGGCAGGCCTGCTTTCTGGCACGTATGCTCAAGAAATTCTTTCCTGTCCCAGTTATATTCTGTGGCCACCTGTGGAAGAAGCAGACCCTGGTAATAACCGTTCTTTATAAAGAGCCCGTGAACGCCAACCTCGATTTCTGTTATATCTGATATTTTTTCAAAGGGGGACAGTACAGAAATCTCAATGTCTATATCACCTAGTTCTCCCGGCATAACCGGCCCGAAGCGCGGGTCGTGAAGAGCTGCCTCTACAGCCATTTTCGTTATAGTCTTGTAAAGCGCGGTGGTCCCTATGATATGGCCGATACATCCACGCAGGTTTCCATTTTTGTGTATAGTGACAAAAGCCCCACATTTCAGGTTAAGCGCAGGATCGCCTATTTTAAAATCAGGAATGTTTTTTTTGTTTACTGCTGACTTGATTGTCTCTTTTGCAATATCAATCAGGGTCTTTTTCTGCTCAGTATTTAATTGAAGGCTTGCCATTTTTCATCCTTTCATTTTTTATAAAATGCCGCAGACAAATAACCCACTACGGCGCTTTTATCGCCGCCGGTATCTCCAGAATTTTTATAACACAAGACTTTTGAACTGTTTGCGCCAAGCATCCCGGAAGCAATCATGGCAGCAGCGACCGGTCCGCCGCCGCACATTTCAACTTCTTCAGAAGACACTGCTCCTGCAAATCGCATAGGATCAAAAGAATTAATATAATCTATAACCAATGCGTCAAGCGCTGCTGCAGTATTATAGTCGTGATAATGGGATAAATCAGTGCTTGCGATAACCAGAATCTTTTCACCTTTAAAGGTCGCTCCGATTGCACTGCCTAGGCTTTCAATACTTTTTTTATCCTGTCTTCCCATGACAACAGGCACTATTTTTAAATTTTCAAAAACTGTTTGCAGAAAAGGCAGCTGGACTTCCAGGCTATGTTCGTGTCTGTGGCCGAAATCCGACAATTTGATATAATTTTTATATGCGGCATTGCCAGCAAGCCTTTCGGCTCTTTCTGTATCCACTTCTGCAATTCCAAGAGGTGTCCGGTAACCCCGGCCGTTAAAAACAGAATTGAAATCAAAATACTCTGAGTGTGAAGGTGCGATTATAATTACTGATTCATATTTCTTTCCTTTGACTTGTTTGTAGGAGCATGCAGCCACCTGTCCTGAATAAATATATCCAGCGTGCGGACTCACCAGCCCTATAATATCCGGTAATGCTTCATTGACTGCGCTTTTTAGGAAATTTGTCACCATGCCTGAAAGTGCTCCTTCATTACCGGGGTAAAAACTTCCCGCTACAGTCGCCTGCCTTATATTTTTATCAAACATAGAATGCTCCTTTTATTGATAGTACCTGAAACTTCAATGGGTGCGCCTGTCAACCCGGCTTATTGCCAAACACGACACTTTTTTTAGCGATACTGCCCGACCCTGGCCAATTTAATTCTACAATGTAATTATAGTTATTTTGGAATATTTTATAAAGACTGGAGTATAATAAGTCCATGATGAATCTGAATATTAATAGGTGATTAAAAAAATATTAAAATCAGTCGACGGCATTTTAATATGAAGTANNAGAAAGCTTAAAAAAAATGAAGAGATTTAAAAATATGGGCAAGCCTTTCTTAAATATCATTGTTTTTGCAATGGTTTTTGCAGGGCTTTTTGCATTGCAGGGCTGCAAAGGCTTATTCCTTGTTTCAGGCAAATCAACTGATGCCCAAAGCAGCGCTTCAGCGGGCCAGCCTGATAACAGCAGCGCGCAGAATGGCACCAGCCAGGACAATAATGGCGCTGCCGGCAATGGCAGCGACAATGGCGGGAAGGCAATCGGCGCGCCTGACAATTCCGGCAGCGGCAGCGGAGCACAGGTCGGTGCGGCAGATGATTCACAAAATGCTTCCGGAGCACAGGATGCAAATAAAGAGGCTGTTTTTATAACCTATATCGGCGAGGACAGCAGTTTTGCTTTTCAATATCCGGCAAACAAACTAACCCTTTCTTCCAACGTATTTACTGCCGCAGGTACGGGTAATTTAAAGCTTTCAGTAATGAGACAGCGTCAGGACAGTTTAGACGGCGGCGGTTATTATTATTTTGACAAAAAGCATATAGAGGAAGATGTTGATGCACTTAAGGAAGGCAAATTCGGCGCCGATATTGAGTATTCATATAAACCGGCTCAAAAAGTCCTCAATATTGAAGGCAGGTTTTTAAAGGAGTTTATGGTTTTTTCCCGTTCGGACTGTGACGTATGTTTTGAAAGAGTAATGGTTTTTTATGACGACCAGTTTCAGTACCTGGTTGTTTTACAGGGTGATATAAATACATTTGAGGGATACCTTTCGGATTACCTGGTCAATGATAACAAGGATTGCCCGGGGGTCCAGTCGTGGGGCCAGGGTAAAATCGATGCTCTTTATAAAGAATTACTAAAGGGGAGCGCACCGGAAAAAGTCCAGCAATGGTATGACAGTTTTGACGATATTGCTGCAAGCATTACTTTTGACAGTACAAAAATTGCAAGCATGAAAAATACCGCAACCATAACAATAACCGGAAAATCTGTTTATGAAAACATGCCGGAGCGCAAAACAGAGATTACAGCCTCATATCCGTTTTTTGAAGATAATAAAAATTCTGAGCTTTTCAATGATACAAACAATCATATTAAAGACGTCCTTGACCCCTGGATTGCTGAATTCATGGACTCAACTTCCGATGTTCTTAAAGATATGCCGACAGATGCTCCATGGAATTTTGCACTGCAGGCTGATTATTCAGTTGAATATTACAACGGCAATATTTTAAGCCTTTTATTTACGAATTATACTTTTACCGGCGGGGCGCATGGCAGCACCGTATCCTCCACCTATAATTATGACCTGGTAAACAATAAAGAGATAAAATTAAGTGATATTTTTAAACCGGGCTCTGATTATCTCAAATTCCTTTCTGAGTATTGTTTTGAAGATATTAAAAGGCAAAACACCCTGATGGGGATGGACTCATTGGAAGACATGATCAAGCCTGGCGTCGATCCTTCAATGCCTGAAAACTATGCAAGATTTGTACTGGCAGCGGACTCGCTCATAATAATATTTGACCAATACCAGGTCGGCCCGGGCGCCGCCGGAAGTTATGATGTCAGGATTGGGTATGATAAGTTTACGGAAATGATTAATAAGGATTATGCTGCAATATTAATTAAATAAGGTATAAGAAACTTAGAACTAAAAAATAGCCAGCAATAAATATTGAAACAAAAAAAATAAAAAAGCCAAAAATGCTTCTTGACATGGAGTTTGTCAATTAGGATAATATGTAAGCTATTGACATGGCTGCGAGCAAGGTGTTAGTATGGCTGCGCAAAAACAGCCAGGAATATTTGACGTAGCCAGTCGAAGGTCTTTTGCGCCGAGTTTGAGTTTAAGCTTTTAATGAGGATGCATCAAAGCTGTTTATACGGTCGAATGCAGGCTGTTAATATAGAAACGGTTTTTGGTTTTTGCTTATTTTAACCGGTTGATTCGCAGATGTTTTTTGCCGACGTAGCTCAATTGGTAGAGCAGCTGATTTGTAATCAGCAGGTTGTCCGTTCAAGTCGGTCCGTCGGCTCCAGAAATTTTTTTAATTTCTGCTATATTTCTGCTATAGTTGTATTATAATGAATCCTTTACGTGGAGGAGTGCCCGAGTGGTCAAAGGGAGCAGACTGTAAATCTGCCGGTGTAAGCCTACATAGGTTCAAATCCTTTCTCCTCCACCATTATTTTAAGATAATAAAAATCAGGCCCATTGAAACATTCAACCTCGTAACCGCCTGATGTTTAGCCAGATTTTAAAGGCATATTGCGAAAGAATTATGTGTTATTTATGCTTTCCTGGCTAAAAGATTTTTATTTTTATAAGATTTCAGCCTGGTTGCCTGGTTTTTGCAGTTTAACTTAAAAGCAAGCCTGTATAGCTCAGTTGGTAGAGCGTTTCCTTGGTAAGGAAGAGGTCATCAGTTCAATTCTGATTACAGGCTCCATTTTTTAAAATAAAGAATCCAGGTTAATCGATTTGCCATATTATTTCCGGCTTGGCAATTCTTTTATAAATATTTTAACGAGTGCGGGATCAAATCGGTGAATATATTACTGGATGCATCCCATCTTTGTCTTGAGGCTTTACCAAAGCATAAAAAATGATTTATAAAAGTATTCATTTTATAAAAGTTATAGTTTAGGCGGCAGCTGATATGAACCTCGGTGCGGCCGCTATTGACAGCTCGATTCTTCTTTTATAGAATTCATTTTTGTTATAAAATGTATGTTTAGACATGGCGGTGTAGCTCAGATGGCTAGAGCACACGGTTCATACCCGTGATGTCATTGGTTCGACTCCAATCACCGCTACCATAGCCAATAAATAGCTAACTTTAAAAGTTTTAAAGAAAGGAATTATAAAATGG
>PMCC01000026.1:48601-48768 GCA_003155275.1 Actinomycetota bacterium | reverse complement strand
GGGACTTTCGGAGAAAATGAGAAAATTTCTGAAGTAAAGCAGGCATTAAAAATTCTTGGATACAGCATGCCTGAAATAAATAATGCATTAAAAAAAATTGATAAAAATATTTTACTTGAGAAACGTACAGAAGACATACTAAAGATTGCATTGAAGGAAATGTAGAA
>PMCC01000026.1:0-48487 GCA_003155275.1 Actinomycetota bacterium | reverse complement strand
TTGATTCCGGCGGACAATATGAGGAATCAAGCTATATAACCCCTAAATTTAAAAAAGAAGATTCCGATCTTGAAAAAAACCTAAGGCCGGGTTATTTCTCTGATTTCATAGGGCAGGAAAAAATCATTGATAACCTGAGTATCTTTATAAGCTCTGCGAAAAAAAGAAATGAACCGCTTGACCATGTCATTCTTTCAGGCCCTCCAGGGCTCGGAAAGACCTGCCTTGCTGAAATAATCGCAAATGAGCTTGGCGTTAATTTTAAGATAACAAGCGGCCCCGCAATAGAAAGGGCGGGAGACCTTGCTGCAATACTCACAAATCTTGAAAAATTTGATGTACTGTTTATTGATGAAATGCACAGGCTGAACAGGGCCATAGAGGAAGTCCTTTACCCCGTTATGGAAGATTTCAAGCTCGACATTATAATAGGCAAAGGACCATCGGCGCGTTCGATAAGGATAGATATAGCGCCCTTTACAATAATCGGCGCCACCACGCGCATAGGACTCATAGCGGCCCCCCTGCGCGACAGGTTTGGGGTCAACCTGAGACTCGATTTTTATGGTATGGAAAATATAAAAAACATCATAAGCAGGTCTGCAACTATTCTTGATATGAAAATATCGGAAGATGGCGCTGAAGCAATTGCAAGGAGGTCAAGGGGCACGCCAAGAATAGCCAACAGGCTGTTAAAAAGGGTAAGGGATTATGCGATGATGTATGATGATGATGGAGTGATAACGGCTAAAATTGCGGACAGTGCGCTGACAAAGCTTGATATTGATGTGCTCGGGCTTGATATCATTGACAAAAAGATACTTAATACGATTGTCAACAAATTTGACGGGGGACCTGTTGGCGTGGGCACTATTGCAGTTTCTATAGGGGAGGAAGTCGATACAGTCGAAGATGTTTACGAACCATACCTGATACAGCTCGGATTTATAAAAAGAACATCGAAAGGAAGAATGGCCACAGATTTGGCTTTCAAGCATCTGGGAATTGAAAATAAGGCAAAAAAAGAAAATGAAGACATCGAAAAAAGGCTTTTCTGACAGGAACATTTAAAAAATGAGGCTTGAAAATTTTTACTATGAGCTTCCGGATAGTTTCATAGCACAGGAACCGCTGCAGAAGAGGGACCATTCAAAACTTTTACTCCTTGATAAAAAAACGGGCCGCATAAGCCATGATATTTTTTATAATGTTGCCAGTTACTTAAAAAAAGGGGATATACTTGTACTTAATGAAAGCAGAGTGGATAAGTGCAGACTGGCCGGCAACAGGGAGAAAACCGCAGGTAAAACAGAGTGTTTCATTTTAGAAAAGCTTAAAGACAATAGATATCTTGTACTTTTAAAGCCTTCAAAAAGGATTAAAGAAAATGACGTTATAAACATCGGGGAATTTTTTTACAAAGTGGTAAAAAAGCTTGATTATGGAAAAGCTGAAGTTATTTTCAGTGATGATATAGGGAAAATAACTGCAAAATATGGCCTGGTTCCTCTCCCGCCATACATAAAAAATGAATTTATCGATGCAGAACGGTACCAGACAATTTATGCAAAAACTTATGGCTCTGCCGCAGCGCCTACCGCAGGATTTCATTTTACCAGTGAACTGATGGAGAAAATAAGCGCTATAGGCATAAGTTTTGCAAAGCTTACTCTTGACATTGGACTTGATACGTTCCGGCCTATTATAGAAGAAAATGTGGAGGAACATGTAATCCACAGTGAATCTTACTGCCTTGCCGCGTCTGAAGCGCAGAAGATAAGGGAAGCCAGGCAGCTTGGCGGGAGGGTCATAGCCGTCGGGACCACATCGGTAAGAGTGCTTGAAACAGTTATGTCAAAATTCGGTTCAATAAGGCAAGATGAGGGAAAAACATCGCTTTATATTTATCCCGGCTATGAGTTTAGGGCGGTTGACGGGATTATAACAAATTTTCACCTGCCGCACTCAACATTGCTTGTCATGGTCAGCGCTTTTGCGGGACGGGAAAACATAATCAATGCCTATGAAGAAGCCAAAAAAAACTTCTACAGGTTTTTCAGTTTTGGAGACTGCATGTTCATTTATTAAGAGGTCAAATGTTTTTTTAAGCGGCTGTATATTTAATCAAAAAGTTGCATTTTTTATGGAATTATGGGAATAAAAGTGATGAGTTAAAATGTATCCGTATAAGTGAATGTTGCATTTGTAAAATATTATTAGATTAAGGATATTTGGGTTTTGGATTTTTTTAATATACTGCACAAAGATAAAACTTCGTCTGCAAGAGCTGGGCAGATAACAACATCAAGAGGCATAATTAAAACTCCAGTATTTATGCCGGTTGGCACCAAGGCTACAGTAAAAGCCATCACACAGCAGCAGCTCCACGATATGGGCTGTGAAATAATTCTTGGCAATCTTTATCATCTTTACCTTGCGCCTGGTATAGACATCATTAAAAAGGCCGGCGGGCTTCATGATTTTATGAGCTGGAATAAAAATATACTGACGGACAGCGGAGGTTTCCAAGTTTTCAGCCTTGATAAAATAAGGAAGATAACTGACGAGGGAGTTGAGTTCAAATCGATAATTGACGGTTCACAGCATTTTTTCACACCTGAAAATGTAATAAGAATGCAGGCCGACTTAGGGTCAGATATCAGCATGGTGCTTGATGAATGCATACCTTATACAGATGACCTGGCTTATACAAAAAAAGCAGCAGAAAGGACACTGGACTGGGCCGGGATTTCCATAAGGGAAAGAGACCGCTTAAATAATGCAAAGCAATGTAAGCCCGGTTTAAATAAGATGCGCGTCTTTGGGATCGTCCAGGGAGGTTTTATAAAACAGGTGCGGAAATTTTGCGCAGAGGCTATTTCTTCAATGGATTTTGACGGAATTGCCGTAGGCGGATTAAGCGTTGGTGAAAACAGGACAGTTACAATGGAAATGCTTGGTTATACTTCTGAATTTATAGACAGGTCAAAACCTTTTTACTTTATGGGGCTTGGCGATCCCCTCGGAATAATAGATGCAATATATTATGGTGTGGATATGTTTGACTGCGTAATGCCGACAAGGATATCAAGGATGGGAAGCGCTTTTACAAGTTTTGGAAAGATCAATATAAAAAACAAAAAGTTTTCAGATGATTTCACACCTCTTGATTTAAATTGCGGCTGCTATACCTGCAGGAATTTCAGCAAGGCTTATTTAAAGCATATTTACAAATCAAAGGAGATATTGTCGGCAATTTTACTTACAATACATAACCTTCAATTTATTTTTGACCTTGTAAATGCTTCCGGAAAAGCTATCAGTGAAGACCGCTTCGAACAGTTTAGGCAGTCATTTAAGAGCAAATATCTTATAAATAAATCATAAACGAAAATAAAAAAACATTGCATATTTTTTTAAAATGTTAATAATAGTAATGTTTGATTTTAATTAATCATAATTTATCAAGACAATGTATTTGAAAGTGAGTATTTAATGTCCAAAAAAGTAGTTTCTATTATCCTCATTAGTGTCATCGCAGTAGGGCTTCTTGTGGGCCTGGCAGGATGCACAGGTTTGTTCCCTACAGCCGCTACAACTGCCGTAGGCGGAGTGACAACACCCACAACTGCAGCTCCTACTGGATGGCGTGCAATCCTTGCAAATTACGGCACTTGGTTATGGCTTGTAGTCCTTGGTGTTGCTTTTTATTTTCTTCTTATAAGGCCTCAAAGAATGAGATCAAAGAAAACCACTGACCTCATGAGCAGCCTTAAAAGAGGGGACGAAATAGTTACAATCGGCGGTTTTTACGGCAGAATCAAGGATGTTAGAGATGATAATATAATTATTACAATAGCCGGCGGAGTGGATGTAAAAATTTCAAAAAGCGCTATTGCAAGAGTTGTCACAACTCAGGGTGCAACCGACACACAGAATAAACTTTAATTAAATAAATCTTGTATTAATAAACTTTTAACAGGAACAGATTTTTAAATGAAAAACAAGCTTGGTAATATTATTGTTATAATCGTTTTTGTGTTGATTGTCAGTGTGAGTTTATTCTATATTTTCAAAGATGGTGTCCAGAACTCCATCAAGCTCGGGCTTGATTTAAAGGGAGGCACACAGATAATACTTAAACCTGTTGAAAAAGGTACTGTGGGGATTACTGATGAAGCAATAAGCAAAGCTGAGCTTATCATCCTAAACAGGATAGATAAGCTTGGAATATCAGAACCTCTTGTAACCAGAGACTTAAACAGGGATATTATTGTTCAGCTTCCGGGTGTTTCAGACCCGCAAAAGGCAATCGAAATAATCGGAAAAACTGCTCAGCTGGAGTTTAAAATACTTGAAAAGATGGACGAAAATAATAATCCTGTACTGGGTCCCACCCTTATGACAGGAGACAAGCTTGTAAAAAGTTTGGCAGGTTATGATTCCGCCGGGAAAATCATAGTCAGCATGTCGTTTAATGCCGAAGGTACGAAAGAGTTTGAAAAAATAACTACAGAAAATGTGGGAAAACAATTGGCGATTGTTCTTGACGGAGAAGTAAAATCCGCTCCCAGGATCCAGTCGGCAATATCTGGCGATGCAGTAATTGAAAACATAGGAACGCTTGATGAAGCTAAGAATATAGCACTTGTTCTTCAGACAGGGGCTCTGCCTGTAAATCTTGAAATACAGGAAAGCCAGACAATAGGCCCTACACTTGGCCAGGATTCACTCCGGGCAAGTATACTTGCCGGTATAATAGGACTGATACTTGTGGCGCTGTTTATGTTAGCGCTTTATAGGGGTCTCGGATTAGTCTCTATAATTGGATTGGTAGTATACATATTAATTTTCTGGGGGATACTTGCTACGCTTAAAACTGCTGTTACACTTCCGGGAATTGCCGGTGTTATTCTTACCATCGGTATTGCAGTTGACGCAAATGTGCTGATATATGCAAGGATCAAAGAAGAAATGATTAAGGGTAAAAGTAAGTTTGTAGCTTTTTCTGAAGGGTTCAGGAATGCGCTNNCCGATTAGAGGTTTTGCAGTAACGCTTGCTATAGGTATAGTAATAAGTATGTTTACAGCAATTGTCCTTGTAAGGGCTATATTGTTTTTAATTGTCAATTCCCGTGTGATTACTCCGGGTTTCATTGGCGTAAGAATCCCCAAAAAATCAATTGATACAAAAATCTTGAAGGAGAAATAATTGGCAGCCGGTAAAAATGTCCCCAAAAAAGACAGTAAAGTGATAGAACAGACAGTACTTGAGGAAAGAAACTATAGGTTTGACTTTGTAAGAAAAAGCAAGTGGGCAGCTGTAGTATCACTGACGTTGATTATAGCCGGAATAATACTGTTTGTTATCAGGGGTTTTAATTTCGGCATAGACTTTCTTGGCGGCAACCTTATGGAAGTAAAGTTTAAAAGTGCAGTAGAGATTACAGAAGTCAGGAAAGCGATGGAAGACATGGGTTATGGAGAAGCAATTCTTCAAAGCACTGCCCCGGATCAGTATATAATTAGGACTGTCCCAATAACTGACGTGCAAAAAAATGCAATACTTGATTCTTTGGATAAGAAAATAGGGGTTATAAAGCCTTTGGTGCAGGACAGGCAGGTAGCAGCAGGTTTTTCAAAAACCATAACCAGGAATATGCTTATAGCAGTTGCCATAAGCATTGCAGGTATCCTGATTTATGTATGGATAAGATTTGCCGTCAGGTTTGCGCTTGTTGCAATAATTGAGCTTGTGCACGACCTTCTGGTAATTTTAAGTTTTTACGCCATTACGCACAGGGAATTCAATACGACCACAATTGCAGTTATATTGACGATTCTTGGCTATTCTTTGAGTGATTCCATTGTTATTTTTGACAGGATCAGGGAAGAACTTCGCTTAAACAAGAGGGACAAGTTTATTGATTTATCGAACTATTCCATGAACAAGACCCTTGTGAGGTCTCTTGGGACTGTTGCAACAACATTATTTCCTATTGTGGTGCTTCTTATAGTAGGCAATGAAACATTGAAAGATTTTGCTTTCGGTCTTTTTGTAGGAATTATCTCTGGTAGTTATTCATCAATCTTTATTGGGCCGCCGATACTTGTAGCCTGGAATAACAGATTTCCGAAATATAAAAAATAGATATTATTTTGCCGGGTAATAATGCCAACAGACAGTGCAAAGCCGCTTTCAAATCCCGGTAACTGGATAAGNNGTCTTACTGAAGCTTCTTGCAAACAGGGGGCTTGATTCACAGGAAAAAATAGAAAGTTTTTTAAACCCTTCATTAAAAAATCTTTATGACCCTAAATTACTCCCTAATATAGACTCTGCAGTTAAAAGATTAATAAGTGCAGTACGTTCCGGTGAGAAAGTGCTTGTATTCGGGGATTATGATGCAGACGGAATCGTCAGTACTGCTATCATGTATAATTTCTTAAAAAAAATCGGTGCAAATGTCAGTTCCCACATACCCAGCAGGTTTGAAAGCGGCTATGATATAAATATTGATTTTATAAAAGAAGCGAACTTTAGAAAAACCAGTGACCTCATAATTTGTGTTGACTGCGGCACAAACGCGTTCGGGGTAATTGGATATGTAAAATACAGCCCGGATAATAATATTGATGTTATAGTTTGTGATCATCATGAAGCAGTAGTTGCAGATAAACCAAAAAATGCCGTAAAAGATGCTGAATATACCAACAACTCAACCACTGATGGCAATACTAATAGCAACGGTAAAAGCTACATTATCATAAACCCCAAAATTCCGGACTCAGAATATCCTTTCAAGTTTCTGAGCGGAGCTGGTGTAACATTTAAGTTCATCATGGAAATACTTAGAAATCTTGACGATACTGAAAAAGAAACAATACCCAGGGATTATTTAAACTCAATTCTTGACCTTGTAGCCATTTCAACAGTTGCAGACCTTATGCCGCTTACTGATGAAAACAGGATAATAGTGAAAGAAGGCCTTAAAAGATTAAAGAATTCCGCAAACCCTGGTTTAAATATGCTGATAAGCAGCATAATCGGTGAAAAGGACGAATTTAATACTTATGATATCGGATTCGTTATATCCCCCCGCCTGAATGCTTCCGGACGCATGAGCAATGCTGATATCAGCCTCAAACTTCTTCTTGAGAATCCAGACATGGATGAGGAAATATTTAAAATTGAAGTATCCTCTATTATTGATGAACTGGAAAAATCAAATTCTGNNACCTCAACTGAAAAAATTTTTATCGCAAAATCTGATACCTGGAGCGTGGGCGTTCTTGGAATTGCCGCGTCTGAAATAGTAAAGAAATTCAACATCCCGGTTATTTTGTTTATAGAGGCGGAAGGTATTCTTAAGGGTTCAGGAAGGAGCATTGAAAAGTTCGACCTCTATAATAATCTGGGCAGTTTAAGCTATTATTTTAAAAAATATGGCGGGCATAAGCAGGCATGCGGCATTACAATGGAACTTAAGAATTTTGAAGATTTTAAATCCTCCATGATTAAACTTGCAAATAAAATGCTTACTGAAGAAGATTTGGAAAAAGCATATTATTTCGATGCGGAAATAGTTTTTTCCGAGATAAACTTTAAACTCACATCAGATATAAGCAGGCTTGAGCCGTTTGGAGCAGGTAATATCAGACCTGTTTTTCAAACCAAATTCTGTCAAATTACAGGTGAGCCCAGACTTTTAAAAGATGGCAGGCATATGGTAGTAAAATTAAAAAACTGCAGCAAGGAATTTGAAGCTATTATATTTAACTGCAGCGATTTATATCCTGATTTTACAAACTATATAATCAAAAACCGAAAAGACAAAGCTCTAATGGCTCTTTTACAGCTAGACATCCTATACAATATTGAACTGAAAAAAAGCCCATATGATGAAAATAAGATAATACAGCTTTGTATCCAAAGCTTAAAAATATGCATTAAATAATAAATATTATATAATCTGATTAAATTGTGATTTTTATTTAAGCCGTATATTTTTTTAAACGATACAGATTTTATTGAGCTGCTTGATTTGACGGCAGTTAGTTTGCCGGTAAATAAAAAGTATCTGCTGTTTTACCGTTTTTAATAATAATTTTATGTTTACAAAAACAAAGTTTTTATTTATTTTATAAAAATATATGAATCCATTAAAAGATAAAACTGAAGAAAACTCGGATATACTAAAAGATGTTGCAGCAAGCGCTGAAAACGATATCGCTGCACCAAATTCCGGTGATAAGACTTTGCAAATACAGGTAACAGCTTCCTCAGTCGCCGAAGCAGAACAAATGTTTGATAAAGAACTCTCCATCGGCGAAAATGTGCAAACACATGTAAAAGAATCTATAAACGATGAAGCAGCGCAAATCCCGGAAGCAGGGAAAACTTCCCGGTTGTCATCTTCCGGCGATTCAGGCGCAGTGGACGCAGCAGATCTAAAAAATTTTGATGTAGATGCACTGTACGGAAGGCTTGTAGAAAAAATAAGGACCTACAACCCTCAGATGGATGAAAAACTCCTTAATAAAGCTTACCAGATTGCCAAAAAATACCATGAGACACAGTATAGGAAATCCGGAGAACCTTTTGTAGTTCATCCGCTTGAAGTTGCAAAAATACTTGCGGACATTGAGCTTGACCAGACATCAATAGTATCGGCTCTCCTTCACGATGTGATTGAGGATACCGAATTTACCTTTGAGAAAGTTAAATCAGAGTTTGGGGAAATAATTGCCAATATCATCAATGGCCTTACAAAACTTGACAAAATAATATTTTCCAGCAGGGAAGAAAAACAAGTTGAAAACTTAAGAAAAATGATTATTGCCATGTCTGAAGACGTCCGGATAATCGTTATAAAGCTTGCAGACAGGCTTCATAACATGCGTACAATTTCATTTCTGGAAAAGGAAAAAAGGATTTCAAAAGCAATTGAGACTCTTGAAGTATATGCCCCTATTGCGCACAGGCTTGGGATTTACAAATTAAAATCCGAGCTTGAAGATTTAAGCTTTGAAGTTCTGTATCCCAAACAATTTGCGAAAATAACAGAAATGGTGCAGGAAAAAATCATCGCGCGCCAGGTACAGATAGATGAATCGATAAGGATTGTTGCTGAAAAATTAAACGAAGTCAAAATTTCTGCTGACATCAGCGGCAGGAGCAAGAGTTTTTACAGCATTTACAATAAAATCTCAAAACAGAATAGGGACATAGATGATATTTATGACCTTATAGCAATCAGGGTTATTGTTGAAGACGTTAAAAGCTGTTATGCGGTACTGGGGATTATCCATTCCATATGGAAACCTGTTCCGGGAAGGTTCAAGGATTATATTGCAAATCCAAAATTCAATATGTACCAGGCTCTGCATACCACTATTATTGGCCAGCGCGGCGATCCTCTTGAAATTCAAATACGGACCTTTGAAATGCACAAATTTGCTGAATACGGGATTGCGGCCCACTATAAATATAAGGAAGGGATAGTTGCCCAGACTGAGTTTGACAAAAGAGTAACCTGGATAAGGCAGCTTCTTGACTGGCAGAAGGAGCTCAAAGACCCACAGGACTATCTTGAATCATTGAAGCTGGACCTTTTTGAAGAAGAGATTTTTGTTTTTACGCCAAAAGGCAAAGTAATAAATCTTCCAAGAGGGGCAACCCCAATAGACTTTGCATATTATATTCATACAGATGTAGGCCATAATTGCATTGGGTGTAAAGTCGACGGTGTTATGGTACCTATTGAATACAGGCTTGAAAACGGAAATATAGTCGAAATAATTGCCTCAAAAACTCCTAAAGGCCCAAGCCGGGACTGGCTTTCGATTATTAAAACTTCAACAGCAAGAACTAAGATAAAACATTGGTTCAGCAAAGGAGAAAGGCAGGAATCATATAATTCCGGCCGGGAACTGATGCTTAAGACTTTGAGAAAAAACAGCCTTTCATTTAAAGATATTCCTGCAAAGATTTTTGATGAAGTTGCTTCTGACCTTAATTATGAAAATATGGACAATCTTTTCAGGAACATAGGCTCACATAAAGTCTCTGTCCATCAGGTGTTTACAAGGATTTTAAAAAAAGTAAACCAGTCAGAAGAGCCGGGCAAGGAATTGACAATTGAAGATTTGGCTGTCACTGAGACACAAAAACGTTCCACAAGCGGCATTGTTGTAAAGGGAATGGACAATGTCCTGACAACCATTGCAAAGTGCTGCAATCCTGTGCCGGGTGACAGTATTGTGGGATACATTACCCGCGGGAAGGGGATATCTGTCCATAGGGCAGACTGCAACAATGTGGGTATGCTTATGAACAGTGAAAGCCAGCGTTTTATAGAAGTGGACTGGGATAACTTCGCCCCCCATAAGTTTAATGCTGAAATACAGGTGGAAGCAATAGACAGGACAAAATTGTTAAGAGACATAACAAATATGATCAGTGAATATGACATAAATATTATTAATGCAAGCACTCTGCGATCAGACCGCACCGGTAATGTAAAATTTAAATTTATAATAGAAATAAGCAACAAATACATTTTAAAAGATATTATTAACAATATTAGACAGATAGACTCAATATATGATGTATACAGGGTCTTACCAAGAAAGCAAAGTTGAAAGTAAAAAAATTAATTTTAGGTATATACAACGTAAATTGTTATATTGTCACACTGGAAAATAACTCAGATCTGGAAAGCAAGCCAAATTCCTGTTTTATTATAGATCCCGGAGCTGACTTTAAAAGTATCGATGCTTATATTTCAGGGGAAAATCTGCATCCGGAATTCATATTAAATACCCACGGCCATTTCGATCATCTTGGTGCCGCCCCTGAAGTTATTAGAAAATACAGGATTCCATTTTATCTTCATAAAGACGATGAGGACATTGCCCTCAATCCTAAAAAAAACATGTCTTCGCTTTTAGGGTCAGGCGCATTATCATTTGATGCTTATAGCCTTATTGATGATAAAATCCTTGATCTTCTAGAAGAGCATGATATATACATCTATGAGATGCCGGGGCATACGCCGGGAAGCATTATAATAAAGATGCAAAATTATCTTTTTACCGGGGATCTGCTTTTCAGGGGCGCAGTGGGAAGGACCGATCTGCCTGGAGGCAGTTCAAAAGAATTGGCCCTGTCTTTAAGAAAACTGAAAAAATTCAGCCCGGAGCTGGCTGTAAACCCAGGGCATGGGGCAGCTTCAACTTTAAAAAACGAATTTCTAAATAATTATTATTTAAGCGACGATTTTCTGGAAGGCGGCATTAATTGGTTTTAAATTCACCGAGAGGGACAAGCGATATATTTGGTGAAGATATCAAATACAGGGACTTTATAATAAACACATCAAAGGAGCTGTTTGAGGTGTTTAACTATAAGGAGATTATTACTCCTGTTTTTGAACACACAGAAGTGTTTGACAGGGGAATTGGCGAAAGCACTGATATTGTCCGAAAGGAAATGTATACTTTCTCGGACAAAAAGGGACGGTCATTAACTTTAAGGCCAGAAGGCACTGCGTCTGTTGTAAGGGCTATTATAGAACATAAACTGTTTGCAGATGTTCTTCCAATAAAGTTATTCTATATCGAGAATATGTTCCGTTATGAGAGACCCCAGAAGGGCAGAATGCGGGAATTCTGGCAGCTTGGTGTGGAAGCGGCAGGTGTTTCAGACCCCCAAATAGATGCTGAGGTTATCTGGTTATTAAATATGATTTTTGAAAAGCTTGGGTTTAAAAACCTTAAACTTCTTGTAAACAGTGTCGGCTGCGGACTGTGCAGACAGGAATATATAAAAGCCTTCAAGGAGTATCTTGAACCTTCAATAGAAACCTTATGCGAAGATTGCAGGGAAAGATATGTAAAAAACCCATTGAGGATATTTGATTGCAAAATTGAACGGTGCGCCGGAATAATAAGTGAAGCCCCAAAGATATATTCACACATCTGCCAGGATTGCAGGCAGCATTTCGACAATGTACTGAAGTTTTTGGACATGCTAAGGATAGATTATATTATAAAGGATGATCTTGTAAGAGGCTTTGATTACTATACGCAGACAATATTTGAGATAATATCCCAGGACCTGGGCAGCGCTCAGAATGCACTTGGCGGAGGCGGCAGATACGACAAATTAATACCGGAATTTGGGGGTCCTGATATGCCTTCAATAGGATTTGCTGTAGGCATAGACAGGACAATAGTTTTAATGCGGCAGTTAAACATTATTTATCCTGTAAAAAATGATGCTTTGTCGGTCCTTATAATCAATATGGATAACAGACATAAACCATACTGTTTTGAACTTTTAAAGTTTTTTCGTGATTTTGGGGTTAAAAGTGAAATAAGCTATGAGGCAAAAAATATTGGCAACAGTATAAAATCAGCGCAAAAACAAGGGTTTTCCCATATTATAATAATAGGGGAAGATGAGGTAAAATCAGGCATTATAAGCATTAAGGACCTGCGGGAATTCAAGCAGCAGAAAATAAACGTCAAAGACGAACCGGAAAAAATTTTAAACATTTTCAGGAGATAACTTAAATGAGTGAAAAATACGGTTACAAACAGAACCTAAAATTTGATAATTTTACAACAAATTTAAGGTCCAATTTGTGCGGCCAGCTTGACAGTAGTTTTATAGGTAAAAAAGTTACAATCTGCGGCTGGATAAATAAAAGAAGAGATCATGGAAAATTAATATTTATCGATTTAAGGGATTTTTCAGGCATCGTGCAAATAGTCTTTGATTCAAATTACTGCCATTCAGCATATGATATGGCAAAGGATTTCAGGTCTGAATTTATTATTTCTGTTGAAGGAGAAGTTAAAGCCAGGTCCGCTGAAGCAGTAAACCCGGAACTTCCTACAGGAGAAATTGAGGTTATTGCCACAAATATAGTGTTGCTCAGCACCTCAAAGACTCCACCTTTCATGCTAGACAACCGTGCTAAAGTTGACGAAATGGCAAGATTAAAATACAGGTATATCGACTTAAGGTCCGAAGAAATGCAGAGTAATTTGAGATTAAGAAATGATGTCACAAGCATCACCCGCAATTATCTTGGAAGCAATGGATTCATAGAAGTTGAGACGCCAATTCTTGCTAAAAGCACACCTGAAGGGGCGAGGGATTTCCTGGTTCCATCCAGGCTTAATCCAGGTTCATTTTATGCTCTTCCACAGTCTCCACAGCTGTTTAAACAGATTTTAATGTTTTCAGGTTTTGACCGCATTTACCAGATTGCGCGTTGCTTTAGGGATGAGGATTTGCGCGCAGACAGACAACCTGAATTTACACAAATCGATCTGGAAATGTCTTTTGTAAAAAGTGATGACGTAATAACTCTGATTGAAGGACTTCTAAAGAAGATATTCAGGGAAACAATTAAAGAGGAGCTGAAAACCCCTTTTAAACGGTATTCCTGGAAAGACAGCATGGAAAGATTTGGCAGTGATAAGCCGGATTTAAGATTCGGCCTTGAAATAAGAGACATAACTGATATTTTTGCAAGCAGCCAGTTTAATGTTTTTATGAACATCTTAAATAAGAAGGGCTGCATCAAATGCCTTACAGTAGATGACGGCAGCAGATTTTCAAGAAAAGACCTTGACAGTTTTATTGATATGGCAAAGAAATATGGCGCCGGCGGTCTTATATGGATAAAAGTTGAACAGGCAAACCAGTTTAATTCACCAATTTCCAAATTTATTTCAGATAATGAAAGAGAAAAACTTGTCGAAATGTTAGGCTTAAAGGAAAATTCTTTAGTGCTGATAGTTGCAGATGAATTTCTAAAAGTATGCAGTTCGCTTGCCGCTGTGAGGCTGTATCTGGGCAGCCGGTTAAATCTTATTGATGAGGAAGAGTTTAATTTTGCCTGGATAGTTGATTTTCCGCTTTTTGAATGGGACGACAGGGAAAAGCGGCTTTCTCCCATGCACCACCCTTTTACCAGCCCGAGTATTGAAACGGCAAAGCTTCTTGAAAGCGAACCGCTCAAAGCCGGCTCATTGGCATACGATATAGTTTTAAATGGCAATGAATTGGGCGGAGGCTCCATCAGGATAAATGATATAGAAATGCAGAGGAAAGTATTTAAGCTTCTTGGTTTTGACGAAAAAAGAATAGAAGAAAATTTTGGATTTTTGCTGAAATCCCTTGAATATGGAGCGCCTCCCCATGGCGGGGTTGCCCTTGGAATGGACAGGCTTATAATGCTTATAGGCAAACTTGACAGCATAAGGGAAGTTATAGCTTTTCCAAAAACCCAGTCGGCATTCTGCATGATGACAGAATCACCATCAAAGGTGACAGAACAGCAGCTTGCAGAAGTCTCCATTAAGCTTGATGACACAAAAAAACTTTAAAAGGGCATAAGGGCTGCTTTAAAAGAATCCAGTAAATGTTCACAATACAGTCGCTTCAGTAGCGGGAATTCCGTAACAATCGATGGGAGGAAATTGAATTAACAAGCTGCTTATGATTTAATTGTCTATGGTTTTTTTATAAACTTTAAAAAACAGGATTATGGGTAAAAGATTTTTATGGATATAAGGAAAGCTTATTTGGAATATTTTAAGAAGAACGGCCATCTGGTAATGCCTTCTTCAAGCTTGATTCCCGCAGATGATCCGAGCGTTCTTTTGACAACTGCGGGAATGCAGCAATTTAAGCCGTATTATCTTGGCACTAAAAAACCGCCACATCCGCGCATTGCCACAGTACAAAAGTGTTTCAGGACCAGTGACATTGAGAGCGTCGGATACACTGACAGGCACCTGACTTTTTTTGAGATGCTTGGCAATTTTGCATTTGCAGATTATTTTAAAAAAGAAGCCATAGATTTTGCTGTAGATTTTTGTTTAAACGAAATTCATTTGCCGCTTGAAAGTTTGCGGGTCGGAGTATTTGCCGGAGACGACAGTATACCTGAAGATAAGGAAGCGATACAATTGTGGGAATCACACGGTATAACCCTGGAGCATATGTACAGATTTGGCAAAAGTGAGAATTTCTGGGGTCCTGCGGGCGAGTCCGGGCCATGCGGACCATGCACCGAGCTTTATTATGATTTTGGCCCGGATTTTGCATGCGGAAACCCTGAGTGCTCCCCAAGCTGTGATTGCGGCAGATATCTTGAGATATGGAACCTTGTTTTTACACAATACAATTACTCAAACGGGCATTACATGGAATTGCCCAATAAGAATATTGACACCGGTATGGGCCTTGAAAGAATTGAAGCAGTAATCGAAAAAAACCCGTCGGTATTTAAAACTAGAAGATTTAACCCTATAATCTCAAAAATTCAACAGATTTCAGGTAAAAAGCTTGCCGAAAAAAATGAAGCAGGCTACAGCGCAGAAACAAACAGATGCATTAAAATTCTTGCAGACCACAGCAGGGCAGTATCTTTTCTAATCGCAGATGGGGTTTTACCTTCAAATGAATCCAGGGGCTATATTTTACGAAGGATGATAAGAAGGGCAATAAGGTTTGGAAAACTTATTGATATTGAGGATTGTTTTTTAAATGAAATTGCGCAGACTGTCATAAGCGCTTATTCTGATGCTTATCCTGAACTTTTAAATAAAAAAGATATAATCAGCAAAATTATCAATGATGAGGAAAGAAGGTTTTCACAGACTTTAAAAGACGGGACAAAAGTTTTGAGCCTGAAAATTGAGGAGCTGAAGAATAGCGGAAAAAAATTTATGGATTCTGAAGATTCATTTAAGCTTTATGATACTTTTGGTTTTCCGGCGGAACTGACTGTGGAGATCCTTAAGGAGAATAATCTTGAGATGGACATGCAGTCTTTCAACCGCCAACTAAAAATCCACTCAGAAATATCCAGGGTAAAAACAGTATTTGACAAGAAAGTCGAAATAAATCTGCCTTTATATAAGGAAATTGCTGCAGTCCTTACGGTTGAGTATACCGGCTACAGGGAATTAAAAACAATTTCCGAAGTTGCGGCAATAATCAGGATAAATGGCAGCGTATCAGACAGTAACGAAGTTAAATCAAAAGGGGTCCCGGGGGCAGCAGGAGCTGAAATTGTGGATAAGCTATCTGAGGGGCAGCCTGGTGAAGTGATGCTGTATAAAAGTCCATTTTATGGAGAAAAAGGTGGACAGATAGGCGACAGAGGAACAATAAGCACAGATACAGGTGTTTTTATTGTCCTGGATACCAAAATACCTCTTGAAGATTTTACGGTTCACAGTGGATATATTTCAGAGGGTTTTATAAGTAGCAGCCCTCGCTTATTTGAAGGTGATAAAAAAGCCGGTAAAGAAGATTCAGGTATAAATAAACTTGTTGAAGTTGCTGGCAAAACAGCTGTCCGGCAGGAGAAACCAACCGGAACTGAATCTGGATCGAAGGCAGTGGCCCAGGTAGATGTCTCATTTAATAAAGATATAAGCAAAAACCACACATCGACTCATATACTCCATTGGGCGCTAAGAACTGTTTTCGGGCAGGAGGTAACACAGGCAGGTTCATATGTCGCTAATGACAGATTCAGGTTTGATTACAACATTAATGAAGTGCCTACCCAGGACAACATGGATAAAGTGGAAAAAATAATAAATGAAAAAATTCAACGCGATGATCCAGTCAGGATTTATGAGACCACAAAGGAATATGCGGCAGAGATAGGTGCAATGGCGCTTTTTGAAGAAAAATATGGTAAATTTGTAAGAGTAGCCGAAATAGGCGACTACAGCAGGGAGCTTTGCGGCGGCACACATGTTTCAAGAACAGGTGAAATAGGGCTCTTAAAGATTATTTCTGACTCCAGCATTGGCGCAAACATCAGGAGAATAGAGGCAGTAACCGGGCTAACCGCTTTTAATTTCATGAACTCAAACTATAAAATATTAAAGGAAATATCAGAAAATATCGATTCAGATATCTTTCACACATCTGCAAAGATAGAATCCATTAGGGCAGACTCAAAAAAATTACAGGAAGACTTACTCTTTTTACAGGTGAAAGCAATTAAAAAGGAAGTTCTTGATGCAAACAGGGTAATTACAGTCATTCCTGGCAGTACTGCCATTATAGGGTTTGACTTTACTGATTCTGCCTACTACCCGGGTATTGATTCAAGGACAATGGGGGTTATTGGTGATGAGATTATCAATGAGTTCAAAGGTAAAAATACTTTCCTTGTTTTTGCAAACATAATAAATAGCAAACCTGTCATACTTCTTTCTGCTTCAAAAGACCTGTTGCCACGGGGGATAAACTGCTCAATGATTGCAAAAGATGTCGGCAGGATGTTAAAGGGCGGCGGCGGCGGTAAACCGGAATTCGCCCAGGTCGGCGGTTCAGACAGCAGCAGAATAAAAGAAACTGTTGATTTTGTTAAAAATAAGGTTTTGGAAACTTTAGGGCCTTAGCTAAATAGATATGAGAATTCTAGGTTTGGATTATGGAGAAAAAAGGATAGGCCTTGCAATTACAGACAGGCAAAACAGTATAGCCATGCCTCTTGGCATGATTGAAAATAATGGCTCCACAAGTGAAAAAATTTTAAAGCTGATAAAGGAAAATGATATCGGGAGGATAGTAATAGGAAGGCCTGTCAATTTAAAAGGACAATCAGGCTACCAGGCAGTAGTTGTAGACAGCTTTGTTTCCAATGTTTTAAAAACTTATGAGTTGCCAATTTCCATAGTGGATGAAAGGTTTACTTCAAAGATATCGTCAGGTCTGATTTCCGAAATTTATAATACACGTAAAGATGAAAGAAACAAAAACCAGAATAAAAAAATGTCCATAAAAAAGTTGGATAAGGCAAGAAAATCAGGAGCGGCAGATACAATATCCGCTGCTTTAATCCTTGGAGATTATTTAAAATCCCTGGAGATTATTTAAATTGTCAAAAATAAAGTAAATAAAAAATAACCCTTAAGTTTTTTGATTTATATAAATAGTAATATAACCAAAAACTGCAACTGACAGGATTTTAAAAAAAATTAATANNCGGTATTAATGCTGAAATCAATTGCTGCTATAGTAATATTATTAGCATCTGTTTCATGCGGGCTTTTAAATCCTTCAGCAGCAACAGAAACAGCAAAACCTGCAATCGCAAAAGGTATTGTAGTGGAAGTAGAGATAAAGCAGGGGGCAAATCTGACACAGGTTGCCGAAATGCTTGCAGAAAAAGGCATTGTTGATGACGCCTTTGCGTTCAGGCTTTATGTGCAGGATCAGGGCAAGGAAAAAAACCTACTTCCCGGAACATACCGGTTAATTACAGGCGATGAATATAAAAATATACTCAATATTATAACAGCCGGTGAAAAACAGGTGATATATAAACTTACTATTCCCGAAGGTTTTACCTTAAACCAGATAAAAGAAAGGATAATTGCAGATATTCCTTTTGTTGAGCCACAGGAACTTGATAGCGCCCTTGATGTTAACTCTTATAAAGACAGTTACGAATTCTTAAGCGATAATAAAACCCTTGAAGGGTTTCTTTTCCCAAAGACTTACGACATCACTGTAAAGTATACTGCGAAGAATATAATTGAAATGCTTATAACCCAGTATCAGCTTGAAACACAACCGCTTGACTGGTCCTATGCAAAAGTTAATAATTTTTCAAACTACGATATTCTAAAGGTTGCATCACTAATTGAAAGGGAAGCATATATTCCTGATGAAAGACCTTTAATCGCAGCGGTAATTTATAACCGGCTTAAAATCGGTATGCTTTTACAGATCGATGCAAGCGTGCGCTATGCGCTGGACAAGTGGGAGGGTATAGTCACTTACGATGACCTCGAAGTTGATTCTCCTTACAATACTTATAAATATGCCGGACTTACACCAACTCCGATCTGCAATCCCGGTCTGGCTGCTATTAAGGCGGCACTTGCACCCGCAGATGTGGACTATCTTTTTTATGTGGTTGTTGATGAAAAAACACATAAGCATGAGTTTTCAAAAACTTTCCAGGAACATGTGAATGCAACAAACCAATAGAAATAATGCTTTTAAAAAACTGTTCTATGTAAAGCAGGTGCCCAAGATAAAAGAATACCTTGAAGAAGCAGTTTTTTTGAAAAAGGCGAGGGCTGATGCAGAAAGTTTAAAAATCCCGATTGTAGATGATGAAACAGGAAGATTTCTTGAACTTGCCTGTTATTTGTTAAAACCCGCAAAAATACTGGAAATAGGCTGCGGAACCGGCTACTCGACATATTTTTTACTGAAATCCATATTAAAGGAGTTAGCCTCAAATAAATCATACGGAGGTTATGACAGTGCCGGAGAATCAGTCATAGGCATATGCAAAGCCCTTGAATCAGCCGAAGGTGGCATATGCAAAGTAAATCAGTCAGCAGAGAGCAAAGCAGGTCAGTCAACTAGAGGTAGTAACAAAGTGGGTAATTCCAAAACACAGTTTAGCTATACGGGAATTGATTTAAACCGGAAGAGGCTTGACCAAGCGTGTTTGTTTATAGGCAGTTTGATAAAAAAAACGATAGAACCCTGCTGCGATAGTAAAAGAATAAAAACTGCCATTGAAACTGAAAGCTCCCGCTGCAGTTTTGAATTTATTCATGGAAATGCGGTTGAAATTATTCAGGCGGAGCAGGAAACCAAAGAAAAATATGACATGGTTTTTATTGATGCCGCAAAATACCAATACCCCTTCTACCTTGAAATGGTCATGGATAAGCTTGGCATCGGGTGCGCCGTTATTGCAGATAATATATTTTATGGTGGGAAAATATTTCGGGAAGAAATATTAAAACACGACGCCAACAGTGTAGCCGGAATCCAGGAGTATCTGAGGATGGTCACAAAGGAAGACGCTTTTGAAACATCATTATTTAATATTGGTGACGGCATTTCATTATCTATATATAATAAAGATAAATGATAGAACATAAAAATATTCCTGAGCTGTGTGTGCCAGCCGGGAACTTAAATATTTTAAAATATGCTATTGCATACGGCGCAGATGCCGTATATATTGGCGGCGGCCGGTTTAATTTAAGAACCATGGGGGATAATTTCAATGACGATGAACTTTCACAGGCAGTGGAATATGCGCATTCAAACAGGAGAAAAGTATACCTGGCGCTAAATGCGGTTATCGATGAAAGTGAATTGGGTGAACTTGAAAAATATATCAACAATATTAAAAACCTAGATTTTGATGCACTGATAATATCGGATCCGGGAGTTTTCCAAAAAGTCAAGGAGATAATTCCGGGTGCAAGGATTCATATCAGCACACAGGCAAGTACTTCAAACCATCAGTCTGTTAATTTCTGGGGAAGCCTCGGCGCTTCAAGAGTAAATCTTGCAAGGGAGTTAAGCCAAGGTGACATTAAGGATATCTGCCGTTTATCAAATATCGAAATTGAGGTTTTTATCCATGGCGCCCTATGTATTTCATATTCCGGACGATGTATGCTGAGCAAGTACATGTCAGGAAGAGATGCAAATAAGGGTTTATGCTCTCATACCTGCAGGTGGAAATACTATCTCTTGGAGGAGAAAAGACCCAATGCTTACTTTCCGGTTTACCAGGATAAAAGAGGGACATATATTTATAACTCAAGAGACCTTTGTTTGCTAGCGGAGCTCGATAAAGTCGTGGAAACAGGCGCACGCAGTTTAAAAGTGGAAGGCAGGATGAAGACGGAGAATTACGTCAGCCGTGTAACATGGGTTTACAGGCAGGCTCTCGATTTAATTAAAGAAGGAAAATTCACTGAACAAAAAAAGAGCTATCTTCTAAAAGAACTTGATAAGACTACACACAGAACTTATACTGCAGGTTTTATGTTTTTGGATGGAAAGCACAACCTTGAACTTACTGATAATGGCAATGTGGGATATTTAAGAAAATACAGGTTTGCAGGCAATGTTGAAAGTTTCAGTGAAAAATACGATGCACCTGTTATAAAGGCAAGAAACCAAATAAAGAAGGGTGATGTCCTTGATATTATGCAGCCTGGCAAAAATCCTATAAAATTTACTCTTTCTGAAATAATTGACTCTAATTCTGAAAAACAAATGGAAGTTGCAAACACTAATGCCAGCATTATAATCAAAGGGTTGGGAAAAATTGACAGTTATTCGTTGATTAACGTAAAACTTTAAAGAACTCCATTAAGGAAATCATGGAAAATCAAAACCCGGAACAATTAGTTACCGGACTTTCACAAACAGAAGTGCAAAAAAAGCTAATATCTGAAGGCTATAATGAAATACCTTCAGGCATGAAAAACAAATTTCTTTTTTTAATACTCAATGTTTTAAAAGAACCCATGCTTCTTCTGCTCATTATATGCGGAATCATTTATTTTATCCTTGGAAGCATTGAAGATGCGCTGATGCTTGTTTCATTTATTGTAGTTGTTATAGGGATAACGATTTACCAGGAAAGAAAGACAGAAAAAGCGCTGGATGCTTTGAAAAATCTTTCAAGCCCGCGCGCGCTTGTAATAAGGGGTGGCAAACAGGTTAACATTCCAGGAAGAGAAGTTGTTACCGAAGATATAATTGTTTTAAAAGAAGGCAACAGGGTACCGGCAGACGCAATAGTATTTTCATGCTCAAACCTCTTAATAGATGAATCAATGCTTACGGGCGAATCCGTACCTGTCAGGAAACAGGAAATTGAAGTAGGCAGCAATCCCGAGGAGATGCGTCCGGGCGGAGATGATCTTCCTTATGTTTATTCAGGTACAATGATAATCCAGGGACACGGGCATGCAAAAGTGATTTCTACTGGCGGAAGCACTGAAATGGGGAAAATAGGCAAAGCTTTAAAGTCAATAAAAGATGAGCCTACAATACTTCAAAAAGAGACAGGAAGAATAATAAAAAACCTTCTTATTATAGGAGGAATTCTTTGTGCTGTTATCGTAATAGTTTATGGTTTGACCAGGGTCACAATAGTTAACGGTGTGCCAAGGCCCGACTGGTTAAACGGTTTTTTGGCCGGACTTTCACTGAGTATGGCAATGCTTCCAGAGGAATTTTCAGTAGTCCTTCTTATTTTCCTGACTATGGGAGCCTGGAGAATATCAAAAAGACAGGTGCTTGCCAGGAAGATGAGCGCAATAGAGACACTTGGCTCAGCATCAGTACTTTGTGTTGATAAAACCGGTACACTGACCATGAACAAGATGAGCCTTAAGAAGATTTATACCGAAAATGAATATCTTGATTTTGACAAGAATAATACGGCAGATATCAGTGAAAAATTCCATAATCTGCTAGAGTATGGAATTTTAGCCAGCCAGAGAGACCCGTTTGACCCTATTGAAAGCGCGATAAAATCAACCGGGGAAAAATTTCTTGAGAATTCAGAACACATACATAAAAACTGGAAATTGGTAAAAGAGTATCCTTTATCAAAAAAAATAACCGCACTTTCCCATATTTGGGAGTCGCCGGATCAAAACCATTTTGTTATTGCTGCCAAAGGGGCGCCGGAGTCTATTATTGAATTATGCCACATGAAAGACAGTGAGAAAGAATCCCTGCTGCAAATTGTCACCGAGCTGGCAGACGAAGGGTATAGAGTGCTTGGAACAGCAAAGGCCTCATTTGACAAAGCCGGGCTTCCTGACAGCCAGCACGAATTTGATTTTGAATTTATAGGGTTTTTGGGTTTTACAGATCCAGTCCGTAAAAATGTGCCTGAGACTGTGGGCGAATGTTACAGCGCCGGCATAAGGGTGATAATGATAACAGGTGATTACCCCGGTACAGCACAGAGCATCGCAAGGGAGATAGGCCTTAATAATCCTGAAAACTATATTATCGGTTCTGACCTTGACAGGATGAGCCCCGATGAATTGAAAGAAAAAATAAAAAACACCAATATTTTTGCAAGAGTCGTTCCGGAGCAAAAACTGCTTATTGTAAATGCGCTTAAAGCCAACGGGGAAATTGTCGCAATGACCGGGGACGGTGTTAATGATGCTCCAGCCCTAAAATCTGCCAATATAGGAATTGCCATGGGAAGCAGAGGGACAGATGTCGCAAGAGAATCTGCCGCTCTTGTTCTTTTAGATGATGATTTTTCTTCAATAGTCTCAGCGGTAAGATTGGGCCGCAGGATTTATAATAATCTTAAAAAGGCCATGTCTTATATTTTCTCAATCCATATTCCCATTGCGCTTATGTCACTGGTGCCGGTTTTATTTAAATTGCCGCTGGTTCTTCTTCCTGCGCATATAGCATTTTTGGAGCTGATAATAGACCCAGCATGTTCAACGGTATTTGAAGCTCAGCCTGAGGACGGAAATATAATGAAGAACAAACCGAGAAATATAAAAGAATCGATGTTTAACCGGCCCACAATGTTAATCAGCATTGTTAACGGATTGAGCCTTTTTGTGATAATGATCGCAGTGTACCTGATTACTTTAAAGGTTATCGGTCTTGGAGAAAATGAGGCAAGAACAATTGCTTTTACGACTCTTGTTTTTGGAAATCTTGCGCTTATAGTTACGAACGCCTCACGTACCAAAAATATGATAAGAATATTTAAAGATAAAAATAAGGCGCTTTATGTAGTTTTGATAATAGCAATTATTTTTTTGGTAGCAGCACTTTATATCCCGGCATTAAGGAACATATTCCATTTTTCGATATTGAGTCTGACAGACCTGCTTATATGTTTGGCATTGGGGATCGGGACAGCTATATGGTTTGAGTTTTTAAAATTTTTAAACAGAAAAAATAAAAAAGTCTGATATAACTGATATAATAATAAAAAATATTTGCCGGCAATGGATGTTTCAAAAACAGATATAAAGACATTCAGGATATTGGTATCCGGCAGAGTGCAGGGCGTGGGATTTCGGTATTTCGCTCGGGACATGGCCGCACATTTTACGGTAATGGGATATGTGCAAAATACCCGGGATAATAAGGTTGAAATAATTTGTCAGGGCCAAAAAAATAACCTTGATATGTTTATTCTGGCAGTTAAGAAAGGCCCTGCTCTCTCATTTATTTCAGAATTTTTAATTGAGGAGATTTTGGATTTCAGTTTATATGATTTTTTTGACATAAAATATTAAAAAATCAGTTAATTATTTGAAATAAATTATTTTTTAATAAATTGCTTTTTAAAATTAAGCATGGAGTTGTCTAATTTGATATATCAGTCAGCTTTATTTATTACAAATCAGTTTGCTTTATAATATTAGTAAAAAAATTATTTCAAACCAAATTAATGAAGATTGATTCAAAAACTGGAATTCTCGGACTTTTCGGCAATCCTTCAAGGCATAGCCTTTCCCCGATTATCCAGAATTTCTTTTTATCAGAATATGGAAAAAACTGTGTTTACCTTTCATTTGAACCCGGCAGTATAAATCTTAAGGAGTCTTTTAATGGGGCAAAAAACCTAAGGTTTGTCGGTCTTAATGTGACAATGCCGTTTAAGGAAGATGTATTTAACCTTGTTGATTCAGCAGATGAACCTGCAACAGTATTTAGGGCAGTAAACACTGTAAGGTTTTTGCCTGAAGATAATAATAAGGCAATTGGATGCAGTACAGATGGCGCAGGAGTGATTAAATCCCTTGAAGATAAAAAATTTTTATGGAAAGGAAAAAAATGCCTTTTATTAGGAGCCGGGGGAGCGGCAAAAAGCGCCGCATATTCCATATTACAGAAACCTGTAGAGGATATTTTCGTATTTGACATATTGCCCGGAAAGACGGATTACCTGTTCGAGCTTCTCGGTAAGCCTAAAAAAATAAAACCTCTGAAAAACCTCACAGATATCGATGAAAGATTAAATGAAATTGACCTTATTATAAATTGTACCCCTGCCGGCATGAATACGGGAAATATTGACAATACTGACCTGCAGGCTGTTCCGGGCCGCTGGAGCCTAAAGGATAAATTCGTATTTGATATGGTATATAAACCATTTAATACAAAACTGATTGAAAAAGCAAGGGCAGACGGAGCTTCCGAAGTGATACCGGGCATAGAAATGCTGATTAACCAGGCGGCATTTTCATTTAAAATATGGTTTGAAATCATGCCCGAGGAAAGGCTTTTAAAAGAAATAGAGAATGAATTGGTTAAGTCATTGATTTAGAATAAGAGATAAAGGGCCAATTGGTTAATTAATGGATCCAAAAATTTTTTTAATTTCCGTAGCTTCCTTTTTTTTAGGCCTTTTGTCAGGCAGTTTTTTTAATGTTCTTATATACAAGATTCCAAGAAAACTGCACATTTTCAGGCCTTACTGCATTTGTTTTTCATGCGGACAACCAATGCCGCGGATTGCGTGTTTTCCAATACTTTCTCATATTTTCAGAAAAAGCAAATGCATCAATTGCGGCCGGAAGGTGCCAATTAAAAGCATAATCACTGTGTTGCTTGCAGGAATGCTTTATTTGCTTACCTATATTATTTTTGGACTTTCCATAAACACTGTAACAGGCCTGATACTCATCGGTATTCTTTTGGTAGTGTCTTTTATTGACTGGGAATTTATGATAATACCCAACATTATCGTACTTCCTTTTACACTGATAGGTTTAATATTAAGCACTTTAAATATTGCGCTTGGTAATCCGGCAAAGTGGTGGCTGCCTCTGGCATTTTGTGCAGGCTCTTTTGTATTTATGCTGATAATACACCTTGTCTATCCCAAAGGAATGGGTATGGGGGATGTAAAACTTGCTTTGATGCTCGGAGCATTTCTTGTAAAAAATGTGATAGCAGGCCTTTTTTTTGGATTTTTAATAGGTTCGATTGCAGGGATTATTTTTATAATCTTTAAGAAAAAAACATTAAAAGCTTATATTCCTTTCGGACCGTTCATATCGATAGGCGGGCTTATTGCTTTTTTTGCCGGCAGCCATATTTCAGGCTGGTTTGTAGGTTTCTTCTAAATACTCCTGTTTTATCCATTCGGTTCCGGCCTGTTTTTATCCTACTTCTCAACTTTTTCCCTTGCAGTAACATTCTGTTGCTTTTATGTTTCTCTGCTTCTTCCGTTCCATTTCCACCCTGTTTTTTCTTTGCCGGGATATAAGTTAACATTTCCCTTTTTTTAGCTTTATTAATAACTGAAATAATTTTAAAATAAGTATATTGATATTTTCAGACAAACCTAGCTTGATCCGAGCTAAAAAGGATGTGATAGGCCGCAGATGGGACATATGCAATAATAAACGCGGCCTTTATAGAAAAGACTTAATACCGGATTTAAAAGTTAGCAATAAAATTAGGCAGGAAAGCGATATAAAATGATTTTTTTAACAGCAGGAGAATCACACGGTGAAGCGTTGACAGGGATAATAAATGATTATCCGTCTGGAATTGAAATTGACACAGATTTTATAAATCTGGAACTTGCAAGAAGGCAGATGGGATTTGGGAGAGGCCAGAGAATGTCGATAGAGAAAGACGAGATAAGGGTCCTTTCAGGCATCAGGAAAGGAGTTTCCACCGGCTCACCAATTTCATTTCTAATTAATAATCTTGACTGGAAAAACCAGAAAGATAAGCTTGACAGCGAAGAAGATGTGTTAAATCCGCGACCGGGCCATGCAGATCTTCCTGGTATTTTGAAATACAGGCTCAATTCAATAAGGGAAGTGCTCGAAAGAAGCAGTGCGCGAGAAACTGCCGTAAGGGTGGCTGTAGGCGCTTTTGCAAAATTGTTTTTAACCGAGTTTGACGTATTTATATTAAGTTATGTTGAACAGATAGGAAAAATAAGAATTGATGAGGATAAATTCAGGAGCTTTGTAAAGAAATCCTTTAATCCGCTAAAACACAAAACTGATTTTGAATTTTTAGAACGTATAGAAAATTCCCTGATGCGATGTCCAGATGAAGAAGCTGCGGACAGGATGATGAAACTTATTAAAAAAACCTCTGAAGAAGGCGACTCGCTTGGAGGGGCCTTCAGGGTGATAGCTTCAGGCGTAATTGCCGGCCTGGGCTCTTTCACACAATGGGATAGAAGGATTGACGCAAAGATTGCTGCTTCAGTTATGAGCGTTCCGTCTGTTAAAGCTGTAAGTTTCGGCAGTACTCTCTCTACAGCTTTTGATACAGGCACCAGTTTCCATGATGAGATTTTTTACAGCCGTAAAGAAGGTTTTTACAGGAATACTAATAACGCCGGTGGGATTGAGGGCGGAATGACAAACGGAGAGCCTGTAGATATCAAAGCAATTGCAAAGCCAATTCCTACAACCAAAAAGGGTTTAAAGACAGTAAATATAAAAACAAAAGAATCAGCTGTAAGCTTTAAGGAAAGGGCAGATTATTGCGCCGTTCCAAGCGCAGCAATAATTGCTGAGTCAATGCTTGCAATAGAACTTGCAAATGCCGTGCAGTATAAATTTGGAATGGACAATATCAGGGAAATCAAGCAGAATTACGGGAATTATTTAAATTATTTAAAGAATATCTAAATTGTCAGATTTAAAAATTTTAAGATGCTCTTTTAAATGGAAAAACAAATAAAGCCACATATTACTACAAATATATCGCTTATAGGGTTTATGGGCTCAGGCAAAACTTCAACCGGAAAAATTTTAGCTGACAAGCTAAATTTTTTGTTTATAGACCTTGATAATATCATTGAATTAAGTTTGAACATGCCGATTTCTGAAATTTTTGAAAAGCACGGAGAAGAATATTTCAGGAAAACAGAAACAATTTCGATAAAAAAGATATATATTAACAAAAACTGTGTGTTTGCATGCGGAGGGGGTGTAGTAGTCAGGCATGAAAATATGGAAATCATTAAAAAAAACAGCACGATTATCTTTTTGCATGTTTCGCCAGAGATAGCATGCCAAAGGTTGAAAAATGAAAATAACAGGCCTTTGCTGAAAGTTCCAAACAGGTTAAACAGCATAACCGAGCTTATGGAAAAAAGAGATCATCTTTACAGAAATGCCTGCGACTTCATTGTGGATACAGATATAAAAAACCCAAAAGAAGCTGCAGACGAAATATTGCAGAGGCTTTAAAGAATGAAAATCATTTATGGAAAAACTGCATTAAGAAAATATCCTGTCTATATCGGTCAAGGTATTATAAATTCTGCGCCCGGACTTTTAAACAAGCATTTTCCCTATGCTGAAAAAATACTTTTTATAACCGATGAGGTAGTCCATGGTATATATGGCGCAAAAATTGATGATTTCCTTAAGTCCTGCAAAAAATCGGTAAGAAAAATAATTCTAAAAGATGGGGAAGAACAGAAAAGTCTTGAAAACACTAAATTTATATATGAAAACATGCTTGCTTTTAACATGCACAGGGATGATGTTGTAATTGCGTTTGGTGGCGGCGTAATCGGAGATCTGGCAGGTTTTGCGGCATCAACATTTCACAGGGGCATAAAGCTGCTGCAAATGCCAACCACTATAATATCCCAGGTCGACAGCAGTATCGGAGGGAAGGCAGTGGTTAACTTTGAAAACGTAAAAAATGTAATCGGATGTTTCTATCAGCCTCATGCAATTATTATGGACACTATATTCCTGGAAACCCTTGAGGAAAAAGACATAATAAACGGGCTGGCAGAAATTATGAAATACGGGATTATATTTGACAAAAAAATACTTATGCTTTTAAACAACCTGGCTGTGGAAAAAATCAATCCCGGCAAACTTAACAAACTGTTATCACTTTCACAGTTCGAAGAAATTACATACATTTGTGCAAAAATAAAGACTTCGGTAGTAAAAAAAGATGAATTTGACAATAATTACAGGAATTTGCTTAACTTTGGCCATACAGCAGGGCATGCAATAGAGAAAGTTTCAGGATTTAAAGGTTTAAACCACGGCCAGGCAGTCGCAATCGGCATGGTTATTGCGGTGGATATTTCGATAAGCTTAGGGCTGCTAAAAGCTTCCGTCAGGCAGGAAATTATCAGTCTTTATAAACAATTAAAATTGCCTTATAGCCTTAATTTTAGCGAAAACTTCAGCAGCAAAAGTCTTAAACCTGATGTAGAAAAATTATCCGTTATGTCAACAGAGTCAAGGGAAAAACATCCGGTAAATCCTAAAGTCTATATAGAAAAACAAAGTAATAAACCTGATATTAATTTAGAAAAATTTGGTGATTCTGCAGTAAAGGATATTGAAAACATAAAAGCCAGGCTTGCTGACGATATTTTTGATGCAATGAAATTTGATAAGAAGTTTTCTGCATCATCCAACAAGTTTATCCTTTTAAAAGGTATAAACAAGCCGGTATTTTTTCATAATATTGAAGCAAAAATTGTAAAAGAAGCAATTATAAAAAATATATCAATAAATATTTAAGGATTTAATCCGGTTACCGAAAGGAAAAGCAAATAAAATGAAAAAAGTAGCAATAATAAACGGACCAAATCTTAATCTTCTGGGTACAAGGGAAAAAAACATTTATGGTGAAAAAAGTTTTGAAACAATCCTTGCTGATTTAAAAGAATATTCAAATCAAAATAATATTGAACTTGAATACTTTCAGTCAAACAGCGAAGGAGATATATTAGACAAGCTGCATTCATATGCCGGCAATACTGATTTTATAATATTAAATCCCGGCGCACTTACACACTATAGCTACAGCATCCATGACGCAATACTTGCGGTAAAAATCCCCGTTATTGAGGTTCATATATCAAATATTTTTGCAAGGGAACAATGGAGAGAGAAATCAGTCATATCTCCGGCTGCCAAATGTGTCTTAAGCGGATTGGGGATAAATGTATACAAAATCGCATTGATTTATATAGCACAGTATTACGGGCAATGAGCCATAAATATGTAAATACAGAAAATAATGGGAAATGAATGTTTAAAAACAACAAGAATTCCTGGATGAAACAGGAAGGTGTATCCAAGCAAACTAAATCAGGCGAAAATAGTTTCGTGGGCATTAAGATCGGTAAGAACATTTTGATGCAATAAATAAACACTTTTAGTGAAATAAATCATATATAAATTAATGGAAACAAAAAAATAAAAAGGACACAGATAGGATAAAAAATGGAGAATATTTTTGAAGCCAGGCAGGAAAATTTAAAGAAAAAGCTTATAGAAAACAAAATCAAAGGATTGGCAGTTTTCAAAGACGAAAATATATTTTATCTAACGGGTTTTTACGGCAAGGATACCGGAAGCATTGCCTTAATTACAAAAAAGGAAACTGTGCTTCTTACCCACTTTATACATTTTGAACAGGCATTCCAATCCGTATCAGCTAAAAATACAAGGATCATTAAATTCCTTGGCCAAAAATTTAATAAACTCTCCGAAATACTCTGCGAGATGGATATAAAGCACTGCGGCTTTGAAGGCAGTGGCATAAGTCATGACAGTTTTCTTAGAGCAGGGGAGGTTTTAAAGGAAAGCGGTATTGAAATTACCAATAATCCCGGGCTTGTGGAAGATCTTAGACTCATTAAAGACGAATATGAAATTAAGGCAATTAAAAAAGCGTGCGAAATAACCCGGGACACTTTCGAATTTATATTAAAGAAAAGCTCTGACAAAATCAGAAAATTTTCAGAAATCGGGCTTGCTTTTGAGATTGAATCAAGTATGGTGAAAAAAGGAGCATCCGGACGTTCCTTTGACTTGGTAATAGCAAATAACAGGGCGTCGTCTTTGCCCCACCACGTTCCGTCGGGAAAAACAATAAATGTCGGTATATTATTATTTGACTTGGGCTGCAAATATGGACATTACTGCTCTGATTTTACAAGGACAATATTTCTGGATGGTCAAAAAGACTCCAAAAATCAGGATAAACTTAAAAAATTAAAACAGATATATGATATAGTATTGCAGGCTCAGGTTAAAGCTGCAAAAGCCTGCAGAGCTGGGATGACATGTAAAGAGCTTGACCATATTTCGAGGGATTTTATAGATGAAAAAGGATATGGGAAATTCTTTGGCCACGGCCTGGGGCATGGTGTTGGGCTTGAAATTCATGAGCTTCCCACAGTTTCTTATAATGATGATACAATACTTAAAGAAAACATGGTCATTACAATTGAACCCGGAATATACCTTGAAGGAATCGGCGGCGTAAGGATCGAAGATATTGTACTTGTAAAGGATGGCGGTTGTGAGAACTTTTACAGTGATTCAAAAGCATTGATGGTCCTTGAGTAAATTTTAGCGGTTAAAGACTTATTTTACATAATGAGGAGGCATTTTTATGATAACTACTAATGATTTGAAGAATGGCATGGCAATAAATTATGAGGATTCACTTTTTGAAGTGATTTACTTTCAGCATGTAAAACCGGGGAAAGGCGGGGCCTTTGTAAGGACAAAATTAAAAAATCTTAATACAGGGGCAAATATTGAGAAAACTTTCAGGGCCGGTGAAAAAATAGAGCAGGCAATACTTGAAACCAAAAAAATGCAGTTCTTATATAAGGATGAACATTATAACTTCATGGACAGCGAATCCTTTGAACAGATAATTGTTTCTGAGGAGAGCATTGGTGACCGCAAGAAATTCCTTCTTGAAAATCTTGAAGTTACAATAGTCTTTTATAAAGGCGCTCCAATATCGATTGAGCTTCCAGTAGCTATTGAGTCGAAAGTTTTAAAAGCCGAGCCGGGAGTCAAAGGCGATACGGTCAGCAACACATTTAAGCCTGCTGAAATAGAAACAGGGGCCAAAATACAAGTACCGCTGTTTATTAATGAAGGAGACGTAATAAAGATAGACACAAGAAGTGGTGAGTATATTACAAGAGTAAGCAAATAATTATTTTGCAGTATTAATTGTTTTATAACGCTTGGCAGTTGGCAGCACTAATTATTTAATAGCGCCAGTTATTTGATAATACAAAATATTTAATAACATAAAGTGTTTGATAGCAACAAATAAATGATAATGCTGAGTTCATGTTATCATTAATTATTTGATAATTTTATATATAGGCACAAATATGCACTTGCATAATAATATTATTGTTTTATAATTATGTCAAAAATATCAAGAAGAAAAGCCAGGGAAGAAGCTGTTATCCTGTTGTATCAAAGTGATCTTTTAGAAAAAGATATTGAAAAGACTCTAGTCAATGAGATTTCTCTTGGAAGAGAGATTGATGCTTTCACATCAGATATTGTCAGGGGAGTAAAAGATAACCTGGAAGAAATAGACACACTTATAAAAAGAATTGTTGAGAACTGGGCTCTTGAAAGAATTGCATTCATAGACAGAAATATAATAAGGGTTGGTATTTATGAAATGCTTTACAAAAATGAAATACCTCTGAAAGTTTCTGTAGATGAAGCTATTGAAATTGCAAAAAGGTTTGGCCAGAAGGAGGACACCCCAAAATTTGTAAATGGTGTACTGGGAAAAATATTTCTTGAGATACAGCAGGGAAAAACCTTAAAGAAAATTGGATAATTAATACTGGTTTATAGATTTTTTAATGAAAAAGAAAGAATACACAAGTTTTATTAAAGAAACCGGACCCCTTTATCCGGAAGCGCTCATACAAAAAGTAAATGACCGCATAAATGAATACCTTAAAGCATATTCGGATACCCCGCAGATACTTAAAAAAGCTATTACCTATAGTATGAATAATGGCGGAAAAAGATTAAGGCCAATATTATGCCTTACTGTTGCTAAAAGTCTTGGAAAAGACTGTGAACTGGTTATGCCTGTTGCATGTGCTATTGAATTTATTCATACCTATTCACTTATTCATGACGATCTTCCTGCAATAGATAATGATGATTTCAGGAGAGGCTTGCTCACCTGCCACAAGAAATTTGGCGAAGATATCGCAATACTAGCAGGGGATGCTATTTTCGCGGAAGCATTCAATATTATACTTTACAAACAGGAAAGCCCTCCGGATATTCTGGTTAAAGTGTTAAGCGAAATCAGTTTGGCATCAGGAGCTCATGGCATGGTTGCCGGCCAGATAGTGGATGTATTTTTTGCAGGTAAAAAAATCTCCAAATCTCTTCTTGAGTATATGCACACAAACAAAACAGGAAAACTCATCACTGCCGCCGTAATAAGCAGTGCGATATTGTCGGGAGCAAGCGATGATAATATTGGTCTTTTTAAACAATATTCAGAAAATATAGGTCTTGCTTTCCAGATTACAGATGATCTGCTGGATCTTGAATCCAACATTGAAATAACAGGTAAAACACCGGGTAAGGACCTCCTGCAGAATAAGAACACATTTCCCAGCTTGTTTGGCATCGAAAAATCAAAAAAAATCGCAAAAGAAAAAATAAGCCGTGCCATACAGATAGTACAAAGTATGGATGTCGATAAAGAATGGCTTATAAAGATTGCACAATTTATACTTCAAAGGAAAAATTGAAAAGTCTTGCAGCTTTATTGCTTGAAAAAAATCTTGCTCCGGATATTAAAAGCGCAGAACTTTTAATAATCGAGGGAAAGGTTATAGTCGGTGCCGGAAAAATTGAAAAACCTGGTACAAAAATCCCGGAAAACGCATACATCAAGATTATAAAAGATGACAAATACGTCTCCAGGGGAGGTATAAAAATCGAAAAAGCTTTTACTGACTTCAATCTAAGCGCATCAGGAAAAAAAGCGGTAGACATTGGTTCTTCAACCGGAGGATTCACTGATTTTTTATTGCAAAACGGTGCCGGGTGTGTTACAGCCATAGACGTGGGATATGGTATCATTGCCTGGAAATTAAGAAAGGACCCGAGGGTAACACTGCTGGAAAGAACCAATATACGAAATATTGATAAAAATCTGCTAAAATACCTGGCTGATATGACTGTGGTTGATGTTTCTTTCATTTCACTTAAAACTATTTTTAATGATATATTTTCAGTAACACGAACCGGTGGGGAGATGCTTCTTCTTGTAAAACCCCAGTTTGAAGCACAAAAGGATGAAATAGAGCCTGGAGGCGTTATAAAAAAAAGGGAACTGCATCTAAAAATATTAGAAAGAGTTATAGGTTTTTTAGCAAATTTTAATATTTCTGTGGAAGGTATCAGTTTTTCAAAGATTAAGGGCGCAAAGGGCAATAAAGAATTCTGGTTTTATCTTAAGAAAACGGATAATGAAATAAATAATACAAATCTTTTAAATGTTGAAAAAACAGAAAACAATTATGTTAAAATAATCACTGAAATTGTAGATAAATCAATCGCATATTTTGGTTAAAGCTCTTATAAAAATTTTGGTTAATTTGTTCAAAAAATAAAATGAAAAAAATAGGTCTTATAACAAATAATAATAAGCAAAAGGCAGTAAATATTGCAATGCATGTATATGAATACCTGTTAGAAAGAAAAATTAATGTGCTATTGCTTGCAGAAGATAATATGCCTTTAAGATACAAACTTCCCGCTGTCAGCAGTGATTATTTTTCGGCATCTGCGGAAGCAATTATATCAGTTGGCGGAGATGGCACTTTTCTAAGAGCTGCCAGATATTCATTCAAACGCCAGATCCCTGTTATGGGCATTAATGTGGGAAACCTTGGATTTCTTACCGAAGTCAGTTTGAAAGATTATACCACTGCAATAGATGACCTGTTGAGAGGCTCTTATAAAATAGAAGAAAGAATGCTTCTTGAAATGGTAATCCAAAGAGGTAAAAGAGTCATAGGTGATAACAATGGCGCATTTACAGCATTAAACGAGTTCACTTTGACAAGAGACATGGCGAGCAAAATAATCGACCTTGAAGTCATTGTCAATGGACTGGGTATTATCAGTTTCAGGGCGGACGGTATAATAATAGCCACCCCCACCGGCTCAACCGCGTACTCTCTTTCAGCTGGAGGGCCCATTGTCGAACCAATGAATGAATCCATGATTATTACTCCAATATGTGCGCATAGTCTGTTTGCAAGAAGCATGGTCATATCACCTAGGAACAATCTTGAGATAAAGCTAAAATCCAAAAATAAAAATGATATATTAAGTGTTGACGGAACAAAAAAAGATATTTTTCTTCATGGTGGAGATATTTTAAAGATTAATAAATCTGAACTTAAACTAAAGCTTATTACTTTCAACAACAATATATTTTTTAAAGTTTTTAAGGAAAAGCTTTTAAAATAAAAGATCCATATTATGCTTAAAGAACTTCAAATAAAGAATTTTGCATTGATAGATGATATTTCCGTAAAATTTGGAAAAGGATTAAACATCTTATCTGGAGAAACCGGCGCNNGACAAACTGATTGTCCAGGGTTATTTTGACTTAACCAAAAGTGAAAAATCCATACTGTTTTTAAAAAGCGAAAACCTCATTGAAGAGAAAGAAGGTTTTGAAGATATTGTAATAACAAGAGAGGTCAGCAGCCAGGGGAAAAACCGCGCATTTATAAATGGTATTTTTACCCAGGTAAGTGTTTTAAAAAATCTTGGTAAATGTTTTATAGATCTACATGGCCAACATGACCACCAGTCACTGCTTGAACCTGAGACGCATATTGACATATTGGACAGTTTTGGCAAATCAGTGATATTTGAAATAAAAAAAGCGTATGAAGAAAAATATTTGAATTTTATTCAAGCTGCAAGGGATCTGGAAAAATTAAAAAAACTTCAAACAGAAAAAGAGTTAAGGCTTGAAGAATTAAAATTCAGGCAAAATGAGATAGAAAAGCTTAACCTTGACGAAAATGAAGAAGATAATCTTGAGAATGAAAAGAATATCCTTAAAAATTATGAAAAAATATATAATGCTTGCGCTGATTCAACAGCAATACTAAATGGAAATGAAAACATTGCCAATTCTTTAACAGACAATCTTGCAATCTTGCATAAAGATATAAGCGATCTTGCCCTTATCGACAAGTATTTTGAAAAATTCCTGCCTGAGCTTTCTTCATACAAAATATTTATCACAGACTTAAACGATTATTTAAAAAACTATATAAATAATATGGAATTTTCTGCATCGAGGCTTGATTTCATACAGGAAAGGCTTTTTAAACTGGGGGAGATAAAACGCAAATACAATATGGAGCTTTTCCAGATTAAGGCTTATGCAAAAAAAATACAGGATGAGATTTTAAGCTATGAGGGACTTGATTTTGAAATTGAAGAGCTTTTTAAAAAAACAATAATACTCAAAAATGAGCTTGAAGCTAATGCGCTGTTTCTTTCAGAAAAAAGAGATGAAGCCATAAAGATTTTAAAAAAAGATATCAAAAATGAGCTTGAGGACTTATATTTTAAAACTGCTGAGTTTGAAATAAAGAAAGATTATATCGCCGCAGACAACAGCGCTCCCAAGCTGGAGGTTAACGGGAAATATGTAAAAGCGACCAAAAAAGGAATTGATGATGTTGAGTTTTTACTTTCTTTTAACCCGGGAGAAAGCGTTAAGCCTCTGAGAAAAATTGCTTCCGGGGGAGAAATTTCAAGAATAATGCTTGCATTAAAGGCAATAATAAGCGGCATTGATAATATCATCACGATGATTTTTGACGAGATAGACACCGGCATTGGAGGATCTACGGCTATAGTAGTTGGTAAGAAACTGCACAGCATTTCAGGAAGGTGCCAAGTTATCTGCATTACTCATTTGCCGCAAATTGCGGCATTTGCTGATGACCATTTTTTTATTGACAAGATTATTGAAAATGAACGTACGAAAATAATGATAAACAGGTTGCCGCAGGACAAAGTGGTAAAAGAAATCGCAAGGATGTTAAGCGGCCTTGCTGAAAGTGATATTTCTTTCAAACATGCTGTTGAATTACTTGAAGAAGCCGCGAAAATAAAAAAATATGAGAGTAAAGGCTAAAATGGGCCTGCAGAAGATTTAGAGGAAGGAAAAAAATGCAGACAAAATTTATTTTTATTACAGGAGGAGTGCTGTCTTCTCTGGGAAAGGGCATATGCGCCGCGTCCCTTGGAAGGCTATTAAAGTCAAGAGGTTTTTCTGTATCTATTCAGAAGCTTGATCCTTACATAAATATAGACCCAGGCACAATGAATCCTTTCCAGCATGGCGAAGTCTTCGTAACTGATGACGGTGGGGAAACTGATTTGGACCTCGGCCATTATGAAAGGTTTATAGACGAAAATCTCTCTAAATTTAACAATTTTACAAGCGGAAAGGTATACAAGAACGTAATAGACAGGGAAAGGCACGGCGATTTTCTGGGCGAAACTGTACAGGTGATTCCGCATATAACAGACGAGATAAAAGAGTGTATAAAGAAAACCCTTGAGCTTAAAAAAGTAGATGTATTGATAACAGAAATAGGCGGGACCGTTGGGGATATTGAAAGCCTGCCGTTCCTTGAAGCAATACGCCAGTTTAAAAAAGATATTGGAAAGGAAAATGTCCTTTATATTCACGTAACCTATGTGCCGCTTTTAAAGACATCAGGGGAGTTAAAGACAAAACCCACACAGCATAGTGTCAAAGAACTGAGAAGCATAGGGATTCAGCCTGATATTATTATCTGCAGGAGTGAAATAAAGCTGGGAGAAGACCTGAAAGCAAAAATAAGCCTTTTCTGCGATATAGAACAGGAAGCAATTGTTGATGCCATAAATGTTAAACATCTTTATGAAGTCCCGATAAACCTCCAGAAAGAAGGGCTTGATTCAATAGCAATGTATAAATTAAACCTGAAGTATAGGGAATCTGATATCAGGGAATGGAAAAGCTTGGTGGACAAAATAAACAATCTCGAAGGGGTTGTAAAAATCGGCATAGTCGGGAAATACACAAACCTTAAAGATTCCTATATAAGCATNNTGGGACAGCCTGCTTTCTGACATAGATGGTGTGCTTGTTCCAGGAGGTTTTGGGATTAGGGGAATAAACGGGAAAATCAATGCCATAAAATATGTAAGGGAAAACAGGATACCATTTTTTGGGATTTGTCTGGGGATGCAATGCGCGGTTATCGAATATAGCAGGAATGTACTTGGGCTTAATGGTGCAAACAGCTCTGAATTTGATGAAAAAACAACATACCCGGTGATTGATTTAATGCCGGACCAGAAAAATGTCAATGAACTGGGTGGTACCATGCGTCTTGGAAGTTATCCCTGCAAAGTGACAGGTGCTACACTTGCATTTAATGCGTATAAGGAGGGTCTGGTAAATGAGAGACACAGGCACAGATATGAACTTAATAATAAATACCGCAAAGAACTGGAAAATGCCGGTATGGCAATATCAGGAATATACCTTGAAAAAAATCTTGCTGAAATAATTGAATTAAAAGACCATCCATGGTTTGTGGGGTGCCAATTTCATCCGGAATTTAAGTCGCGGCCTGACAGGCCTCATCCGCTGTTCAAGGAATTTATATCTGCCGCAATAAATTATTCAACAATAAAAAATAAATAAGAGTATAAACTTAAATCGGAAAGAAAAGCCCGGAAAAAATGGTTGAAGGGGAATTGTCCTGGCATTAATCAGTTATTTCTCAAAGGGTTCTTTATCTTAATAGTTGTAAACATAACTCTTAGATAATGCAAATAAATAATAAAAACATAAAAAATAGTTATAAAGGAGTATAGATATCAAAAGCCTGGTAAATTTAAATATAAAAAAGACAGCAGTAGCCATAAACTCGATTCTGCTTATAATCATAATACTCTTAAGCCCGCTTGCTTATTATCTTTACAATTTTAATTTTTATAACAGCCTTTTTGTAAAAAACGGGGTGTATGAGGTTCTTGATAAAAGTGACGTAAAGAAACTGACTGAAAATGTATATGATTACTTTAAATACAAAAGAGATTTTGAAACATTTGAATTGAAAGGCAATATTAAATTTTTCAATGAAACTGAGATCAGCCATTTAAATGATGTCAGGATTTTGCTAAAAAAGATACTTACTGTTTTTTACATCAGCATTGCGCTATTTGCCCTTTTAACTATTTTGCTTATTGAAAAGAAGCCAAAGAGATTTTTAAAAAACATAAGCCTGTCTGCAATGATTTCCTCTGCGGTGCTTATTTGTCTTTTTATTCTACTTTATTTTTTTGAAAATAATTTCTTGGCATTGTTTGAGAAATTCCACTATATATTCTTTCCACAGGGAAACTGGGCGTTTCCGGAAGGCTCTCTTATAATTACCATATTCCCTTTTGGTTTTTTCTCTGATTTTTTCTATAAACTGATTACTGTTTCACTCNNTCGAAATATATAAAGGAATAAAGATAAGTTTGTCTGTTAATGGGATACACTTGTTTATATATAAAGCTTTAAAAACATAAGCAAACCGGATAAATAGTAATTATTTTTAGTGTTTAAAAAAAATATCAGCAAGAATATAAAAAGGTCTTCTAAATTATGAAAGTTAAAAACAATAATAAAAAAATAAATACTAATAGTATTTTCACGCCCCTGATTAACAAGGAAAGGCTTCTAAATGATTTTATTGAAATACTCAAAATAAAAAGCCCTTCCAAAAACGAAATGGAGCTTGGCTCTTATGTTTTAAGAAGGCTTGAAAGGCTTGGAATTAAAGCAAAAATGGATGATACCGGTAATAAAATTGGTGGAAATGCAGGAAATATCACTGGATTTTTAGCTTCAAACGATAAAGGCAAAAAAATTCCGTTATTTTTTGGAGCGCATCTCGACACTGTCCCTTTGGGCGGCGATATACTGCCTGAAATAAAAAATGGAAAACTCTTTAACTCTGATAAAAACTGCATTCTTGGAGGCGATGACAAAGTTGCCGTTGCTGCAATACTTGAGGCCCTGGAAGTAATAAGGGAAAATAAGATAAAAACATGTGGTATATATATTATTTTTACAGTTGGTGAGGAGATAGCCATGCTTGGAGCTAAAAACCTTGATTTAAAAGAAATAAAGGCAAAATACGGCTTTGTATTTGATGGTGAAGGTGACATTGGTATTATATTTAATGAAGCACCATATCATGATACCATGGAATTTACTATTACCGGCAAAGCAGTACATGCCGGAATCGAACCTGAACGGGGCATAAACTCAATAAAGGTCGCATCAGAAGCTATTGCAAACTTAAAAATCGGCAGGATAGACAGTGAAAGCACCTGCAATATAGGAATAATAAACGGAGGAACAGCGACAAACATTATTCCGGAAAATACTTATGTAAAAGCGGAAGCAAGGAGCTTAAATCCTGAAAAACTAGACAGGCTCACAACTGATATCAAGACAGGTTTTTTAAGGTCCGCAGAAAAATACAACGCAAAATTAAAAATAAAAGTTGAACGTGAATATAATGGCTTTAAATTTGAAAGTGATGCCGTACCTATAGTGATTGCATCGAAAGCTTTAAGGAACATGGGCATTGAGCCAGCCATCAGATCAACAGGAGGCGGCAGCGACGTAAATATTTATAATTCTAAAGGAAAAGTTTCAGTTGATCTTTCTTCAGGAATGGAGAAAGTCCATTCCAGCAATGAATACGTGAAAGTTGCAGAGCTTGAAAAACTTACAGAGCTTATCTTAGAAATATGCACTTTAGGCAGTGATTAAGCTGTTAATTAATTTGATGTCCGATTTGATAATAAATCTGCATCAATTGACAATATTTAAAAAAATAATTTTGATATTTAATATAGACCCTGAAAGGCAGCATGGAAGATAATTTATTTGAAAAAAGAGTCAGTTCAGAACAGATTTTTAAAGGAAAAATTTTAACATTATTTTATGATAAAGTAGAACTGCCTAATGGTATTATTGGCACAAGGGAAAAGGTCAGCCATCCCGGAGCCGTTGCCGTAGTCCCGGTAAATGACAGAGACGAGATTATCCTTGTGAAGCAATACCGGTATCCTGTAGAAAAAATCCTGATCGAAATCCCGGCGGGTAAAATCGATAACAGGGAACCTGCGCTTGAATGCGCGGAAAGGGAGCTTCATGAAGAAGCCGGTGTGATAAACGGGACATTGGCGCATCTTGCAACAATTTATACATCACCCGGTTTTTCTGACGAAAAAATGGACATCTTTATTGCTACAGAATTTGAAGAAAAGGAAAATAATCCCGACCAGGATGAATTCCTTCACATTTTTAAAGCCAAAATCAGCGAATGCCTTGAAATGATAGAAAACGGCAGTATCAGCGATGCTAAAAGTATAATAGGCATAATGCTTGCAAGAGATTATCTTTTAAAGAAAAAAAATGAACAAAATAAATGAGTATATTGAAAAATATATTGATTATTTAAGATTTGAAAGACTTTTATCTTTAAACACAGTTGATTCTTATAAAAGAGACATTGTAAAGCTTGTTTTATTTTTAAGGCAAAATAATATCAGCGATTTGCAGGAAATAAGCAACGATGACATCCTTAATTTTCTTGAACATTTATATCAAAGCCAGTCCGACAGATCAGTCTCACGTATTCTCTCGTCTATCAGAAGTTTTTACAGGTATCTTTTAAGAAGTGGCAATATCCTAATTAGTCCTTTCAGCCATATAAAAAATCCGAAAGTGCCGCGAAAGGATGTAAATATCCTTAATCAGGCAGAAATATCAGGCTTTTTAGAAAATATTGCATTCTCGACTTACCTTGAACTCAGGGACAGGACAATGTTTGAGTTGCTTTACTCCTGTGGCATGAGGGTAAGCGAGATAATAAATTTAAGGTTAAATGACATCAATATCGAAGAGAGTCTTATTAGGTTTATCGGAAAAGGCAGCAAGGAAAGGATAACACCCGTAGGTGAGACTGCAAAAAATTTTCTTGTAAGATATCTTGATTCTTCCCGTAGTAATATTGAAAGAGAAATAAAGAATGATTATGTTTTTTTAAACAGCAGAGGCGGCAGCATTTCAAGGCAAGGTTTCTGGAAAATCCTTAAAAAATATGCCAAAAAACAAAATATTGGTAAAAACCTCTACCCACATATTTTCAGACATAGTTTTGCGACACATATGCTTGAAGAAGGCGCAGATTTAAGGATAGTGCAGGAACTTTTAGGGCATTCAAGCATTTCAACGACAGAAATCTATACAAACCTGGACAAGAGGCATATAAAGCAATCCTATTTTAAGCATCATCCAAGAGAAAAATCCTGATTGCATGATTGCATTTTTATTTCTTTTTGATAAGGTATATTTTCAAATAAAATATGAGAAAAAGGAATTTTTGTGTTAACTAATCTTGGAACTGAAATAATAAGTTTTTTACAGCAAATTCTTGTAATTATCCCGGGCCTCTATCTAGGTGTGGTGCTGCATGAAGTCGCGCACGGCTATATAGCATATCGAAATGGTGACCCTACTGCAAGAAACCTGGGACGTCTTTCCTTAAATCCGATTGTTCATATAGATTTGTTTGGAAGCGTACTTCTACCGCTGCTTTTGGTTTTACTTAGAAGTGGAATTTTATTCGGGTATGCAAAGCCGGTGCCCATAAACCCTGGCTATTTCAGGAACTATCGAAAAGGTATCAGATATTCATCTCTTGCCGGTCCTGTAACAAATTTTATTCTTGCTTTTATTCTTGGAATCATCTATAGCTTAATGATTTATATTTTGAAGGTGTCCGGACACCCGGTAGATGAAATAATGCTATCGACCGATATCGGCAACCGGATTCTTCAAATATTATTTTCCATGGTTTATTTTGCTATCAGGATAAATATTTTCCTTGGAATATTCAATTTTATTCCAATACCACCGCTGGATGGTGCTAACATTCTTGCCACTTTTCTTCCAGGAAATGCAATGTATAAATATTTAAGCATAGGAAGATTTGGGTTTATAATAGTTTTTGCATTAATATATTTTATTGGTGGGTATATCGGGCCGGTTATTGCATTTTTAATGAATATTTTTACATGGCCGCTTCACTTTATGTAATGGTTTCTGCAGAATATTTGGTACAATTAATTGCATTAGAAAAATCCGGGCTTAATAAGCATCAGGTTTGGAAAAAATGCCGAATTATTCAGCAAAAACTAATGGAAAAAGTATAATAATTAAGAACTTAAAAGGAGAATTCTTCAAGATGAAAAGAATTATGCTGACAGGTTTCAGGCCCACTGGAAAACTGCACCTTGGGCACCTGCATGGNNCTGATCGAGTGCGTAATAGACCTTATAGCCTTAGGAGTTGATCCGTCGCTTACAAATCTTTACAGGCAATCAGACATTCCAGAGATAGCTGAGCTTTTCTTATATTTATCAATGATAACACCTGTGTCCTGGCTTGAAAGATGCCCAACTTATAAAGAACAGATAAAACAGATAAAATCCAAGGATCTTTCAACTCTCGGGTTTTTATCCTACCCAGTGCTTATGGCTGCTGATATCCTGGTAGTAAATGCTGATATAATTCCGGTAGGAGAGGACCAACTACCGCATCTTGAAATCACAAGGGAGATTGCCAGGAGGTTCAATTTCCTCTATGGAAATTATTTCAAGGAACCTGCAGAACTTCTTTCAAAGGCAACGCGTGTATGTGGAACTGACGGCAGAAAGATGTCTAAAAGTTACGGTAATGCAATTTTTCTATCTGATGATGCATCAACCATAAAAAAGAAAGTAAGGCAGATGATAACTGATCCGCAGAGGATCCATCTTACAGACCTTGGTAATCCCAAAATCTGTAATGTATTTTCATTTTACAAAATATATAATGATAAAAACAAGGTTAAAGAAGTAGAAGAAAGATGCAAAAAGGGCCAAATCGGCTGCACTGCTTGCAAAGACGAGATATCTTCTGCAATATATGAATCCCTTGCAGATTTTCAGCATAAAAGAAACTTGCTTCAGAAAGATTTAAAATATATTTATGATATCCTGGGGACCGGTGCAAAAAAAGTAAGGGAAATTGCAGGCTCAACAATATCAGACGTCAGGAAAAAAATGGGGATAGATTAAACATTGTGGGAAATGGTCATTATCAGGTAGAGATTGAAGATTTTAAAGGACCGGCCCATGTTCTTTTGGAACTGGTCAGAAAAAGAAAAATTGATATCTACCTGGTCAGGTTAAGTGATGTTATTTCAGATTTTTTAGAATATATAAGTATTCAAAATGAAGTGCTGCTTGATACTCTTTCGAGTTTTTTATATATAGCTTCAATTTTACTTGAAATCAAATCCAACTCTATTATTCCGTCTCAGAATCGTAGCAGAGATGATGAAGATATTGCTATTGTTGACAGGGAAGTGCTTCTTGAAAGACAAAAGCAGTTTAAAACATTCGGAAAGATCTCCGGGTATCTGGCCAAGCTAAAAGAATCTGAAGCTTTTTATTATGTAAGGGAGGCTCCGATTGAAAAAGAATTCATTGAATTGCTTCCGGATATTTTAAAGAATTTAAAATTGGAAAATATAAATCACCTTGCGTCTCTTTTATTAAAAAAAGAGGATTTTCTTATTGACCTTTCCCGGGTTTACCTTGATGATTCAACTATAACAATAGTGGATGAAATGAAAAGGATACATGAACTGGTATCAGAAAAAGGTGAGGTGTCCTTTAAATCAGTGGCAAACAGATACGGTCTTTTGGTTGATAAAATCATATGTTTTTTATCAATTCTGGAACTATATAAAAATGAATTCATCGACCTTATACAATTTGAAAGTTTCGGTGATATTGTAATCAAAAAACTAACATAGTTTATAAAAAATCATACAAAAAAAAGAGTTTAAATGAAAGAAAAGCATCAAGACGAATGGAATAGAACATGTATAGAAGGAATCCTGTTTATTTCGGAAACACCTGTAAAAGCCAGGGAAATAGCGGAGGCTTTGGAAATACCAGAAAAAAAAGTTGAAGAAATAATAGTAAACCTTACCAGTGAGTACATGGACAAAAACAGGGGGTTTGTATTAAGAAATATTGCTGGAGGGTATAGGTTTTACTCAAATCCGGCATTAAGAGACGTACTTGCAGATTTTGTTAAATCAAATAACTACGCTTACCTTTCCCAGGCAGCTCTTGAAACGCTTGCGATAATCTGCTATAGGCAACCTGTTACAAGGACCCAGGTTGCAGAAATAAGAGGAGTCAGGACAGACAGCGTCTTTATGACTCTTATTGATAAAGGTTTAATTAAAGAGGTTGGAAGGTTAAAAGAGCCCGGAAACCCAAAGATCTACAGGACTGCCGAAAGGCTTCTTGAAATGCTTGGTATAAACAGCCTTGAAGATCTTCCTGTGTTAAAAGATTTTGAGGAAACAGATGATAGTGAACTGGTGGTAACAGATGAATCCGGTATTTTGGATGAAAACGACAAAAGCACGCATCTATTTGAAGTCGAAGAGATTATAGATAAAAATATTGTGTTGGATAATGAATAATGGCAGCTTTTTAAAATGAGTAAGAGAGAAAATATTTTTAATAATGGTAATATGGTTTGTATAATGAAAGAAAACGATGCTTTGGATGATAAGTGAAAATAGCTTTGAATAAAAAATTAAAAAACTGCTTTGAGCAATGAATGAAAATAAAATCAGGTTAGCAAAATATATGGCTTTGTGCGGGGTGGCTTCAAGGAGAAGCAGTGAAGCTTTAATAATTAAAGGCGCAGTGAAGGTCAATCACAAGGTTATAGAAGATCTGTCTTTTAAAGTCGGAAGTGAAGATGTTGTGGAACTTGAAAACCAAAGGATAAACCCTGAAAACAAAATCGCAGTCGCGTTAAATAAACCAGCAGGGTATCTTTCAACTGCAAAGGATGACTTTAAAAGAAAAACTGTTCTTGATTTGCTCAAGCTTGAGGATTCCTGCAAGGCAAGGCTTTATCCTGTGGGAAGGCTTGACTATGATTCGAGGGGTTTGATTATTTTAACAAATGACGGCGAGCTTGCATACCGGATAACTCATCCCAAGTTTATGGTGCCAAAAGTATATGAAGTTAAAACAGGCCAGGACATAACAGCGTATGACAAAAACAGGATAAGGGAAGGTATGATTATTGAAGAAAGAGAGCTGACGGTACTTGATTTAATTGCAAAAAAACTCCATGGAGATGGTTCACTGGTCACAATAAAGATTGCAGAAGGACGTAAAAGGATTATAAGGAAAGTTTTTCAAAATCTTGGGTATAGTGTTTTAGATTTAAAAAGAACGCAGATAGGAGGCTTTATACTTGGTGATATCAAAGAGGGTGAATATAAGATATTAAACGAAAAACAGATAATTAGCCTTACAAATAAAACGGGTGCGCCCCTTTAAATAATAAGTGTCAGCTCTAATAAAAATACTGTATGAAAAATAATCAGGAAAGTGTAAAGAATATGGAGAGTATGGAATTTATTGATTTACGAAGTGATACTGTGACAATGCCAACTGAAGAGATGCTTGATGCAATGAGGAATGCAAAGGCTGGGGACGATGTCTATGGCGATGACCCCACAGTTAATCTGCTGGAGAAAAGATCTGCAGAAATCCTCGGTAAACAGGATGCTGTATTCGTGCCATCAGGGACTTTTGGCAACCAACTTGCAATCCTTACACATACTTTAAGAGGTGACGAGGTCATAATCCAGGGAGAAAACCATATAATAATGCATGAGGTCGGCGCTTCTGCAGTAATTGCAGGTGTCCAACTGAGATTTCTAAGCGGCACATCTGGAACAATTGACATAGATGAACTTAAAAGGCTTTACAGGTCAGAAGACATACATAACCCGAGAACCGGACTTATTTGCATGGAAAACCCTCATTCAAACGGAAACATTGTACCACTTAAAAATATGCAGGAAGTAAAAGATTTTGCGAATTCAGTTAATGTCCCGGTACATCTAGACGGTGCCAGGATTTTTAATGCTGCCACTTCGATGGGCATAAGCGTAAAAGAGATATCCGGTTTTGCCGATTCCGTGATGGCCTGTTTTTCAAAAAGCCTTTGCGCACCTATTGGTTCAATACTTGCAGGCAAAAAAGAATTTATAAAGGCAGCCAGAAAAAACAGGAAACTTATGGGTGGCGGTATGAGGCAGGCGGGATATATTGCTGCCCCATGCCTGGTAAGCCTTGAAAAAATGACTAAAAGGCTTGATGTTGACCATAAAAATGCAAAATATCTTGCAAAGCTGCTTGAAGAAACAAATGTATTTGAAGTTTTTTTTAACAGGCTTGATGTCAATATGGTTTTTTTTAAATTAAAAGAAAAAACAGGATTTCAGCATGTTTTTAATGAGAAATCATTTAAGGAATACCTTTTTAAAAACAAGATCAAAATCAGCGAAAGATATAACAACGAGTTCAGGTTTGTAACTCATTATTATATAACTAAAGACAGAATTGATTATACTTTGAAAATTATAAGGAAATTTATAGAAGAAAATTCATAAAAGAAAATCATATATGAAGACAATCAATAAGAAAGCCCTTCAAAGAAAAACAAAATTTAAAAAAAGTGGATAATTGAACTTTAGGAATATTAAAAAAAGTTCATCTGGCTGCAGAATAAATAAAAATGTTTATAAAAACAAACCCGTATATAAAAAATACCCCGAGTGACCTTTCACCATTGCCTTTCGCTTTAGGTTACTAAACCTCTCGGGGCTTCTCTCAGAACTTTTCTCAGGTTTTTTTCAGTTAAAAATACTAACCTTCCTATTCTTTCGTCAGGAATTTAGATCCTTCTAAAAAATTGCCTCCTGTTCTAAGACATTATTAAATATAACATATTGTGTATAAAATGTCAATATGATTTGAAGTTTTTAATTATTTTACTACCATAAAATGTTATTTTTATCATTTAACAACGATAAATCGAAGATTTCCGTTATTTTATTTAGATAAAATGAGGTTTTCATGTTATTTCTCAAAGATATTGTAATATTATTTTTCGTCAGCAAGGATGCTGTTTATAGAAAAAATCGTCCATAATATATACGATGAAATGAAACGGTTTGTTGGCCAAGTTTTAAATATTTTAAAATTATGATAAAAAAAGAAATGTTATTATAGTAGAATAGAAAAAGTATTTGATAAATTTTTATTTTCGGTAAAATCTATGAAAAATATTCAAAACGTGGCAGTTATAGGTTTGGGCCTTATTGGCGGATCTCTGGCAATGTCCATAAAGAAGGTCAGTAAAGATATCATTGTTACAGGCTATGACACTGCCAGCGATGCTCTTAGTATTGCAAAATACAGGAACATAATCGACAATGTTGCAGCGGACTATGAGGAAGCGGTGAAAAATGCTGATCTGGTAATTGTAGCCACCCCGATTTCAAATATTAGGGAAGTTATAAATGAAATAAAGCCATACCTTAAAAAAGGTGTGATTGTTACCGATGTTGGAAGCGCTAAAGAAAATATAGTCAGGGAAGTCAGCGCGATGCTGCCGCAAGACAGTATTTTTATCGGTGGGCACCCAATGGCCGGTTCAGAAAATGAAGGTGTTCTTTCTGCAAGACAGGACCTTTTTAAAAATGCATTTTATATCCTGACACCTACAGACAATACAAAAACTGAATCACTTGTCTCACTTCATTCCCTTCTTACAAAAATCGGCGCA
>PMCC01000099.1 GCA_003155275.1 Actinomycetota bacterium | reverse complement strand
ACCGGCAATATGGAAATTAATCTCGACAGGAAACTTGCCGACAAGAGGATCTTCCCGGCAATTGACATAACCCGTTCAGGGACCCGAAAGGAAGAACTCCTGATGGAGGAGGAAGAAGCAAAACAGGTATGGAAGTTAAGAAGGATATTGCACGACAAAGAATCTGAGGTTGCAATCGAGCAGCTTATAGACTACATCAGGAAAACCAAAACAAACAAAGACTTCCTGAATGTAATAAAAACAAGCCTGCAAAACAGCAAAGCTCCTTTGAATTCAAGGGGATAATAAATTCTTTTAAGGCATTTTGATAAATTAAAAGCAATAAATTCTTTTAAGGCATTATTTACTTAATATGGTCCTTGTGATAACATAACGATTTTGAAATTTTTATTATTGCGAGGCTGATAAATATGAAGAAAGAAATACATCCGGCATATAGCGATTGTGTGGTTACCTGTTCATGCGGCAACACTTTTCAGACCAAGTCTGTTAAAAAAGAACTTCATGTGGAAATTTGTTCGAACTGCCATCCATTTTATACCGGCAAACAGAAACTTGTTGATACCGGCGGCATGATAGACAGGTTCCAGAGAAGAATGAAAAAAGTGGAAAAAATAAAGAAATAATACGCGAATATGGCATGAATATTGCCACTGCATTATTTAACTGCTTTTTCTTTAAAGCTTTAAGCTTGCATGATTCGTGAAAATTAGTTTGACCTATGAAAATAAAGCTCGTTAAACATACCCCGGAACCTGAGAAAATGGTAGCTGTAGCCGCAAGGCTCTGTTATTCTCCTGTGGGTGTTGAACAACTGATGGAGGATTTAAGCGCCGAAGAAGTCAACAAACTCGTAAGATTTGTTGTTAAAAGCGGCCATTTAAGCACTACCGAGCATATTTATTTTACTTTTGCCGTTGAAGGTGTATCGCGAGCCCTGACACACCAGCTTGTAAGGCACAGGCTCGCTTCCTACAATCAACAGTCGCAAAGGTATGTAAAATTCTATGAAAATTACGAATATATTGTGCCGCCCTCCGTAAAAAATAATCCGCGCGTACTTGCCGGTTTTACGGCTCTTGCAGAACAAATACATGATTTTTATGAAGAAATGCTCAAATCCGGAGTGGAGGCTGAGGATGCGCGCTATATTCTGCCCAATGCATCGGAAACAAAAATAATCCTGTCCATGAATGGCCGGGAGCTGCTGCACTTTTTTACTGTCAGGTGCTGCAACAGGGCGCAATGGGAAATAAAGGAACTTGCAACAGGCATGCTGAAAATCATAAAACAGGTTTGCCCCGTTGTTTTTGAAAAAGCCGGGCCCAATTGTCTGCGGGGTTCATGTCCTGAGGGAAAATTTACCTGCGACAATCCGCCAAAAGCTGGTGATTTTGATGCCTGATTTAAAAAAACTCAATGTGGGCGGCCAGGCAGTTCTTGAAGGCGTAATGATGAGGAGCAGGCGTTTCTGGGCCGTTGCAGTAAGGAAACCCGACGGCATGATAGGCTGTGGCATTTTCAAGGAAATATCCATCACTAACAGGAAAAAAGCGCTGGGCTGGCCGTTTATAAGAGGCATAGTTATGCTTGTAGAAAATCTTTCTCTCGGGTTTAAGGCGCTTACCTACTCAGTCAATGAATCCACCGGTGAAGAAGTCAAGATTTCAAAAAGCCAGATGAGTATATCCGTTGCCATAGCGGTTCTGTTTACTGTAGGGGTTTTTTTCGTTCTCCCTACCGTCATCGGCCGGGCATTCAGCAATTTTATACCGAGTTCAATTCTTTACAACCTTTTGGAAGGGCTAATAAGGATTGCCTTCCTTGTCGGCTATATAGCCCTTATCTCATTTATGAAAGATATCAAAAGGCTGTTTCAGTATCATGGGGCCGAACACAAGACAATCCAGGCATATGAGAACGGAGAAGAGCTTATACCTGAAAACGTTAAAAAGTATTCAAGGCTTCACTTAAGATGCGGCACCAGTTTTTTACTTATCGTAATGGTAGTTGCGCTGATTGTGTATGCGCTTCTGGGCAAACCGCCTCTTTATTTAAGGCTCATAGAAAGAGTGGTTCTAATGCCTGTTATTGCCGGAATCTCATACGAGCTGATAAGGCTTGCCGGTATATTTGGCCGTTATAAAATCATAAAAATACTTTTTTATCCGGGATTATTGCTGCAAAAGATAACTACAAGGGAGCCTGATGAAAAGCAGTTGGAGGTTGCAATAGTTTCACTGCAGAAAATCCTTGAATCTGAGCAAAGCGAGCCGGAAAATATGGTAGAAAAAAAGATTGTGGAAAAAGAAGACGATGTATCTGTGAATGCCTGACAATTTAAAGTTAAAAAATCAATTAATATAAAAAACTCTATTTATATCGGGGATCTGTCTGGTTTAAAACTCTGGATTTGTATGATTTTCAAAATTACAGCTTTTAGACTTTTGTCTTGTAATATTTATATGTTTAAATTTGTTTTACCGGGTATATAAAATGGTTGATTTGCTTGAAAAACTTAAAAGCTATGAAGATGCATATAACAAGTTTCTTGAACAGCTTGGAAACTCTGACGTATCCCAGGATCCGGAAAAGATAAAAGAATATGGGCAAAAACTATCTGATATTGAGGAAATAGTTCAAATTGCAAAAAAATACAGGAAGGCAAGAGAAACTTTTGACGATACAAAAGAAATGCTTAAAAGCGAAAAAGATGAAGCAATGAAGGACTACTTTTCTGAAGAGTTTGAAAAAAACAAAGCAGAGGTTGAAAAGCTTGAAAAGAAGATACTTATCTACTTAACCCCAAAAGACCCGAATGATGCAAAAAATGTAATCATCGAAATCCGTGCAGGCGCCGGTGGCGATGAAGCGGGGCTTTTTGCAGCAGTACTTTTTAGGATGTATACAAAATATGC
>PMCC01000001.1 GCA_003155275.1 Actinomycetota bacterium | reverse complement strand
CCTGGATGAGCTAGAATTACCCGGGAAAAAAAATTCACGGGGTGAAAGAAGGACAGCTTCTATAACGCTGGTGCTGGTGGCATCTTTATTTGCTATAATTGCCTGTACTCTTTCCCATTTTGCTGTAAGATAATCTTTTTTTTCAGTACTATTTAATAACATCCAATTAATATAGTCTTCTTCATTATCTATTGGTGGCTGGCTTGTCCGTTTGGTAATATCAAAAGCTGGCTGTTGGGCAATAACAACAGTAGTCGTCGTTGCTGTGTTTTCAGTATTAGCAGTAGTAGTAATGCTTGACCCAGTTTCAGTATTAGCAGAAGTAGTGGTGCTTGACCCAGTAGTCGTAGTCGAAAGTTTAAGATTATCATTTTGCTGAGTGGTTGTAGTTTGTGTACCAGCTATTGTTTTAGGATTACTGGAACGATTTTGTAGTAAAAAAAGAATAACGACCCCCAGAATGATTACAAATAATATAATAGCTGCAGGGGCAATTATCCGTTTAAGACCAGTCTTTTTTTTTGATGAATTTTTATCGTTTTTATTGTCATCCATATTTTATTTAAACATACTAGGACCCTATCTGCTTAAGTTATGTTTATAACTTATTATCAATATTATATTGTCTTTGTTTATGTTTATATAATTTTTTATTATATTTATCTTGAGTAGTCCTTCTTTTTGGGATCCTCACTTTGTCCAAATCCTAACTTTCAAACTGAACTAGTTTTTAGGGGGAAAGGTCAAATCTTAAATATTGCTTTAGCTGTGTCATATTATTTTATCTTCATAGCCTGTTTAAGCTTAATAAAAATTAAAGAAAAATCATAATATGAAAAGATAATTATCGTTGTTGCTAATGTCTTCTTTTTTTTATTGTTTTATTCTCACTTTTAGTATCAATTGATTTTAATGAGCTTATGTCATTTCGTATAAAGATATCTACGCTTTTATCTGATTGCCGGAATATGTAAAATATACTATCCAGTAAAGAACAATAACACATATCAGAACTGTGGAAAATCCCCATGAAATTGAAACTAGGCGCGCCAATATAACGCCACTTACCGATAACGCACCATTGATGCCCCAAGCCCAGGGTATAAGGCCGTCCCTATTTTTTGAAAGCGACGCCAATCCCGTTGGAAATGGCATGCCAAGAAAGAACGCACTGGGTGCAATAAATATAATTGCAAATAATATCTTGACCAGGAGCGGCCAGCCGATCAAAGCGTTAAGGATTCTTGGCAGAATAGTCAGATAAAATGTCATTGCAGCCGTAATACCGAGAGCGGCGTATGCTATAAGCCTGCTCCTACTGCCTTTATAGTGGTCAGCAGCCAGTGCGCCTATTCCGGATATTATAAGCATGGCTGTAATTACGATGGCATTAGAAAAAGTTTGATTTGCAAGAAAAAATACCATTCTTTGTATAAGATAAATTTCAACCAGCATATAACCGATACCGAGCGTGGCATAATACAAAATTACTCTCACTATGCCTTTCTGGCGTTTAAACAGCTCACGCCATTGGCCGGTCAATGGTATAAAAATAATAAACATTCCAAATATTATGGATACCAAAAGAGTAAAAAATAAAAGAATATATCCCCATTCCTCTGATAAATTTTTAATATTACTTAGCACCATGAAAACAGTAGGGAGTTTTACATATCCTGTGTAATACGGGCGATTGTCCGTGGCTGGACTGATGTTAAAAAAATATTTGCTGTATAATTCATTGGCTTTACCATGCAGCAGCCAATCCACGGTATAGTAATATAAATCCTCCGGGATAAGCTCGGTCGGTGTGTTAGAGTTGGAAACTGCAGCTTTTGTTGAGTCTGTTTGTTCTGTTGCTGCTGGTTGCTCCTTAAATTGGTCAGTATAAGCTTTAAGTATTGCGTTAAAATCCTTTCCCTGACTTTGCATGCCTGGGTAATAGCACGGCTCAAATGACGTCTTATGAAGAAATTGTAATAATGTTTGCGTATCTGTTTCTGTAAATGCCGAATTTTTTATTAAAATTGTTGCAGTAGAAAGCAGGGAATCAAATACAAATATATGATTTCCGGGATCATTCACCCCTCGAATTTCCAAAGCTTTCATAACAGTAGTAAGCAGCTTTGGAACATTTCTGGGTGGAGTAAGCCGATTCCAAACAGTAATGGAAAGCACGCCATTTGGATTTAAGGTATTTAGGTAGCTATTTATTCCTTCTGCCGTATATGTGTAATTTTCATCTAAGGGATATCCACCGGTTTGTGAAAGGCCGACAGAGTCAATAAGGCCAATTTCCACCAAATCAAATCGTTTTTTTGTGCTGCCTGTAAANNTGCCGAAAGAACGGCACATCCTTTAACATGTAAATAAGAGCCGGATCCGGCTCAACCACCGATACCGATTGCGCCTTATGGTAGAGCGCATCAGAAACACCGATGCCTCCGCCTAGCTGCAATAAAAGGACATCAGGTTTGTTGAGCAGTAGATACGGCGCGGACATTGGCAAATAATCAATATATGCTTCTTCATCCGGCTTTAGTTTTCGCATAATGCCTGTCGGTCCCTGGCCGTCTATATAAAGCCCGACAAAAGCGTTTTCCGGCATGGACTTTACATTAAGGCTGGCGTTATCGCTTAATCCGGGGGCAAAGTGGAAATAGGAACTTTGATATACGTAAAATTCGCCTTCCGGACTATAAGAGTGATATACCGTAGTGGCGTCGGGAAATTGACGCGCGTAGCTTATAGGTTTAAATTCCGAGACTTTAATATTTCCGGCTAAAGCAACAAGTCCGATAGACGCAATCATGATTATAGCCGCGATAGAAGAAGGGCCAAGCGGCAGCAGAACCCGGTTGCTTTTATCATTAAATTGCACAAAACACAATAGTGATGATAGGACGGTGAGAATAACCAATGGCTCGATCAGACGCTCAGGGGGAAGTACATACATAAGCCCCAAAATAATAAAACCGCCCAGGCCGGAACCTAACATATTCCAGAAATAAATTTTATATATATATTCCTGAAATCCTATAAAAAAAACGCCTATAAAAACGGCACTTACAAAAAAAGGGACAGCATAAATGATATAATAGACGCCAATCCAGACAATTTGAGTCCAATCTACAGATATCATAACAGGATTAAACGGTACATGCTGGGCTGCCACATGAGAGAGGGCCATGGCAGGCCCCAACAATAAAGCAGACATTCTTAGCCAGGTATCAGTATTCTGTTGGATGCGCTTATTGAAGAATGTGAGCAGGGTTCCAGCCAGACCTATTCCCAGCAGGGCTATGCTTATTACCATGGAACCAAAATTTGACCAGCTGCCAACCGCGAAAGTGCGCATAACAGCTAATTCGTAGGCTATCACTGTAATAGAAATTATAAAAAGTGCCAAAAGCCGATAATGGAAAATTCTTGTATTCATGGGCGGTTTTTAATTAGTTGTGTCTGAATG
>PMCC01000138.1 GCA_003155275.1 Actinomycetota bacterium | reverse complement strand
TGCAAGAAATAAACTGTATTTGCTTAAATAATTTATGAAATAATGAATAATTTAAAAACCGGATAATTTATTTTATATATTCACATACTTTTCGAAGTGATATATTATAAATAACCAATATCCGGTATACAGGATAATAAAATAGCTTGCCATAACCTGTAAACCTGAAAGGTGAAAGCAAACAAGAAGGGCAATGATAGCCTATTGTACTGTATGAATAAAATAATTTGTCATGAACATTAAATCGGAAAGATAAAAATATATAAAATGGACAATGATAGCTACAATATAGGTAAAAAGAGGTCGGACCTTTTTAAAGTGGTAAGGGAGCTTGACAGCAAAGGTTTTATGTGCGGCAGTTCAGGCAATATATCCATTAAGATCGATGATAACAGATACCTGATAACTCCTTCCGGAATCCCTGTGTTTATCCTGAAGGAAGAAGACATTCTGCTGATAGACTCAGAAGGCAGCACCATAAACACAAGAAGTGACGGCCTGAAAGCTTCTTCCGAGGTGCTTATGCATCTTTTATGTTATAAAAAAAAGGCCGATATCCATTCAGTCATCCATTCCCATGCGCCGAGCGCTTCGGCATTTGCAATAAGCGGAAAAAGCCTGGATTTGTGTGTAATGCCGGAAATAATAATGGTTTTGGGGCAGATTCCCCTGGTTCCATATATGACGCCCGCCACCGGGGATCTGGCCGGCATTGTCTCGGATTATATACAGAAAGACCATAGGGCGGTACTGCTGGAAAACCATGGGGTCCTGGTAACCGGTAATGATGTATTTGATGCTTGCAATAACCTGACTCTTGTCGAGACTTATGCAAAGACTTATATAAACGCGCTTTCGATAGGCAATGTTAATACCTTATCCGGAAACCAGGTCGAACGGCTTAACGAGCTTAAAAAAAGGTTAAACTTTGAGACTACAAGCGTAACTTGCAGTTTGGAGCATTCAAATGAGCCCGGTTCAAAAGCAATGGAAACTGATGACAACAGAATAAAGGAACTGGCAGATATAATTACAAATGCAGTCTATCAAGAGATTTTAAAGAAAGACAAAAGGTTATAAATAAAAAAATAAGATTTTCAACAGGCCGGGAATAAAAAATATTCTGGATTTGGAAAAGATATAAGAATATTATATAGTCTAATTGGAAATAATAAGTGCCTTTACTTTGTATTAAGGAAATAAATGTCATCTCTTTGAGGAGTTATAATTTGCAGAAGGAAATTTTAACGAGAGAATGTATTGAAAAACTGGCCGGCCGGTCAGGTAATCAGCCGGGCAGCAGGATAATCCTTAATGAAGGGGCTATCCTTACGCCCCTGGCAGAGGACTACATCAGGGAAAAAAATCTTAAGCTTGAATTTTGCAAAGCCGGGCAGACCGAAAACTCAGAAACAGCAGGGTGGCTTAACCAAAACCCAGAAACAACAAACAGTCTTGCCACAGGCACAGAAAGAGCTGTCGGATTTACCTCAGGTGCAGAAAAAAAGGATGCGAGAGGTTTTACAAATACGGGCCACATGCCGGATGAGCTGCCTTATGACACTATACTGAGGTTTTACTACCTGATGCTTAAAATCAGGTTTTTTGAGGAATTTGCAAAAGCATATAAACAAAAAGATATTATAAAGGGCGACTTTGTCCATGTTTATCTGGGCGAGGAAGCAATTGCTNNTCAAAGATGTTTGCTGAACTGCTGGGAAAAGCAGACGGGTATTCAAAAGGCAAGGGCGGTTCCATGCATATTGCTGATATAGGGCTTGGAATACTGGGGGCAAACGGAATCGTTGGCGCAGGGCTTCCAATTGCATGCGGTTCGGCCCTGGCTTCAAAATTAAATGGTGACGACAGTGTGACTGTGGCATTTTTTGGTGACGGGGCCTCAAATCAGGGAACATTCGGGGAAAGTTTAAATTTTGCCAAAATATTTTCACTTCCGGTAATATTTTTCTGCGAAAATAACGGTTATGCCATTTCGACATCAAGTGATTATGCCTGCAGTACTCCTCTTATTTACAAAAGAGGACTTGGGTATGGCATTCCTTCTGTGCTTATTGACGGTGATGACATATTTGAAGTCTATTTTACATGCAGGAGCGCAGTAGAGGAAATAAGGAGAAACAGCCATCCTGTGCTGATTGAAGCTGTGACGCACAGACGGGAAGGGCACTGGATAGGCGACCCGCAGAATTACCGCTCAGAAAGGGATTTGGCCGATTTGCCAAAATATGACCCGATAAAAATATTTTTTGATAAAATATCAAANNAGAGATAAAGCGGGCAGTCGCATTTGCGGAAAACTCCGCCTATCTTTCGCCGCAGGAAGCTGAAAAGGACTATCTGAAGGAGTAATAAATTTGAGAAAAATTACGCTAAGACAGGCAATAAACGAGGCTCTTACTGAAGAGATGCTGAGGGATGCCAAGGTCTTTATAATGGGCGAAGACATTGCCACCGGCGGAGCTTACGCAGGTGTCACAGATGACCTTCCCCAAAAAGTCGGAGCCGGCAGGGTGATAAACACTCCAATATCAGAGTCTTGTTTTACGGGTGCGGCATTGGGGGCGGCATTGCGGGGATTGCGTCCGGTGGTTGAATTTATGATAGGGGATTTTTATGCCGTGGCTGCAGACCAGATATTTAACCAAATAGCAAAAGCAAGGTATATGAGCGGAGGCAGGGTTACGGTCCCCATTACATTAAGGCTGCCAAACGGTGGTTATTTGAGCCAAGCATCGCAGCATTCCCAAAGCATAGAATCGCTTTTTATACATACTCCGGGCATTAAAGTTGTCTGCGCCTCAGGTGCATATAGCGGGAAGGGGTTGTTAAAATCCGCTATAAGAGACGATAATCCTGTTGCATTTTTGGAACCAAAGATACTTTACCAGGCAGAGGAGGAAGTTCCGGAAGAGGAATACCTCATTAGTATCGGGCGGTCAAATATATTGTCTAAAGGAAGCGATCTGACAATAGCGGCATACGGCTACCAGGTCAGCCAGGCAAAGCAGGCTATCAAGATGTTGCCGCAGTATAGTATTGAGCTTATAGATCTCCAAAGCTTAAGCCCCCTGGATTCAGTGACAATATTGGATTCCGTCTCAAAGACCAGGCGGCTTCTTATTGTCCAGGAAGACTATGCAGTCTGCTCCATGGCGGAGCACCTGGCCTTCTTAGTCTACAGCGGTTTTTCAGCGGATGTAAAAGTAAAGATAGTATCTGCAAAGTATGCCCCCATACCATTCTCACCTCCGCTTGAAGAATATATATTGCCACAGATTAGTGATATTGTTGCGGGCATAAAAGAGATTCTTGGATAAATCCTAAAGTCAAATTTATCAAATATCATATAATATTGGCAGCTTGCATTAATTAGCTATATTGTTGACAATCTACAATTACTAGTATACAATCAAATCTGCATCATATATACATTTTTTCAATTTTGAAAACATAGCCATAAAATTATGGATAATGAAAAAAACAGTATAGATAAAGCGCCCCTGGGCCAGAAAGCCGCAAATATCATCCGCCAGCGAATAATTGAGGGGATATATGCCCAAGGGTCAAGACTTATTGAAGAAAAGCTTGCCGGAGAGTTCAACATAAGCAGAAACTGCATCCGTGAGGCTTTCTTAATCCTTGAATCTGAAGGGATGGTCAAAAGCGAGCGTAATAAATATACAAAGGTGTTAAAGCTAAAACAGAAAGAAATAGAGGACCTTTTTTTGTTCAGGATGACGTTAGAACTTTTAAGTATTGAGACTTGCATCCAAAAGAATAGCATTCCTGTTGAGAAACTGAATCATTGTGTAAAAAAGCTGGATAAGATGATTAATAAAAAAGCAATGAACTCGTTTGAATATGTGGAAGCTGATCTTAATTTTCATGAGACCATAGTTTTAAGCTCCCACAATATGTATGTCATAAATATTTATAAAACCATAAAGTATCAGCTGATGACCCTTTTATTTTCACTGTACAACATGTTTAAAGAAGATTTCTCTGTACAGGGGATGGGCCAGCATAGCAAGATAGCAGCTTTTATGGAAAAAGGCGATATAAAAAGTGCACAGGATTTTCTTAGGGAACATATCCAGAACAATCTTGACTATGTTATCAAGCTAAACGAACGGGCAGAATCGCTATAAGGGGAGGGATTACTCTGACTTTTAAAACATATCTGGACAACATCAAAGTAGACAAAAACAGTATCTGCATCATCTGGATAGGACAGGCCGGCTTTTTGCTAAAGACACCGGGAAACAAAATCATTGCGATAGATCCATATCTTACAGATTATGTTTATAAGCTTCTTAATAAAGAATACGGCTATGGTTTCAAACGTATGACCGCATCAGTGTTTAAACCCGGCGAAATAGATATAGATTATCTTTTTTCTTCACATGAGCATGGCGACCATCTGGATGTGGATGCCATTTTTGAGCTTTTAAACAATAAGAGGACAAGGCTGTATGCAAACGCGGAAAGTAAAAAAATAGCTGTTAAGGCAAATATTCCAGAGGGAAAGATAACTCTTATAAAAAAGGATATGGCGATAAGTTTTGATGAATTTGAGCTTATTGTGACAGCCGCAGACCATGGTGAATTCTGTAATGACGCAATGGGCTTTATATTTGATTTCGGTTTTGCGAAGGTATATTACAGTGGAGATACATGCTATAACCTCAAAGTCCTGAAAAAAGCTATTGAGCTTAAGCCTCAGGTTGCGCTTTTGCCAATCAATGGGGCGTTTGGCAACTTGAACGCTGAAGATGCCGCAAAACTGGCAAACCGGATGCAGTCAAAGGTGTGCATACCGCATCATTTCTGGACCTTTCCCTTGCATAAAGGGGAGAATGGCGACCCAATAGATGCCATTAAGGCATTTCCCGAATATGCTCCGGACTGCAGGCTTGTAATGCTGAGTCCCGGTGAAGCGTTCATGTTCAAATAAAATTTTCAATATTATTACCGGTATTATTGTTTTTGTTATATTATGCCGCCTGTAAAGCGGCTGAAACGGTGGTTTATTTGAGCAGGAAAATAAGAATAGGAATAGTTGGTGCAGGGTTTATCGCTGCTGCGCATTACGATTGTGCCAAAACAGTGTATGGCAGCGATTTTGAAATTACAGGTGTCACTGATATCATAAGCCAAAAGGCTGCCAGCTTTGCAGCAGAACGGGGAATTAACCATTTTGGGAATTTTACAGAGATGCTGGCCAAAGTTGATGCGGTTGATATATGCACTCCGCCTTATGCTCATGCAGATAATATCCTTGAGGCGGCAAATGCCGGCAAGGGGATAATGTGTGAAAAGCCTCTGCTTGGCTATGCTCCGGATAAAAAAGACTGGGACGACTTCAATGGGATGGAAACATCCAAAGAGCTGATGCTTGATGTTATATCCAAAAAGACAAATGCTGTATATGACGCGGTGAAAAAAAACAACACGGTGTTTACATATTTTGAAAATTTTGTATATACGCCCCAGGTGCAGAAAGAAGCTGAGATAGTAAAAAAAACCGGGGCGCAGATACTGCGAATGACCGGTGAGGAAGCGCACAAGGGAAACCATGCAGCATACTCAAATCAGTGGAAATTTGCCGGTGGCGGCTCCCTCATAAGTACGGGGAGCCATCCGCTCGGCGCCATTATATACTTAAAGAGGGTGGAAGGGATGGCAAGATACGGTAAACCCATCCGCCCTGAATCGGTATCCGCAAGGATACATACCCTGACAAAATGCAAGGGGTATGATGACAAGGGTTTTTTGCGATGTGATTATCATGATGTAGAAGACTATGGATGGGCGCATGTAGTATTTGAAGATGGCACCGTGGGGGATATTATCGCAGGCGCCACCGTACTGGGCGGCATCAATGATTATGTGGATGTTTTTGCCGCAAACCACCGAACCCGGATCAATATAAATCCTGTTACCCTAATGGAGACGTATAATCCCAAAGGCGCACAGTTTGATGACATATATATAAACTGCAGCATAACCACCAATGAAGGCTGGCTGAAAATCGGTATGGATGAAAACTGGCTCTTTGGCTATAAGGCGGAGATGCAGGATGCAATCGAATGCCTTGAGGACAATAAAAGGCAGCCGATTTCGGGTATAGAGCTCGCGGCAGATACCATAATGGCCATATATTCCGGGTATCTTTCTTCGGAAAGACTAGGACAGGAAGTGAAAATAGAGAAAATAGGGGGATGACTTAAATGACAAATATAGCCAATGTAAAGACAGCACTTCCGGGCCCAAAGTCTAAAGATCTTATACTGCGCTGGGGTAAAGCTGAAGCCAAAACAACAGGATTCCAGGCGCCTATTGCGGTTGACCATGGCTTGGGGGCAAAGCTGATAGATGCTGACGGAAATGTGTTTATAGATTGGACCTCCGGGGTCCTGGTGGCAAACGTCGGGCATTGCCATCCAAAACTCGTCGCAAAAGTTCAGGAAGCATCATCAAAGATACTCAACTGTTATGAATATCCGACAACATACCGTGTTGAAGCTGCAGAGCGTCTTGTAAGCTCGGCGCC
>PMCC01000153.1 GCA_003155275.1 Actinomycetota bacterium | reverse complement strand
AGTTCATCCTTATTGATGCCAGTCTCAGTTTCAAGATACAACTTCTTATCACCCAGGACAGCATTGACATTTTTAACGATTTCAAGTTTACCGACCTTCTTCTCTATCAAGAGCTCGCAGGCAGGGCAATGCATCCCGCTTACATGATATTCATATTTATAAGAGAATTCTTTCATATCTTTGCAAACCTTAATCTTAAGGAATTTGAGACTACAGATACGCTGCTTAAAGCCATTGCAAGCCCTGCAAATGCCGGGTTTAAAAGAAGGCCAAAGAAAGGGAAAAATACTCCGGCTGCAAGGGGGATGCCAATAATATTGTAAATAAATGCCCAGAAAAGGTTTTGTTTTATTATAGCCATTGTCTTCTTTGATAATTTGACTGCTTTGGGTATCTTTGATATATCACCCGCAAGCAGGATAATATCAGCNNTCAGCCTGGGCAAGGGCAGGCGCATCGTTTACACCATCGCCGGCCATTGCAACAACAAAGCCCTGGGACTGCAGCTCTTTTATTTTATTGGCCTTGTCCTGGGGGAGCACCTCTGCAAAAACTCTGTCTATTTTTACCTGCTCGGCAATAAATTTTGCTGTATTTATGTTATCGCCTGTAAGCATTACGACTTTAATTCCAAGCTTATGAAGTTGTCTGACAGCCTCGATACTTGAATCTTTTATAGTGTCTGCTATAGCTATGGTGGCAATGACTTTCTTTTCATTTGCAAAAAGCACAGGGGTTTTGCCCTGTTTTGCCAGGCTGTCTATTAGTTCAGAATCATAATTTATACCCAGTTCTTTCATCAGCCTTAAATTTCCAGCATGGTAGACACTTCCGTTTATTGTGCCTTTAAGGCCTTTGCCCTCTATATTTTCAAAGTCATCGACTTTTAAAAATCCGGCTTTTTGTTTAATTGCCCTCTCCACTACTGCAACCGCAAGGGGATGCTCAGAATTATTTTCAAGTGATGCAAGAAGAGACAAAACATGAGTTGAATCCGCGTTAAAATCCGCTTTTTCAGTTTCGTTATTATCAGTTCCGGTATTATCAGCCAAAATTATATCAGTGACTTCGGGTTTTCCTTTTGTTATGGTACCGGTTTTGTCAACCACGATTGTGTTGATTTTGTGAAGCTTTTCAAGGCTTTCAGCATTTTTAATAAGGATGCCATTCTGGGCGCCTTTGCCGACACCGACAATTATGGCAGTCGGTGTTGCAAGACCAAGTGCGCAGGGGCATGCTATAACGAGCACTCCTACAAAATTAAGCAATCCATAGGTAAGCGCATTGGAAAATGGCATAAACCGGCTGCCGACTGCCAGCCATATAATCAGCGTGGCCGCAGAAATACCAAGCACAACAGGAACAAAAATACCTGAGACTTTGTCTGCCACGCGCTGGATGGGAGCTCTCGAACCCTGAGCCTCTTCAACCATCTTTATTATGTTTGCAAGGAGCGTGTCTGAACCTATCTTTGTTGCCACAAATTTAAATCTGCCCTGTTTATTTATGGTGCCGCCGATTACTTTGTCGCCAATTTCTTTATCTGCAGGAATTGATTCACCCGTCACCATGGATTCGTCAATTGAAGACCTGCCATCGATTATTTCGCCGTCAACAGGTATTTTTCCTCCCGGTTTTACAATTACTATGTCATTTATCAGGACCTGTTCTATCGGGATCTCGATCTCCAAACCTTCACGTTCGACGAGAGCTGTTTTTGCCTGGAGGTTTACAAGTTTTTCTATGGCTTCCCCGGTTTTTAATTTGGATCTTGCCTCAAGGTATTTTCCAAAAGAGACAAAACCTATGACAATTATTGCCACATCAAAATANNGCGGTAAGTGTCCCTATTCCAACAAGTGTGTCCATATTGGCAACTCTGTACCTGATAAACTTGCCAATGCCTGCCAGAAATGGTCTTCCAATCCAGAACAAAACTATGGAGGATAAAATAAGCAATATTATCGAATAAAGTTCGTGGGGCAGAAAAAAATTTGGCACCCTGGATATATTTTTAGCCGCTATTTCCCACATCATGAGTATAAATACCATTATTGACAGTGGCAGAGCAAACTGAACTTTTGACTTCTGGTCCTCAAGTTCAAGAAGCTTTTGCTGCTTGGCAGGGTCTGTTCTTTGAGGCCCGGAATCATAAATCCCTGGATCAGTTACGCCAGAGATTTGGTATGCAGCTTCCTGTGACGATTTGCTTCCGATAAATTCATATCCGAATGGCTTTATTGAGTCGCTCATTTTTTCAAGCGATGCCTTGCCTTTGTCATATTCAATTGTCGCTTTTTCTGTGCCGTAATTTACTTTTACGCTGCTGACACCTTCGGTTTTTGATAATTTCTTTTCAATAACCAAAGCGCAGCTTGCGCAATGCATTCCTTTAATCGGTACCGTTACTTTTTCCATATTATTTTTTCCATATTAATTTATAAAATCATTGATATTTAAGGCTTAAGAACCCGGCCAGATGGCAGACATCCTATTTGACATACCATTCAGTTCGCCATTCTTTCAACATAGTTATACCGTTTGATAAATATTCTATAAATGAGTCAGCATTATTGAGGACTTCGGCCCGGGTGGATTTTAGCCTGACCTCTTTTGCCATGACTATTCCTTCTTCATGATGGGTAATTAGGGCATTTAAAAATCTCAAGTCAAAGTTTTCGTCATACTCTCCCAGATTGGGAACTGCCTTGGCATCAACTTTCCTTATATCTTTGTACCAATCTTTTTTCCACTGGTAAAGCTCGGTTATTGCCAGCGGCTCTCCTGCGAGAATGTCTTCTGCCAGTTTCTTTATCTCGGGCCTTTGGGTCTTTTCTTTTGCCTGCTGGGCAAGAATAATGGCTCCTTCGTGATGGGCAATCATTGCATTAAGGTATCTTAAGTCCACATATTTGTCAGCCTTACCCAAATCAACCATTTGTTTTGTTTCATAGCCCGCCATCGCATATTCCGGTGCAATAAGGTATCCTGCACCGATGCCGATTACGAATGCAACTATTACAAGTGAAATTGTTAAAAATCTGGAAATTTTCATTTTTTATCCTGTTCCTAAAATTTAAAATGTTTGAATATTTGTATAAGAGTATCCAGGCAAATCAGTAAAGACTTTGTCCAGTACTACCTTGACTTTGGACGTCTCATTTAAACTGCTTTCAAATGTTGCCGAACTCGTATTTATGTCTACATTGACATTGGCAAGTTCCTCATCTTCAAGGGTCATTTTTATTAGATTGCTGCATCCTGTGCANNTTCTTTATAAAATTGTTCTAAAATTTATTTTAATTTGGCTTTTATTTTCCACCTGCCGGAAACTAATTAAAAAATATTTGGAAAGAATACATACCCATGCTGCACACCCCGAGTAACTTCGTCCCTTTAGCCTGGGTGCCTAAATCGAATTGCGTCTGTCCGTTCTCTGGCAGTACCTCACTAATCTTAAGAGCCGGAATATTAAAGGCTCTTTCACAACCGTATGCCCCTTCTGATTTC
>PMCC01000156.1:207-3456 GCA_003155275.1 Actinomycetota bacterium | reverse complement strand
ATGCCAATAATCACTTTTGGCAGGATCCTGCTTTTGCTGCCCTTGCCGCTGCTGTCAGTCATCCTGGATAATATCAAAAATGGCCTGTGGATAAACCTTAATGGAACAAAAATCCTCTTTGCAATATCTCCAATAAATCTAATATCCGACCAGTCTGACCTGTTTATATTTGCTGCCAGGGAGCTGAGAATGATTACCAGGATAGGCACAATTAAATAATTTAAAATTTTGAGTACTTGGTTGGAATATATAAAGAAAGTCGATGAAAGCAGCAATATGGGAACTGCAAACAACCATGCCAGATTATTTAATTTTTTTAAAGAACCCCAAAAACTTATAAAAAGTATTACCAGGACCAGGACAATAAAAATCAGGTAGGAAATCCCAAGAGTCTTATTATAAAATAAAATATCGAACGATACTCCGATTACCAATCCAAACAATAAAAGCCAGTATTTTTTTCGTTCCAGTTCCATAAAATCTTATGCACCTTTTTATCTAAATTTTTTTTAAAATATCTTCATAGTGTCCAAGAGGGTATTATAACAATTATTATGGTTAAAATAAATTCCATACAAGCCCACAGGCTTAATAATGATTTTCTGCTGTATGAAGTAATAAAGTCTTTACAGAAATTTGTTTTCTGTCTAATAAAGAATACATTGTTTTATTTTAATACTTTTCTGTTTCCAATGCTTTTATCTCGTATGCTTATATTTCTTTTGTTTTACAACTTATTTAAAAGATTATTTATTTTATATTTTACAGTGAACATTAATGTTTTCTAATTTTATGTACTAAATGTATATGCTCATGGATATAAAAGTAAATAATTTTTATATTTTGCTATATTTGATATAATTACAGTAAACATCTCTAATAATTAACTTTATAAATATTAATAATAAATGTCGGACTTTCAATTTTAAAGTGTTTTTTTTCACTAGAAAAGGCTGAGACAATGGAAAATAACCGGGATAAATCACCAAAACCGAGTAATACCAAGATAAAACCAAAAAACATCAAGATAAAATCGGACAATAAACCACCGGGCAGCGCCAAGGAAATTCCGTATGATGAATCACCGGACAATCAAAATCCATACAGTGCGCAGGAACAATTTATTCCGGTTGTCGGGATAGGCGCCTCTGCGGGAGGGCTTGAGGCTTTTGAGAAATTCTTTCGCAATCTGGCTTCTACAAGCGGAATTGCATTTGTATTGGTTTCTCACCTGGATCCGGATCATGCAAGCATGCTCACAGAGATTCTGCAGCGAACCACTGAAATGCCTGTCAGGGAAGTGTACGACAAGATGGTACTGGAGCCTAATCATGTTTACGTTATTCCGCCGAATTGCGATATGGCAGTCTTTCATGGAACGCTGCAGATTAGTTTGCCTGAAAAAATTCGCGGGCAGCGTATGCCAATAGATCACTTTTTTCGTTCTCTTGCGGAAGATCAGGGGGAAAAGTCAATCGGAGTAATACTATCCGGAACCGGAACTGACGGAACGCTTGGCCTTCGGGCCATCCAGGGTGCCGGGGGTACGGCTATTGTGCAGAATCCCGCCACTGCAAAATATGACGGCATGCCTTCCAGCGCCGTTCGAAACAACCTTGCCACCTATGTCCTGGACGTCGAAAAAATTCCCCAAAAACTACTGAGCCACGTCCAAAGGCATTTTAAAAAAGAATCCGCAATATTTCCTGTTGCAGAAGATTCGGCTATTTATGACACCAAGGAAGTATTAAAAATTATACGCTCTGCTACCAGACATGATTTCAGTTTGTATAAGCAGTCTACGATAAACCGCCGCATAGAACGGCGGATGGAAGCTAACAATATTGAATCAATTAATGATTATGCGCGCTATCTCCGGGGAAATCCGGGGGAAAAACAAATTCTTTTCGAGGAATTGCTTATTAATGTCACCAATTTTTTCAGGGACCCTGAAGCGTTTTATATTTTGAAAAAAGATATCTTCCCTCAAATATTTTTAGATAAACCTGAAGACTATTGTTTTAGAATATGGGTGCCGGCCTGTTCAACAGGGGAAGAAGCATATTCAATTGCCATAAGCTTAAGGGAATATATGGATGAAATAAAAAAGGATTTTAAAATCCAGATATACAGTACCGATATTAATGAAAAGTCAATAATAACAGCCCGTACAGGTCTATATCCTGAAAACATCACATTAGATGTCTCGGCTGACAGGTTAAAGCGATTTTTTATAAAAGAAACTAAAAATAATTATAAGGTTAAGAAAGAAATCCGGGAAATGGTTACTTTTGCCGTCCAGAATGTAATAAGTGACCCGCCATTTATAAAACTTGACTTTATCAGCTGCAGAAACTTGCTTATTTACCTTGAACCCCAGCTTCAGAAATTGTTAATGTCCATTTTTTCTTATGCATTAATACCGGGTGGAATTTTGTTTTTAGGCTCTGCGGAAACTATTGGNNTCAAGATATACAGGTTTGTTTGATAATTTCGTCTTTCATGATATTAAAAAAATAGAAAAGTTTGAAAATATTGGAATTAATAAGGATGCGGCGCAACTTGCAGAACTTACTCGAAGAGAGTTGCTTAAATCTTACGCGCCTTCTTCGGTACTGATAGATCTATTAGGTAATATTCTTTTTGTACATGGTGAAACCGGGAAGTATTTGAGTCCTGCTCCAGGTCCGGCAAGCTTAAATGTAATCGAAATGGCAAAGGAAGAACTAAAGTTCAAAATAAGCACTGCTATCCGCAATGCTGTCAAACAAAAAAAGCAGCAAGAGTACAATAATATAGCTGTTAAAACTAATGGCGAAATTCATATTATTAATTTAATTGTAAAGCCATTTGCCAATACAGACAAGCCCACGGAACTTCTTATGGTAAGCTTTCAGGAAATAAATATAAAACAACCGGAGGAAATAGCTTTTGTGGCAAAGTCTTCAAACAAAAAAAAAGAGGCTAAGTATATAGAAGAACTTGAAAAAGAACTTGCCTATGAAAAAGAAAATCTCATCGCAAATGCCGAGGAGGCGCAAGCTTCCAATGAAGAATTAAAGTCCACAAACGAAGAGCTCCAATCAACAAACGAAGAGCTCCAGTCAGCAAACGAAGAACTGGATACATCGCGGGAGGAAATGCAGTCAGTCAATGAAGAGCTTGTAACAGTAAATTCAGAATTAAGCGCAAAAATCGATTTGCTGTCTGAAATGCAAAATGATTTAAAAAACCTGCTTGAAAATCTAA
>PMCC01000156.1:0-173 GCA_003155275.1 Actinomycetota bacterium | reverse complement strand
AAGGACATAACTTCTGAGATAACAATTGACAACTTTATCACTAAAGCCAAATGCTCACTTGAATTGTTTACAATGCATGAGGAGGAACTGGAAGCTGATAACGGGAAAGTGTATCTGATGCGTATTTTGCCTTATCGCACTACAGAGGAAGTCGTTGAAGGTGTGGCCATAAC
>PMCC01000034.1:14279-18573 GCA_003155275.1 Actinomycetota bacterium | reverse complement strand
CGCTTGCAATAATATGTTTTGCGGCATCATATATAGTCTTTATGAAGCAAGAAATAAGATCCACTTAAAAAGCGAAAACTTAAGAGTTAAAAGAACGGATTTTATTTTACCAGTTCGTTTACGGAGATCGATTGATTCACCCGGATTACTTGATAAAAGTAATCCGGGTTGGATTTATAAATGAACTGAATTTTTATTTCCGGATGCAATCATATTCTAATTTTCAAATAAAAGGATTTCCAGTCGAAAATGGATAGACTTTGATTCGAAAATTGATTTATAATGCGAAAAAATATTGATTATTTTTTAGGGTAAAATGTTTTAGATAGATTAAAAATCAATCCTGTTGGGTTGTTGCTTCCTCTATCATACTCGTACCGGCGGAAACTTTGTCAACACTGTGAATGGATGCGCCGTTCTGAATAACTATTCTTTCCACCTGTTCAAAATCTATTGCCTCGCCTTCACATGTTATCTTGACATTCTCAACTTTCTGGTCCATCTCAACCAAAGAAATGTCTACGCCGTCAATTCCTTCAAGATCTGCCAACTGAGTTGCCATATCCACAAGATTGGGTGAATGAGGTTTTAATACATCCAGAACGATTCTTCTTAACTTTGCCAATTCTCATCATCCTTTCGTTGTATGATTATATTATAGGCCGTCTTAGCATTTCAAGGCTTTTTTTTAAATCCTGGGCAAGTTCATCTTCGATCTCTACCCGTTTATTTGTGAAGGGATGATAAAATGATAATTTTTGGGCATGCAGAAATTGACGATTTAAGCCCAAAGCATTTCCGATTCTTGTACTTTCACTATTACCATAAGTCTTGTCGCTAATAACAGGATGGTCTATATAACTGAAATGCACCCTTATCTGATGAGTTCTTCCGGTTTTTGGATAAGCATTCAAGAGGGCGCATTCTCTAAAACCCTCCCTGATTTCAAAATCTGTAACAGCGCTTCTGCCGGAATCTATTGAAACAGCCATTTTTTTTCTGTCTATCCTGGAACGGCCAATCGGCAATGATATTTTCCCTTTTTTTTCATTAAAACTGCCGGCAACAAGAGTAAGGTAAGTTTTTTCCACCTGCCGATTTTTAAAGAGTTCCGCCATTTTGTATTGAGAGTTGCTATCCTTTGCAACAATTATAAGGCCGGAAGTGTCTTTATCAAGTCTGTGTATGATTCCCGGACGCATACTGTCCGTGCTATAGATACCGCCGGTGCACTCTGTGCCGTCTGTACTGCTATCTATGTTATTACTACTGTTAGTTTTATCCACAACAACCCTGGCGCTGCTTTGCGGACCATCTGTGCCTTCTGTGCTGATATTATCCACACAGCTTTCTAAGCTTTCCATATCATCCAGGGTACTTATACTGTTTAAGACATTCATACTGTCAATATATGAATAATATTTATTGTGGTTCTTAAAATAGAATAACAGCGCATTAACAAGTGTGTTTTCATATCTGCCCGGAGATGGGTGAACGGATATCCCGGCATCCTTGGAAATAATAAGATAATAATCATCCTCATACAGTATCTTTAGCGGTATTTTTTGTGGTTTAATATTTCCGGAAAATGCATGCCCAATTGTATCCATGCCCATAAATTCAACAATATCTCCGGGACTTAATTTGTAGTTTTTACTTACGTCTTTGCCATTAACCTTTACAAAAAGGCCCTCAATTAATTTCTGCAGATGGCTTCTAGATTTGTCAGGGATTTTTTCTGATAAAAAAATATCTATCCTTAAGCCTGCAGATTCTTCTGAAACAATAAAAGTAGTTTTTTTACTGTTTTTCTGCATCAATTTTATGGTTTTCTTCTAAATCAATATTATTTAATTGTTCTTTTTTGAAGAACGTCCTTAATACGATTATGATTATAATGGCAAAACCTATGCAAATAAAACTGTCTGCGACATTAAATACAGCAAAATTTACCACATGAAAAAAATCAGTCACCTCGCCCCAGACAATCCTGTCAATAAGGTTGCCAGTTGCTCCTCCAAGGATAAAACCCAGGGAAATATTATAAAGGACAGAATGTAAATCCAGCTTGATCTTTAATACGATAATTAAAATTATTGCAATTATTGAAATAAAAATCAGAATATTTGTCTTGCTCTGAAAGAATCCAAAAGCAGCTCCGCTATTTCTGATTTTTAAAATATAGATAAATTTCGGAATTATCTCTATAGGAAAAATACCGGCCGGCTGGACATTGACATAGTATTTTGTTAACTGGTCAAGCCCAAGCACTATAAGCCCAGTCAGTACAAATATAAGATTTAATAATCGGTTGGATAATTTTTTTATCAATTTTTAAGCAATACTCCCTTTGACTATTATTCCGACCTTTACATTTTTATTGTTAACGTTTATTTCCCTGATGAACATTTTATCCTCAAAATCCTGCACGATCTCCAGGCTCAGTGTTTCGTGCTTGATATAATCAGAGTATTTTTCTATCATTGTCCAGTCATCCCATTGGCAGCCAATTGCTGTTTTAATTGTATTTTCAATCTTAAAATCGGCTTCTTTCCTTAAATTTTGAATATGGTGCACAAGTTCCCTGCAGAACCCTTCTTCTTCAAGCTCAGGAGTGAGAGTTGTCGGCAGGCCTACGGTGAATTCCCCATCGCTTTCAATTCCAATATTTTCAAGGTTTATTATTTCAACCAGGATCTCCTCAGGCAGAAGCCCTATCTGTTTGCCATCGATTATAAGATTAATCACTTTTTCATTCCTGACTTTTAAAGCCAGCTGAACAGGAATTTCCTTGTCAAGCGCATTCTTGATTTCCGGAAGCGCTGCGCCATATTTTGGGCCCAGGAGCTTTAGATTGGGCTTTATTTTATAAAGGACAAAATCAGAAAGATTATCTGTTATCTGGAGCTCTTTGACATTAAGCTCTTCGAGCATAATATCCTCAAAATGATTTATTGCCTCGTTTTTACGGCTGTCTTTATCAAAATAAATCTTTATTTTTGTCAGCGGCTGCCTGGTCTTTATATTCATCTTGCTTCTGACAGATCTTCCAAGGCTTATAATCTTTCTTATGACGCCCATCTTATAGCTCAGCTCTTCGTCAATAAGGCTTAAATCCGCAACAGGATAATCTTCAAGATGGACACTTTCAAAACCTTTACCAAGGCTGCCTGAAAGATTCTTATATATGTCATCAGAAATAAATGGAATATATGGGGCAGATAACTTTGCAACTGTAAGAAGGCACTCATAAAGTGTCTTGTAGGCGCTTATTTTTTCCCTGTCGTTCTCGCCTTTCCAGAATCTTCTCCTACTTCTTCTTACATACCAGTTTGAAAGATCATCAACAAAAGATTCTATCAGCCTACCGCTGTCGGTGACATTATAATCATCCATCAACTCAGTGACTTTTTTTATAGTATTGTTAAGTTCAGAAATTATCCATCGGTCAATTTCAATCCTGTCTTTTACATCAAGTTCATACCTGTAAGGATCAAAATCATCAATATTTGCGTATATGACAAAGAAAGAGTATACGTTCCAGAGAGTTAAAATAAATTTCCTTATGACTTCATCAACAGTCTTTACTGAAAAGTTTTTGGAGTTCCAGGGAGACACAACAGTAAAAAAATACCACCTAAGCGCATCAGCGCCCTGTCTATTTAATATATCCCAAGGTTTTATGACATTGCCTTTTGACTTGCTCATCTTTTGGCCGCTCTCATCATTAATGAGCCCCAGGCATAACACGTTTTTATAAGAGGATTTGTTAAAGAGCAGTGTTGAAATTGTAAGCATGGTATAAAACCATCCTCTTGTCTGGTCAATAGCCTCGCAAATAAAATCAGCTGGAAAAGTTGATTTAAATGCTTCCCTGTTCTCAAACGGATAATGATATTGAGCAAAAGGCATTGCGCCCGAGTCAAACCATACATCAATTACTTCAGGAGTCCTGGACATTTCCTCTCCACATTTCTCACACTTTATAATTATTCTGTCAACATATGGTTTATGCAGATCAAGATCCTGTGGTACATTACAGCCTTTTTCCCTTAATTCTTCAATGCTTCCGATACAGATCTTATGCCCGTTTGAATCGGACCATATAGGAAGAGGGGTCCCCCAGTATCTTTCACGTGTCAGGGCCCAGTCTACGTTATTTTCAAGCCAGTTTCCAAAACGCCCATGTTTTATGTGTTCCGGATACCAGTTTACTTCTTCATTTGCTTTTAAAAGATTGTCTTTGATGGCAGATGTCTTAATATACCAGCTCTTTTTTGCATAATATATAAGC
>PMCC01000034.1:0-14253 GCA_003155275.1 Actinomycetota bacterium | reverse complement strand
TCATCTTCGCCAAAAGCAGGAGCAATATGGACTATACCGGTGCCCTCTTTGGTGGAAACAAAGTCAGCGCCTATTATCCTGAAAGCATTGCCGTTATCTGTATAATTATATACAGGAATATACTTTGAATTCACTAAGGTACTGCCTTTAAACCCGGTACTTACTTTGTACTGTCCGTCATTTTCAAATACGGAACTTAAAAGATTTTCAGCCAGGATATATTTTTCACTTAAATACTCCACCTCTATATAGTCCGCTTCAGCATTAACTGCGCAGGCGACATTTGAAATAAGCGTCCATGGAGTAGTTGTCCATACCAGCAAAAAAGTATTTTCCCTGTCTTTAAGCGGGAACTTGACTATTACAGAGAAATCCTCGACATCTTTATAGCCAAGTGCGACTTCATGTGAAGACAGCGCTGTCCCGCACCTTGGACAGTATGGCACTATCTTGTGATCCTCATATAAAAGACCCTTTTCCCATATGGTCTTTAATATCCACCATACTGTTTCTATATATTCATTTTTAAATGTAAAATAGGCATTTTCCATATCAAGCCAGAATCCAATCCGTTCTGTCAGTTTTTTCCATTGCTCCTCGTATTTCATTACGCTTTCCCTACAGAGCCTGTTGAATTCTTCGATGCCTATTTTTTCAATTTCTTTTTTTGAATTAATGCCAATCTTTTTTTCTATTTCAAGTTCGACCGGCAATCCGTGAGTATCCCACCCTGCTTTTCTTGGGACATTAAATCCCTTCATTGTCTTATACCTAGGGAAAATATCCTTGAATACCCTGGACAGTACGTGGTGTACCCCGGGTTCTCCGTTTGCAGTTGGCGGGCCTTCATAAAAAACAAATCCCGGCTTATCTTTGGTCTTTTCCAGGGTTTTTTTAAAAATATTATTTTCTTTCCAGAAATCTAATATGTTTTCTTCGAGCTTCACCAGATCTACATTACTGTCAACCTTTTTAAACATCAGGATTAATTACCTCTTAGTAAAATTGCAAAAAAAATTACTCATAGATTCTATATAATTAGAGTAATTTTGTGAAGTGTAAATATTTTTTTGTTATTTAAAAATAAAGACCGGATCATCATTTAATGATTGACTAACAAATACCGCACTGCTATTCGAGGTTTAAAAAACAAATACTGCAATATTATTCAAGGACTAATAATTATAAGCCGGAATATTATTCAGCAATATTAAAAACCACAACATACAAAAATTTTTTATGATTTTAAAAGTTCAGCAAACATGAGAGCTGATTTTGCGGCTTTGCCCTTGTAGTGATTGTTAAAATAAACAAAGATTTTTTTTGATTTTTCAGCTATATCCTTCATCCGCGGAACCCATTCGGCAAGTTCTTCCTGTTTATATATATAATCGTATCTTTGAAATGCATTTTCATGCTCCCACCAGGACTGGCTGTTTCTGCCGTGAAATCTTATGTACCCTGTATTGGACGTGCATATATCTGTTGCCGGCAGAAGCCCCCCAATCTGTGGTTCATCGACATTGCAAAACCCGATATTTAAACTTTCAAGCAATGAAAACACTCTCGCATCAAGCCAGTATTTGTTTCTGAATTCCATACATATTTCATATCCTTTGAAATCTTCGCCAATTTTTGACAAATAATCCAAATTGTTATGAGTTAGGTGAAAACTATAAGGGAACTGAAACAATATGCTTCCCAAGCGTGAATATTCGCTCAGCGGTTTTAGGGATTCAAGAAACTTTTTTGCATCTTCTATACAATAATCCCTTTGATGTGTAAAAATACTATGCGCTTTGACTGAGAATACAAATTCTTTTAGGTCTTTTACCTTGGAGCACATACTGTCGAAAGCGTGAATTGCAGGAAAACAATAATAAGTAAAATTCAATTCAACTGTATTGAAATAATTGGAATAATAGGAAAGATAATCCTTACTGCTCACTTGCAAAGGATAAAAATAACTTTTCCAATCCTCGTAGCTATATCCCGATGTTCCAATAAAAATTGGGTTCACAATGTTTATATAAAGTCTTTAATTTCAGCTAAAATCTTATCTTTAGGCATTGCGCCAACAATCTTTTTTACCATCCCGCCATTTTTAAATAATAAAAGTGAAGGAATACTTGAGATACTGAATTTTATTGCTATATCCCTGTTTTCATCGACATTTAATTTACCTATCCTTAAAACATCCTTTTTTTCATCATATAATTTTTCAAGCTCAGGTGTAACCATCCTGCAAGGTCCGCACCATACAGCCCAAAAATCAACAAGTATAGGTGTTTCAGTTTTAGAGATTTCACTATCAAAATTAGATGTTGTCAACTCAATGATTCCTTCAGACACTTTACTTCTCCTTTTCATTAATTTAATAAAAATACAAATAGTACGAATAGCATTAAATAATAAGGCCAGTAACCAAGGTTTCGAATAATATACATTTAAATAAAAATGCTGGCAAACCGGACTTACTTAGTATAAATTTAAACAAAAATGTTGATAAACCGGTTTCTCTTAATAAAAACAAAATCAATCTATCCAGCATTAATAAAAGTAATAATATCCTGAAAGGTTTAGCCTGCTTTTTTATGATATTACCAAAGGTTGATTTTTTAGTCAATTATAAAACCGGGGGTGTCATCTAAAAGTTAAAACCGTAGGTTTGCAATATTAATTTGTAAGCTTGTAGTTTTATTAAATTTTAAACTTTGAAGGAATTCAGACTTTTAAAATCAATTGTTATTTATAATAAATACTTCCTCCTGTTTTGTAATTTATTAAATATATTAGTTGCCATTACCATATAATATGCTATAATAACCAATAATTACTTTTAGTATTTTACAATAATATGTTTATGACGGAGTAAAAATGTATATATGTAAAAATTGTGGTAACAGTGAAAAATTTATTGGCTATGTGCAGGAACAGGGAAAAGCTTTTATCTACCAGAACGACTGCAATACTAAACCATACCGGACAGGTGATGCAGGAAATTGGTCAAAAAAAAATAAAATCTATACAGAGCTAATTTCGGAAAATTTTTCGTGGGCTTACTTTCTTTCAGATAAGGACTGGAAAAGCAGCTTTGAACTGAAAAAATGTTACTTCTGTAATTCCAGTGACATATCATGGCAATAAAATCAAATACTTGACACAAAAAGATTCTAAATGGCATCAAAATTTTAAGCCTGGTACAAAAAAAGCAGAAATGGCATTAGAATGCAATAACCGGCATCCAAAGAACAAATGCTTTATTAAAATATAAAGCCTTCTTTTTTTGCTACAAGATTACTTGCTTTTAATAGGGACTCAAATGTGCCGGCATCGGTCCACCATCCGTCAAGTACTGCATAGGTCATGTCTCCCCTTTCAATAAAAACATTATTAACGTCTGTTATTTCAAGTTCTCCTCTTCCGGACGGCTTTAACGTTTTTATTATTTCAAAGGCACTGTTATCATACAGATATAGTCCGCAAACAGCAAAATTACTTTTTGGGTTTTTTGGTTTTTCGACAATACCGGATACTTTGCCATCCCTTATTTCTGCCACACCAAATCTTTCCGGATCAGTCACCTCTTTCAGGAAAATCTTTGCGCCTCTTTCCTGTTTTTCAAAATCATTTATATCTTCTGATATGTCGTCATCCAGAATATTATCGCCAAGAACCACAAAAATTTTTTCACCTTGTGCAAAACTCTCAGAAAGCCTTAACGCATCTGCGATGCCCCCCTCACCTTCCTGATAGGCATAACTGATCTTTAGACCGAATTCCCCGCCATCGCCTAATATCTTTATAAAATCTTCTGCAGAACCTCCGCCTGTAACAATCATAATATCCTTAAGGCCGGCATTTACCATAGTTAAAATTGGGTAATAGATCATGGGTTTATTAAATACCGGCAACAGATGCTTGTTTGTCACTTTTGTGCATGGGAAAAGTCTTGATCCAAGCCCTCCGGCCAAAATTATACCTTTCATTTAAAAAAACCACCTCCTTTATTTATAAGGGATAAAATAAAAACTATGGCAGAAAGCACAATACAATAAATTGCAAAATAATTTAAATTCCTTAACTTTGTAAATTTAAGCAAAAACTTTATTGCAAACAACCCTGTTATATATGCAAATACAAAACCAACTGCAATATTAATAATAACATGTATGTCCTGTGAGAGTACTTCGTTATAGGATTTATAAGATTCCAAAACAAAAGCGCCAAATATTATGGGAATAGACAGAAGCATGGAAAATCTTACACAATCTTCCCTTTTTATTCCAAATAATCTTGCAAAGGAAATTGTTGAGCCCGACCTTGAAACACCCGGCAGGATGGCAATTGCCTGGCCGACACCTATAACTGCCGCACTGATAAAATTAAGCCTCTTAATTCTCGAATTAAAAACATTTGTCCCTGAATTGTTTTCCTTAGTTTTTAATTCCTGATTATTGATTTCCAGTTCAGGATCTTTGACCATTAAATTTATTGAATTAGTTTTCTGGCTGGCCCCTTCAATCACAGGATTAAGATTACCATTAATTTCAAGATTTGAATTTTCATTTCTTTTTTCAAACTTTTTGCCGAAATATTCTCCAACAAACAGAAACGCTGCGGTCACAAGCAAAAATAAGCCTACATACAATGGCTTTGAAAAAAATCCTTCAATTCGGTCCTGCAGAAAATATCCGGCTATAACACCTGGGATTGTTGCAATGATAATAAACAGGGAAAACTTAAAATATGGGTTTGATTTTCGGACATTTTTAACAAACAACCCTACAAAAAACGCTTTAATTATTTGGCCGATATCTCTGTAAAAGACAGTGACAAGCGATAATAGGGTTGCAAAATGAAGCATTACTGAATAATAAACAGGTATATAATCCCATTTAAATAAAAAAGGAACCAAAACAAGGTGACCGGAGCTGCTGACAGGGAAAAATTCCGTTACACCCTGTATTATCCCCAGAACTATCGCTTTAAATACTTCCATTAATATTACCTCCGGTTAAATATCTTAACTTCCGCTTATTGCAATATCCCTGATATGCATTGATGGGCTGCCAATATACCCGCCGGCAGGCATGAATTTTAAATCACTGCCGACTTCGGCCAGATTTTTGCAGAATCTTAAAAGGTCCGTTGCAATAGTAACTTCTTTAACCGGATAAGTAAGGTTCCCATTTTCAATCCAGATACCCTTGGCCCCTATACTTATCTGGCCGGAAATAGGATTTACCCCCGAGTGAAGCCCGATTACATCTATCACATAAAAACCATTACTTATTTTCTGAAGTATTTTGCCTTCGTTGACATCTGAAGGTTCCAAATAAAAATTAGATATCCCTATATCCGGGGGGCTTTTATAAGATGCTCGTGATGCATTGCCGGTTGAGAGCCTTTTATCTTTCCTTGCGCTGTAACTATTATGCAGATAAGTCTTAAGCACCCCTTTTTCAAATACAGAAGTCCTGCCTTTTGGCACTCCTTCTCCATCAAACGGTCTTGAAGCAAGACCATCGGGCAAAGTCCCATCATCAACAATATTAAAATTTTGAGAAAATATTTTTTCACCGATTCTGCCGGCAAGAAGGGATTTGCCCTTTTGGACAGAGTCCGCCATTATTACACTGGCAATAATACCAAGAAATTGAATTGCCACCATTGGGCTGAGCATTAAATCGGCAACCTGTGATTTTACTTTTTTGGCGCCTAAAAGAGACGTGGATCTTTTAACTGCATTTTCAGCAATGTCATCCGAGTTTAGTTTTTGAGGGGTCCTCTCATATCCAAAATAATCTCCCGTTGATACGTCCTCACCTTCCCTGGATATCACACTTATATACAAAAACGCAGCAGAAGCTTTATAACTGTCTTCAAGACCCAGAGAATTTAAAATCACAGTTTCAGAAACCGTGTCTTCATAAATCAGGTTACTGATCCCTTTTATTCTTTTATCTCTTTTTTTTACTGAAAGCTCCAATTCTTTTGAAACCTTTATTTTATCCTCAATAGTAAAATCAATAAATTCCGGAGCATAAAGGACATTCCTGTCAAAATCTGTATCCTTGTGCATAAATTCTTTTTTTACCGGCAGGTAATTGAACTCTTCCTGATTAGTGACTTTGGAATTTTCTATCGCTTTTTCAATGCAGGAGTCAATTGCCGAGTCAGAAAGGTTTGATGTATAAGCATAACCCATTCTTTTATCCTTAAAAACTCTGAATCCAAGACCTTTCGTGTCAGCAAATGAAAGATTTTCTATGTCTTCTTCGTAGATTTCTATTTCATTATGGGCCGCAGACGATCCATATATTTCAAATTCATTTACATTTTTATTTTTAATCTTTAAAAAAGCATGCTTGCAAAAATCAATTATTTTTTCCACTTAGACTTCTGTACCTCCAACCGTTATCTTGTCAATAAGTATGGTCGGCTGGCCTACTTCATTAGTTATGGACTGGCCAGCTTTGCCGCAAAACCCCGGAGCAAAATCCAGATCCTTGCCAATGGCTTCGATCCTGTTTAAAATATCCGGCCCGTTGCCGATAAGAGTGGCTCCCTTTATAGGTTCTGAAATTACTCCATTCTTTATCAGGTAACCTTCACTTATTCCAAAGACAAAATCACCGGTTGCCGTATCCACCTGGCCTCCTGCAAATTCTTTTGCATAAATTCCGGTTTTAACCGATTTTATAATAGCCTCGTTTTCATCACTGCCGCATTCAATGAATGTGTTAGACATCCTTGGTACAGGCAAATCCCTGAAAGACTGCCTGCGGCCATTGCCGGTCTGTCTAGCTTTTAACTTACAGGCGCTTTTATAATCAAATATATAGTTTTTTAAAATACCGTTTTCGATGAGTATATTTTTTTGTGAAGGACATCCCTCATCGTCAAATGCATAGGAACCCCAGTGATGCCGTAAAGTCGAGTCATCGACTGCAGTGAGAATATTGCTTGCAATTTTTTTGTTTATTTTATCTTTAAAAACTGAAGCATCTTTTATAATTGCATCTGCTTCAAGGCCATGGCCGCATGCCTCATGAAATATAACTCCACCAAATGCCGGGCCTATAACTACAGGTAAACTCCCTGCCGGCGCATTAACTGCATCAAGCATTTTTATTGCAATCCCTGCAGCTTCAAGAGCAACTGCTTCATGGTTTTTAGATTTAAAGATCTCATAACCCATAGTCCTGGCAAGAGATTTATATCCCGTTCGTATCTCATTACCTTTTTTTGCAATGACATTTACCGCCAAAAAAACTTTTACCGAACTGTCATTTATTAGCAAGCCGTTGGAATTTGCGATAATTACTGTGTCGTCAGCATCAGAGAGGTTAGCTGAAACCTGGATAATATATTTACTGAAATCACGAGCTTTCTCATTTGCAGAATCAAGGAGAGATTTTTTATTTTCCTGTGCTATATCAGAAGGAAATTGTTCAACATTAGCTTTATATCCGCCTTTATTTTCGGACAAGTCAAGGACTTTATTTTTTGATGAACTGTCCACTGCAGAGCTTAAAATTTTAGCTGCATTAAGCAGGCTTTCTGTATCGATAGAGTCTACATAAGCATAAAATGTGCTATCCTTATTTATAAGCCTCAGGCCGCAGCCCAATTCAAAACCGGAGGTTGAATTCTCTATTTTTCCATCATCAAGCCTCATATTATTAAGGTTCCTCTTTTGAATGAAAACTTCTGAAAAATCTCCTCCACTGCTCAGCAATATGTTAAGGATTTTCTTAATTAATTTTTGTTCCAGCATAGTATATTTTTTAGGTAAATTTGTTTTGATTCTATTAAATAAAAAAATAGGAAACTCTCTAAGTATTCCCTATTTTTTATTATTAAATAATAAAAAGTTACAATAAATTGCTCAAATAAAATTATAAAATATTATGAAAGAAAGTCTTCTGTTTGTTTTGCAGCTGCTTTGCTTTCATCAACTATAAGTTTGATTTTTTTTACAGTCTTTTCAGCCTTTTTTTTACCTTTTTCCAATAATTCTTCACTTGATATTTTAAGTTCTTCAAACTTCTGCTTGCCTGCTTCAGTCAAATCCCTTGTTTTTTCCACTACTTCGGAAAACCCTTCTTTACTCATTTCAAGAAATCTTTCGCCTTTTTCAACAATTTCCTTTCTTGTTTCTTTACCTGATTTTGGAGCAAACAGGATACCAATTACAGCGCCTATGGCAATACCTGCGAAAAGCGCCATTGTCACACTGCCCCCAAAATTGTCTCTGATGTTTCCAGAACTCATTTTTTATACCCCCTGACCTATATTTATATCAAGTTATTTATCTTTGAACGGGCCATTTGACCAAACTTACTATCATACTCAAAGCTTTCCATTTGCTTTCAACTGACTTCTATTACAAGTCTGCCGTTTGCCTTAAAGCTACTATTACTCTAAGCTTTCTACTTGCCTTAAAATTATTATTTTCCTCACCGTCTGCCCCTGGCTTTGTGTTACTTTCATTCTGCTTGTTTTTGGACTTCGCTTAAATCAGGTTTTTTGTTTTGATTTGCAGCTTTCCTTACACTGCTTGCAACTCCTGCACCCGCGCTTATAAGCTTAATTAACGGATTTGTAATAATTATTCTTGCAAGCCTTATTATTTTTTCAAGCTGTTCCACTATCGAACCTACACTTTGTGTCAATTCGCTGATTGAGCTTATTTCACTGTTAAGATGGCTCACTGTGGTATTTAACTTTTCAACCATGGGTATAAGGCTTATATTTAATTTTTCCGCAAGAAGCCTTGCCCGGTTTATAAGCCTGAAAAGTGGAACCGCTACTATGATTGCGACTATGGCAAAAGCCGACATCAGAATTATTGCGACAAGGCCTGTTATTTCTATTGCTGACACTGTTACCTCTTAAATTATAATAATTTAATAATCATGTGATCTGCTATTAGGTATTATATAAATTTTATTTCTATTATTCAAAAAATAATAATTCTAATCTATAATATGCAGGATGATTTCAAAAACTGTAAGGTTATAAAGGAGAAAAATGCATAATACTATTAAAAAACATTCAATTAAGAATATAAAAAGATCAGGGGTTATTTCTAATTTCAGCATTATTTCAGTCAGTATACTAATTATTCTTTCCCTGCTTTTTCTAGCTACAGGCTGTTCTTCCCTTCTTACACCGGCAAGTGAGAAGATTGATGTTTCGCAAGATAGCCAAGGCGGACAGGACTCTGCGGGCGGAAAGGGTGTTTCCCAGGAAACTCAGGCTACTGAAGCGGGAGAAGTAAAAATTCCCGTTGATTATTCAAATGCTAAAATCGGCGCTGATATGGTTGGCGCGATACCAACAGTTTTGTTAACCGATAAGGATAATTTTATAAAAATAGAGATTACAAACACAAGTGACTTCGCATGGACCTCCGAAGGGGCCAACGGAGTCGTCAGGCTTGGTTATCATTATTATGGCCAGGATGTTGATTTTACTGATTATGACAAGACGGCGCGGACCATGCTGCCAAAAGTTGTAAATCCGGGCGATACCGTCAGTGTGCTTGTGCTGGTAAAAGATATTAAAAATCCGGGAAAGTATGTAATACAGATAGACCCGGTACTCGAGGGAAATAAAAATCCTAATAGCAATTTCTGGTTTTCATCCAAGGGTATCACCATGATTGAGGGGTTAGCAGACTTTGTGAAATCCGGAAAATAGTACCGGCTGAAACAGTAAACTGTTGAGTTTTAAGTTATTGTTCTTAAGCAGGATAATGTAGCTTTAGGTTTTGCAATTGTTGAGTTTTAAGCATACTGCGACAAATAATATGATACATACGAAATTCTGATTTTTATGCATGCAGAGTTTTGGCTTTTCCCCTGCACCGGTTATTTAAGATTTATTACTCGTCCTATTGTTTTTTTTGTCCCTTAAAACGAATAAAAATGTTTTATCGGCAGGCGCTTTTTTTTTGCCAGTTCCGCAGTTAAAAAGTGTCTGTTGTGTTATCTCCATATAAATCTTGTCACGGGTTATTCCTGTGGCAAGCTTAACATTTTGCTCACTGTTTTTCTGGCAGGTTTTCAAAGCCGGCAATGATTTGATTCTTTCTTTTGAAACAACCGGGGCGACATTAAACCTGTTTGGAAAGCTGACGTAGGCAATATCCTCACCTGCACTCACAGGGCTTGCGGCCTTTAAAGATCTTGCGCTGGTTGATTTTTCCAAAGCATCGGGTATGCTGATTTCACTGAGGGAAGCGCTCATTACTATTTTTGCGCTGTCACTGAATTCAAATACAAAGGGGCGTGTAAGCAAATATTTTACTGCAAGTCCGGCAGTATAAGCATCATCATAAGCGATTTTACCTTTTTCTCCAGAGCAAAGCAGCAAAATATCGCAGTTTTTTTCCAGAGCGCTTTCAATCATACAATCCAGGACATGGTTTATATTTAGTATCGACAAGGCAAAAACTTCAGCGCATCCAGATACTTTAAAAATTGACTGTGTACCATTGGTGGTCATTAAAATAAAGTTTTTCCCTTTTATGCCAAGATTTGATATCTCTACCGGGGAATTGCCGCAATCAAAACCTTTCGGGGCCAATCCGCCCACTTCTCCGCAGAGAAGATGGTCCTTAAAAAGTGCTTTTAATTCAAAAGCCTGTTTTTTGTCTGCTGCAATAATAACGCTTTCTCCACCGCATCCAAGCATTGCAGCAATTGTTGAAGTGGCCCTTATTGTGTCTATTACAGCGCATATGCAATTGCCAAGCTTCAATTCACCTAAATCATCCGGGCTGAATCTGTTTGTTAAAAGGACATTTACTTTCAATTGATCTCTCCGGCCTTAATTATTACATTGCAAATTTTTTATCTGTCAGCTTTTCATAGGCTGAAATATATCTCTCTGTGGTCTTGGCAATAACATCTTCCGGCAATTCGGGAGGAACGGAGTTTCTATCCCAATCTGTGCTTAAAAGATAATCTCTTACGTATTGCTTGTCAAAGCTTGGCTGCTGCTTTCCGGGTTCATAATCTTCAAGGGGCCAAAATCTTGACGAATCCGGTGTTAAAATCTCATCAACTAGAATTATTTCATCACTGATGGAGCCGAATTCAAATTTTGTGTCAGCTATTATTATTCCTTTTTTAAGCGCGTATTCTGAAGCTTTGATGTATAGCTTAAGGCTTTTTTCTTTTAGAAACTCAATTACGGATGCGCCAAAAACATTTTTTGCCTGTCTTTCAGTGATAAGTATATCGTGGCCCACGTCTTCTTTTGTCGTAGGAGTAAAAACCGGCTCCGGCAGTCTATCGCACATTTTTAAGTTCCCTGGCAGCCTAATATCTCCAATTCCGCCCGTTTTTTTATATTCTTCCCATCCTGAACCTGTAATATATCCCCTGACAACACATTCGACCGGAATAATCTGGGCATTCCTGACTATGGCGCTGCGCCCTTTAAGCATAGAGCTATATTTTTTTATATTTTCTGGAAACTTGTCTGCATCAGTTTCGATAATATGATTTCTTATTACATCTTTTAAATAATCAAACCAGAAATTTGAAATACTGTTAAGCACAACGCCTTTATAAGGTATCAGGGAAGGTAATATATAATCAAATGCTGATATCCTGTCAGTTGTCACTATTAAAAGCATATCTTCAAAAGAAAAAATTTCCCTTACTTTTCCGCTTTTTATTTTTTTAATTCCAGCTAACTCAACATCCCCTATAAGAATCATTCTTTTTTAACCTCCATTATTAATAATCTTTCTTTTTTTCTTCTTTAAGTTTTCTTTTTAAATTTCGAGGTTATTTGCAAGTTTGAATATTTTTTAATCAATTTATAAAATATAAAAACATTTAGAACCCAAACCTGCCTCCATATGATAAATTATGTTTTAATGCTGCTGATAAAAGCCTAAAAATAATAAGCACTCAGCTTATTACAGCGCCTTCAAGCGCATGTGAGCACACACATTCCCTGCTTTGGGCAACTTTTGGTATTGCCTTAAATAACAGATCTTTTAATTTTTCGTTATTGTCCTTAAATATTTTTATAACATCCTGGCTTGTAACGGGCCTGACTTCCGGATTTCCTTCAAGGCCTGCATCATAATCAGTCACAAGAGAGATGTTTACGTAACATATTTCAAGTTCTCTTGCAAGAGTGACTTCAGGATACTGGGTCATATTTATTACTTCCCACTCCTGGTTGGAATACCATCTGCTTTCAGATTTTGTAGAAAACCTCGGGCCTTGTATGATTACTACTGTCCCTCTATGATGGCACGTAATATCCAGGTCTGTTGCAGATTCTATGGTGATTTTTCTTAACTGTGGGCAATAAGGTTCTGCGGTCGATATATGCGTCACATGAGGGCCATCATAAAAAGTATCAATCCTGCAATTAGTCCTGTTTACAAACTGGTCGCAGACAACAAAACTCCCCGGTATTATCTGGGGTTGAAGGCTTCCAACCGCACATGGCGCAAATATCTGTTTTACACCGAGTTGCTTCATTGCTGAAACATTTGCCCTGTAATTAATTTTATGAGGTGGGATTGTGTGGTCCCTGCCATGCCTTGGTAGGAAAGCAACCCGCAGCCCTTCCAGCTCTCCGATAACTATGGAATCTGAAGGTTTGCCATATTCGGTATTTATTTCCAGCTTTTTCGTGACTTTTAAAAAACTATAAAATCCTGAACCTCCAAAAACCCCAACATCTGCCTGCGACTTTGCTGCCATTTTTTTCCTCTTTCTTATAATAAAACAACTATTTTTTTAATTATAACCCTTCCTGTGCCAGAAGCTCCAGCAATGATTTCTCCGGTCTTGCGCCATAATGGCTGATTATTTCTGCGGCCAACACACTTCCCATCCTTCCGCAGGCATGCAGGTCCTTACCAAGAAGCCAGCCGTTTATAAAACCGGCGGCATACATATCGCCTGCACCAGTGCTGTCTATTACACCTGTGCTTACAGCATTGACGTAGATAATTTCACCCTTAAATATAATGCAGGAGCCTTTCTCTCCCCTTGTTACTGCAAAAATACAAGGAAGTTTTTTGCAATGCTCAACAGCTTCTTCAAAACTCTCCGTTTCAATAAGGCTCATTATTTCAACCTCATTAGCAAAAACTAAACCGGCGTCTTCTTTTATAATGCCAAAAAACTCATCCCGATGCCTGTCAACACAAAACTTATCAGATAAACTCATAGCAATAACTGTTGAACTCTCTTTTGCCACGTCAATGGCTTTTCTTATTGCTGACTTTGCACTGTCTTTGTCCCATAGATAGCCTTCAATATAAAGCATTTTAGACTCTGCTATAATGTTTTCATCTATATCTTCAGGGACAATACTACCTGCAATCCCAAGACATGTACACATCGTTCGCTGTGCATCCGGAGTTGTAAGAACGATACAGCTTGCAGTGGAAGGCGCATCAGCATCACCAGCCTTTGCTGTATTAAAAAATACCCCCAGTTTTTTAAGTTCCTGTTCAAATGCATTCCCAAAATCGTCATCTTTAATCTTGCCGATAAAAGCTGTTTTATTGCCCAGGACCGATAAGCCGGCAATTGTATTTGCGGCAGATCCCCCTGAAATGACCCGGACTGCATTAATTCCTGATTTTAACTTTAAAACATCATGCTCTTCAATAAGCCGCATTGTGCCCTTATCCATGGAGTGCATTTCCAAAAAATCATCATCGACATTGGCAATCACATCAACGATTGCGTTTCCAATTCCTGTTACACCAATTTTTTTGTTAATTCCTGTGATATCAATTTTTTTATTGTTCATAGTTTTTAAAAAATACAGTTATAGAATTTAAGTAAGGACATTGATTATAAAGCAATTTTAAAAAAACTTTAAGGGTAATTCTCACTGAGTCAGGAAAGTAATAAATTAGTTTTTTTTACAGTATTTTTAAAAAATCTTTATTATTAATTGAGGTAAGGGTAGCAGTATAATTGAGCAAAATAAAGTGTCATTAAAAATATTTGTACATATTATTTTTTTATATTACAATTAAAAAGAAAACAATAACAAAATAGTAAAATAGTATATAAGAAATTTTTATATAATAGCATTGCAGCTATTGTTGTGCTTGAATTCTCTGGTTAAATCCTGGTCACAGTCATAAACAACAAAAAGCAGGGTGATTTTTTTGGAAATTGAGGACGTAAATAAAAAAATCGAAGAAAAGAAAACACTGGAGCGAATTGTTGAAATATCCAAAGACGA
>PMCC01000113.1 GCA_003155275.1 Actinomycetota bacterium | reverse complement strand
AATTTCAACGGGAACAACTATTATGCAAGCGGCGCATATAATGGCGGACCAGGTGCAATGAGCAAATGGATATCAGAAATGGGCGATAAGAATATAGACGAATTTATTGAGCTTATCCCATATGATGAGACCCGTAACTATATCAGAAAAGTAATGGGCAGCTATTTCTTTTACCAGATGCTTTATGAATAATCCTCGAAATCCATTCCAAGGAATTGGTTTACATTCTTTTGCCATTCCTGTGTAACATAATCAAGATGTACTGGATTATTTTTATATGATTCATAAACCACCTGATCTTTAAATTCCATTGAGACTGATATTTCCTCTTGAATGCCGGAAAATTTTATACTATGCTTTCCCTGCACTACCAAAAATATCCCTTATCTTTCTTATATACAGGCTGCGCATTTCCTCTCTGGCTGCAGACAAATACTTTCTTGGGTCTATCACTGCAGGATTTTCCATAAGAACTTTTCTGACTGCTGCAGTTGCTGCTATATAACCATCGGAGGCAATATTTATTTTACATACTGCTGTTTTGGTTGCCTGAATTATCTGGCTTTCCGGTATACCCTGCGCATTTTCAATCTTTCCGCCGTATTGATTAATCATATCAACATATTCAGGCATAATCGCTGAAGCTCCATGAAGAACTATCGGGAAATATGGCAATCTTTTTTCAATTTCTCCAAGAATATCAAATCTTAACTCCGGAAAAGGATCGCCTTTTTTTAACTTAATTTTTACAACACCATGAGATGTGCCAATTGATATTGCCAGACTGTCCACTCCGGTGCTCTTTACAAAATCTTCCACCAAAGCCGGATCGGTGTATTGAGATTCTTTATGTATTACTCCGTCTTCAACCCCTGAAAGTACCCCCAATTCACCTTCAACAGAAACATCATATTTATGCGCATACTCGACAACTTTTGAAGTCAGTTCAATATTTTTTTTATATGGAAGAGCTGAACCATCAATCATAACTGACGAGAAACCGGAGTCAACACATGACTTGCATTCTTCAAATGCCATGCCGTGGTCAAGGTTTAAAGCCATGGGTATTTTCTTCCCGTTTTGCTCCATTGTTTCAACACATGCCTGAGCCATTCTCTGAACCATAGTCGAACCAATATATTTGCGTACATTTGCAGAAGATTGCAGTATAAAAGGTGAATCTGTTTCCATGCATGCTTCAACTATCGCAAGCATTTGCTCAAGGCACACAAAGTTGAAAGCAGGAACGGCATATTTCCCATTATAAGCCTTTTTAAACATTTCTTTTGTATTTACAAATCCGAATTCCTTAAATTTTTCCATATTTATTTCTCCAGTTATTATTTTGACAAAATACTTTCTGCAGTTTTTTTATCTGTAATAATTATATTCACAAGACGGCCTTTTAAAGCACTGTATATTGCGTCAATTTTTTGTTCTCCGCCCGCAATAGCCATTACACTTCTTACTTTCTTTAGCTGTTCCAAGCTCATGCCGATTACTTTGCTTTGTAAAGTAATATCGCACTCAATACCATTTTTATCATAAAAATATGAATTAATATCACCCATACAATTCCTGGAAATACTGTCAATGTCGCTATTTTTTATAATCCCGTTCCTGTAAAGTATTGTCGAAGGCTCTGGTAAGGTTGAGCCTATACCGACAATTGCAAAATTTACCTTGTTAAACATCTCGAAAGTTTTTTTTATGCCGATTTCTGAAATCAAAATATCTCTGGCTTCCCTGGAAGTTACAATTGCAGGCGCATGCAAATAATAGCTGTTTGCATCAAAGATTTTTGCAATCCTTCTCGTAAGTTCTGAAGCATTTACATCCATGGGCACCTGCTCAGAACCCCCTGTAATTTGGACCAATGTAATATTGTCCCTGTTTATTTTCTCAGGAAGGGCATTTACCATTTCAAATATCGAAGAACCCCACGCTACTCCTATTATGTCATTATCGTAAATAAGGCTTTCCAGGCAATTTGCTNNTATATCTTTTCGTTTCTTCATAATTTACACCGGTCTCGATTATAACGGCTCTATGAATGCCGAATTTCTTCTCAATTTTATTTTCAAGGTCGATATAATAATTCTCGGGCTCATTTATTGTTATTTTCACAATCCCATCCGTAACAGCATCCTCCAGTAAGCTTGCAACTTTTAACCTGGAAATCCTTAACTTTTCCCCGATTTCAATCTTGGAAAAACCGTTTTGATAGAAAAGTTTGGCAATCTTGATTTTTAAAATCTCATTTTTTATCATGATTTTTTCTAAAAATATTGTTGATAAAATTATTTGATTTCTACAAAATATGAAAGATTTTTCGGATTATCCGGATCAAGCCCCTTCTTAAGCGCTTTGTAATAGCTTAATAGTTGAATAAAAGGCAAAAACAATATTCCTCTTATCCACTCGCTTACATTTTCACTCAAGTCCACAATGTTTTCTGTCAGCCCGTAAAAACTTTCAGGGACCTTATCTCCAAATATAAGTAATTCGGCTCCCAATTCTTTCATTTCTTTTGAAACCTGCAATTCATATTCAATTCCCTTATCGGTAAGAAATATTGCAACAAGAGAGTTTTTATCAATTACCGCTTTTGGGCCATGCCTGAAATCAAGAGTATTAAAGCAATCGGCCCAGCTAAGAGTCATTTCCAGCAGTTTTAATTTTGACTCTCTCGCAATACCGAAATTCGGCATGTTGGCCAAAAGAAAAAACTTATTGATCTTATCTGTTTCGCCTATTTTTTTTGCCAGTCCTTCAAAATTTTCAATTACTTTTTTACATAAATCCGGCAGTTTGTCGATGCTTTCTGTAAAATCAACACCTTTTGATATGGAATTAAAAATCAGAATCGATAATAGATCCATAGAGGTCAAAGACTTTGTGGTAGTTACTGCTTTTTCGTTAGCATCAGCGAGGGAAAAAGAATAATCACAGTTTTTATATAAAAAGCTATTTTCATAGCATGTTATACCAAAAGAAGTTGAAAATTTATTCTTTATGATATTTTTGAGAGCATCGACAGTCTCAGTTGTCTCGCCAGACCTTGAAAAAAGGAAAGTAACTGTATTTTGGATATTACCTTTACTGAAGATTTCAGGCGCATAGAATTTTATCTCGGAAGCCTGATAATCATGGCAGACTTTATCTAAAAAAAACTCACTTATATTTTTTGAATAAACCGAAGCATTATGGCCGGAGCCGCAGCCGGAAAATATAAAAGTATCTTTCTTACCAAGAAATTCTTTTATTTTTTGCTCTTCTTTCCTGAAACTTCTTATAATTGATTTCCAGGTTTCAGGCTGATCATGGATCTCTCCATAAATACTAAAATTATCCATAAAATTTTCCCTTTCTTTTACTTATTTATTTATTTTATTTTATTACTTTTTTCGTAACTTTCATGAAGTCAACGATTTCACTCAAATCCTTAAATTTATAACTGCCCAGTTTACTGGCCTGCAGGGAACCGCAGCCATTGGCAAGATCCAGCGAGTCTTGAAAACCATAACCGTTTAAAAATCCATATATAAAACCTGCATCAAAACAATCCCCGCTGCATGAAGTATCTGCCACTTTCACATCATATGGCAAAAGGCTAATTGTTTCGCTTCCGGTATTTCTTTTTGTGCTGGCTGTTAACCCCTTGGGACCGAGCTTGACTATGACAATTTCACATTGAGCTGCAAGTATATTCAGCGCTTTTTCTATGTTTTTTGATTTTGTGATATTTAAAGCTTCTGTTTCATTGGGTAAAAAAATATCCACATATTTTAAAATCTCAAAAACTTTCTCACTTTGCCAATTTCTGAGAGGGTCAAACCCGATATCAAAAGAAATTGTAATTTTTTTGTTTGCTTTAATTTTTTTTAAGATAGTAATGTAATCCGGTTGAAGGCTTTTTAAAAGATAATAGGAACTTAAGTGTACATGATCAAACCGGTCTATCTTCCCGAAATCAAGGTCGTTTATGCCCAAATATTCATTTCCGCCGCTATAAGTAAAAAAAAATCTGTTTTTTTTAATCGGTATCATGGTAGTTATACCAGTTTTAATTTCATCACTAATAATCAGTGAATTGTTTATTTTATTATTTTTTAAATGTTCCTTTATATTATGTCCAAAAAAGTCATTGCCTATTTTCCCATAAAAATCTGTTTTTACTCCAAAGCTGTTCAATGCTTTAATAAAATTAAAGCCTGAGCCGCCGATATCAAAAGTATATTCATCTATACCCAGTTCCGCGCCTAGTTTTATTTCTGAAATATTCCTGATGCCCTTCAGGGATAAATCTATATTTATATCTCCAATTAAAATTACTTGTTTGCTCATTTGTTTTACTGGGACAATAATTCTATTAATTATTCACTTTATATTCTTTTTACTATCCGGGTTCTTTAGCCTTTTACTGCCCCCGATGTCAGCCCTTTAATAATATATTTTCCAAATATTAATGTTATTAAAACCGGTACTATGGCACCTACCACTCCTCCTGTCGCCATCATGCCATAGTCGACGTATTGTTTGCCTGTAAATTCGGCAATGGCCACAGTAATGGTTTTTGCTTTATCGGTTGTCAGGATCAGGGCAAAAAGAAATTCTTCCCATGACATTAAAAATGCCAGAATTCCGTTTGCAACCAGGCCAGGAGTCGATAATGGAATCATTATCCTGAATAGAGCGCCTATCCTTGTGCACCCATCTATCATGGCGGCTTCCTCAAGGTCTTTTGGAATAGTAAGAAAATATGACCTCATCATCCATATTATGAATGGCAAAATAAATGAAGAATACAGGAATATTAATGAAAAAACTGAATCCAGCAGCTTTAATTTGGAAAAAATAAAATAAATTGCAATTATTATGACAATCGGAGGAATCATATTCGTAAAAAGAAATACCTGTAAAGTCATATTTTTTCTTGGAAAATTCAGTCTTGCAAAAGCATAGCCGGCAAAAGTGCCAATTACCAGGCATAGCACTGTAACTCCACAGGCAATAATTGAGCTATTTATAATACCTCTTTTAAAGGCTACCATTTTTGTATCAGTGGACGTAAAAATACCTTTGTATCTTTCAAAAGTCGGGTTCTGGGGAATTATATGTATTGGAGCAGAAAGAAGTTCCTGATTGGTGGATATGCTGGAAATTATGGTCCACAAAAAAGGAGCAAGAGTAAAAAATAAAATAATAATTATCAAAACATACAGAAAAACTCTCTTGCTTCTATATTTTAAATTAATTTTCATAATATCGGCCCTTAATTAATATTGTCCTTCATACTTCGTATATAAAGATATGATAAAATACTCATGAAAATAACTATTATATATGCAATTGCAGACCCCCTACCGATATTCAGCTGGCTGAATGTCTCAAGATATGTGAAATAGGAAACAACTGTTGTCTTGAAAGCAGGACCTCCTCTGGTCATGACAAAAACTAAATCAAATACCTTAAACGCCTCAAACGTTCTGAGTATAAGCACAACAATAATTGTAGGCTTTATCAGAGGAATAGTTATACTAATGGTCCTTCTGAATGAGTTGGCGCCATCAATTTTTGCTGCTTCATATAAATCTTCCGGAATTGTCTGTAACGCAGCCAGCAGCATTATGGCTACAAGCGGCGTATATTTCCAGACATCCGCCAGTATAATTATCATCATTGACCAGAAAGGGTCTGAGAGCCATATCCGGTATTCTTTTATTATTCCCAATGATTTCAGGATTGAATTTAGGCTGCCATATTCTGAATTTGCAATCCATTTCCATACAGTCGCATTAACTACAGGAGGTATAGCCCATGGAATTATTATTAACGTTCGAACGAGCCATTTCATGAAAAACTTTTCATTTAATACCAGGGCAACTATGAATCCAAAAATTAACTCCAAAACCATTGATATAATCGTAAAATAAACCGTATTATAGAGGGATTTCCAAAAATAGATATCCTTAAAAACACTTAAATAATTCTGCAGCCAAATGAATTTAGTCAGTAGAGGATATGCCAGGTTGGTATTAAAAAAGCTTTGATATAAAGCATTTAGCAATGGATATATGACAATCCCAAAGATTACAACAACTGCAGGGATTACCAGGATAAGAGCAAGTTTTTTTTGTGACATCGAACTTGTTTTCATAAAATTTCTAATTTATTTATAAATAATATCAACCAATAACATCAAATCCGGATTACGGGGGATCGGCACAATATCGATCCCCCGGCAAATTACATCCTTTTCCTGTTTCTTACTTACTGAACTGTGCCTTTAAGTCTGCTGCTGTCTTTGCGACCGCATCAAGCGCTTCCTGTGGAGTTTTTTCTCCTAGAATAGCACTGTGTATCTCAATTTGAAATTGTCTTGACAGTGCAGAATACCAGGGAACAATCGGCCTGTTTATAATATATTTATACTGTTCTTTTGATAAATCCACCAAATCCGGCTGAGCCTGTTTTACAACTGGATCATCAAAAAGTGACATCCATATTGGTAAGGCATTCTTGGAATAATTCTTTTGAACTTCCTTACTGCTTAAATATTTAACATATTCCCAGGCTTCATCAGGATATTTGGTTTTGCTGAAAATCCCCAACCCCATTCCGCCGTTTAGTGTTACACTTGTTGCACTTTCTCCAGGCATCAATGCCAGTTTTGCATCACCGACAATTTTAGATTCATCGGGATTGTTTACAAGACCCCACATATAGGTAAAATTTAAACAAAATGCTGATTTACCCTGTGAAAAAACATTTCTGCATGCTTCCCAGGAACTTTCGATTGATGCAGGATTTATATATCCTGCCTTTGTGTTATTTACCATAAACTCAAGGGCCTTCAATCCTCCACCCTTATTGAATAAAGGGTTGAAATCTTTATCAAAGAATTCACCGCCAAAAGCATATAGATATTGGGTATATTGTGCAGTCAGCGCTTCTTCCTGCGCCCATTCATCAATAAACGGATATTCTGCTATACCTTTCTCTTTTAATACTTTTGATTGTTCTATTAATTCGGTCCATGTCTTTGGCGGTGCATCAAAACCTGCCTGTTTAATCATTTTTTCATTATAATAAAAGTATTCCACATCATTTAGCCATGGCATTCCAACAAGTTTGTCCTCCCACGTGACTGCCTTTAATGCAGCGGGCCATATGTCATCCGTCATTTCCTTTGAGACTTTATCTGTAATATCCAGTAAAAATCCTGCTGATGCAAATTCTGCGGGCCAAACTGTATCTATCAGTATGGTATCATAACCTCCGGAACCTGCTGATGCAGAAGTTACTATCTTGTCATGCAAATTCTCATATGCTACAAAAGTTAAATCAACTTTTATATTGGGATTTGCTTCCATAAACGAATTGGTTATATTCCTGATATCGTCTTCACTGTAGCCTGCCTGGCTCATAAACAGAGATTTCAGGGTTACTACTTCTTTTCCTGATGCTGCTGTTGTTTCTGCGCCTGCTGCAGTTGTTGCAGCTGAAGCCGCAGTTTCACCGGCCGTCTCTGTGCTAACTGCAGCTGTTTTGCAGCTCACTCCAACAAAAGAAATTGTTACTAAGAAAACTGCTAAGAGAAACCAGATAATCGTCCTCTTCACTTTTGCCTCCTTTTTAAAATTTTTTACTATATTTGATACTGTCTAGTATTCACCTCCTCCTTATAAAAACAATAATTGCTTTTATTATTTCCTGATACCTATAACAGATAAGATTACTTTCTTTTT
>PMCC01000007.1 GCA_003155275.1 Actinomycetota bacterium | reverse complement strand
CTAAAAGGTGGGGAAAGTTCATGCAACCATGGTGCCGGTGAAGGTTGCGGCAGCCAGGATAATAATTGCGGTCACGAACATTAGATCTGAGGCAAAGACTTGGAAAATACCTGTACAAATAATTAAAGATATTGCTAAATAGATTGTGGAAATCCACAGACAGTCAAATTTAAGATTATGCTAACCGATTGTAAAAATTAACTTAAATACCAAATAATTAGTTTAAAATGGGAAATTATATTTTTAACGGAGCAATTTATTTAATAGCAATAGTATTATTGATAGTCTCATTTGTAAAAAGCAGGGAAAAGACTAAAAAAGCATTGCTCAAAGCATGGAAGTCTTTAAAAAACATTCTTCCAATGCTGCTTGGTGTGATATTGCTGATTGGACTGCTGCTGTCGATTATTGATACAAAACTAATATCAAAAATAATTGGCGGAGAGTCTGGATTTTATGGAGTTATGCTGGCTTCACTGGTGGGCTCCATAACGCTGATTCCCGGTTTCATAGCTTTTCCTACGGCAGCCCTTCTTTTAACCGGAGGCGCAGGCTACATCCAGATCGCCGCATTTGTCCAGACACTGATGATGGTGGGAATCATAACCTTGCCAATGGAGATAAAATATTTTAACAAGAAAGTCGCAATATTGAGGAATGTCCTGTCATTTGTTTTATCAATTGGAGTGGCGTATTTAATTGGTTTAATATTAAAATTATGGGATTAAATTCTAAAAAGTATGTTATTCGGCAATAAATTTTAATAATTATGGAACAAAATAGTAAAAAAACTTTCAGCACTAAAAATTTTATCAAGCAATATTTGTTTTTCCTGATAACTCTAGTTTTGCTTGGGTCTAATGTTTATTCTTAAATTTGATGCTGGCCTTAAGGCAACTGACGTTATAATCTATAGTTTTAAGGAAATGCTTCTTGTCCTGCCGCCAATATTTATTTTAATTGGGCTGTTGGATGTGTGGGTTCCGAAGGAAACCATGATTAAATATATGGGAGAAGGTTCAGGTTTTAAGGGGATATTGCTGGCATTTTTCTTTGGAACAGTTGCTGCCGGCCCATTATATGGAGCTTTCCCTGTAGCAGCAGTCTTTATGAAAAAGCGTGTAAAATTTTCTAATATAGTTATACTTATGGGGGCATGGTCCACAACCAAGATACCCATGCTTCTTTTTGAAATATCTTCACTTGGGTTTAAATTTGCCTTATCAAGGCTCGTTATAAACATACTGGTAATTATTATTATTGCATATGTTATGGGTGCGCTGATTAAAAAAGAAGATGTTGATAAAATGTATGAAAAGGCCGAGAATTTATAATATATATTAATTAATATGAAAACACGAAAAAAAAGAGACGTACTGTATCCGCCGGGAGCAGTTTATTTTAAACCCCAGGGCATTCCAATGCCTTATTTAAACATTGTAAATCTGACTATTGATGAGTATGAGGCTGTTCGTCTTGGCGATTTGGAAAAGTTAAAACACCTGGCTGCAGCAGAGCAGATGAATATATCACGGCCCACATTTACAAGACTCTTAAGGAGCGCGCATTCAAAAATAAGCGATGCCATTGTAAATGGAAAAGCAATAAGAATTGAGGGCGGAGACTACAGGCTGCTTGGCAACAGGTTCAGATGCCGAAAATGTGGAAGTTTCTGGAATGCCGGGGAAGAAAAAATGGAGAATAAAGATGAAGTTAAATGTTTAAACTGCAGCAGCACTGAAATCGATAATGTTGGAGAAAAATTGAAATCAGATTTATTATCCGGAAAGAGATGCAGACATGAGATTATATTTAAATCTAAAAANNNNTACTTATTAAATATAATTTAAGAAGTACAATAAAAATACGAGATTTTTTTATAAATTTTTTGACAATATTTAATAAGTCTGAAATAATTAAATCATATTTAATAATCTTTTTACTACAATCACTTAATATTGTTAAAAATTTCAAATTTTTAAAGGTGGTGTATGGATAATAAACCAAAACCAAAAATCGGGCTGGTGTTTTTTGCTGCAAGATGGTTTGAAGAGGTTGTTCTTGGGGGAGGCGAGAGCGCAGAGAAGTTTACCCAGTTCCTTAATGAAGATACCTCAAAGATAAAAAATCTGCTTTCCCTGGAAAATGATGTAACAGATTTTCCGGTTGTTACATCAATGGAGAAAGCCTGGAATGTAAGTGAATGCCTGCTTTCCGGCAATTTTGATGCAGTGATCTTCTGCAGTGTTGTATGGACAGAAGACGAGTATCTGCTTGCTTTTAAAGATGTTATGAAAATAAAGCCCTGCATAATCTGGGGCATGACCCCGTATAATAATTCCCCGGCAAGAAGCGGCATTATGGATTTGTTTAGAAATTCAGGAATAGTTGGAACGGTGCAGGGGCTTAATGTCGTTGTCAAAATGGGTGTAAAACCTTTTTATGTTTTTGGCGGATATTTTGACAAAGAAACGGTAAAAAAAATAAACAAACTAACAAAAGCGGCAAAAGTGTTTAAAGATTTAAAAAAAGTAAAGCTCGGTATCCTTCCATACAGGAATTTCCAGATGATAACAACCTATGTTGATGAATTCAGGCTTTATTCACAAATTGGCCCGGTCGTTGAATATATATCCTGTCTGCAGTTGAAAAAAGCTTCAGACATTATTTCGGAAAAAGAAGTGGATGATTTTGTAGCCGAAATAAATAAAAAGTTTAAAATCGATTCAAGAGTGTCGCAGGAAAATTTACGCCGTTCTGCAAGGGTATCTTTGGGTTTTGAGAAAATAATAATTGATAATAAGCTTGACGGAATAGCGTTGAGTGACCTTATTCCTGAACTTCACGAAGTGGTGGGACTGCGGCCCTGCCTTTATACCGAAAAGATTGCAAAATCAGATGTTGTTGTTGGCAATGAAGGCGATCTTGGAGGCACGACAGCCATGTACATTCTGCGTAAATTGACCAATAATCCGGTAATGTTTACAGAGATATTTAATCTTGATTATGAATCAAATTCTGTGGGGGCAGGCCATGCGGGCCCATCCAACTATCTTCTTGCACAAGGTGACGACAGGGTGACAATAACACCTGACTTTGAACTTATTGATGCAACATCAGATATAAGCGGAGTGTGGATGGAATTTATCGGCAAGCCTGGAAAAGTCACAATCCTTAATTTTAT
>PMCC01000059.1 GCA_003155275.1 Actinomycetota bacterium | reverse complement strand
AAAATATTTTATAAATGATATAAGAACATTACTAAAGCGATATTCAAAATAGAATTATGAAGTGTAACAGTAAACTAAGTATGAGGTAACTTCGGTTACCAGGTTACCAGAGTAACGCGGTTACCGAAGTTACTCTATCTTTAACTTCTTTCAGACATCATTATTATTGATATCTTAATTATCATTTTTTCTTTACTTAAAGAAGGCACGCACTATATACTGAATCAATAACTAAAGGGTGATAAACATGGAAGTTGGACCGATATATACACAAGGGAAGTCTTTCCGAGCGAGAGCCGAGGCAAGGCAACGACAATACCGCAGTGAGATACTTAAGGTAGGGTGGTCTAAATACGGACACTTCCTGAATGAAGAGGCCCAATGCGAGGGAGCCAACTTCGTTTCTCCTATTGCATTCGAGGCTGCAAGCAACCGGTTAGCGCAAGGCAAAGGTATGGCCACTCGGACATTTGATAATATGCTTTCTAGCCAGGCAATGTGCTTCAATATATTCGCTCCACTTGCAGCGAATCTTGAATTAGCTTCAGTGGTATTTAAACGCATCCTTCCGGTTATCTCAACTGTAAGTTCAATCCAATTCGAATATACACCATCAAATGATATATTTAGAGACCAAGTATGTCATGCAGGAGTGGACTGTGATCTCCTGGTCGGAGGGGTTACAACAGAGGGTGCTAAGATAATTATTGTTATTGAGACCAAATTTGTTGAACCTGAGTTCAGTATTTGTGGATTTAGAGCGCCAGGACGTAGTGCTAAGGACCAGCCTGTATGTCCAAATGATGTAATGATCGACGAGGACGACAGCGTCTGTCTCTACACTAAACTCAAAAAGTACCGTTATTGGGGATGTACATGGGAGGTAGGTAGCCTTAATACCTCAGCACTTCCTGTTGCTGGATGCCCATTTGGAGGCCCACTATGGCAGCTCTGGGTCAATCATACTCTCGCTAAGGTGGAAGCCTCAAGACGAGAGGCATCCTCTGCCATATTTGCTGTTTGCTCTCCTGAGAACAACAAGACACTGGCCGCAATCAACAAGATTAAAGATTTTAAGGAACTACTTATCGACCCTGATAGTGTTGTGCATATTGGAGTTGATCATTTAATATCTGTAATTGGAGATGAAGTAAAAGCGCCGCTCGATAAGTGGCATAAACAGCTAGCACTACGCTACTCTAGTATTTAAATTTAAGCCTAATAACGTTTAACATGTATAAACAGGGGGAGATAAATCACTTGGTTACTGCAGTTACCAGAGTTACCTAGTTATTGGAGTACTGGAGTTATACTATTATTAAAACTGGTTCTAATCCTCTCCACAAAGTTAAGATTTTTATAATTATTTAATACTAAATTTTATAACTATATTATCGCTAAACATATTAGGTTGATATAGTAATGTCAATTCAGGATCATCCTTTGGTTCTTCAAATGTAACTGTACCTTCAACTGTACCATTGGGGGTTAATTCGCCGCTTTGTAAAGCTGTATCTTTGTCAAAAATCGTAATCCCTATTTGTGTAATTTGTCCCTGGCTGTTTTGCATTTTAAAATAAAATGGATTATATGAAACATTACTATTGCTATTATTATTAATTTTTATAGTCACTGTTACATACTCATATCCTGCTTTTGGTTTATCAAGATCGCCACCATTTGATTTCTGAAATTTTGTAACTGTAACAACAGTTCCATTTAAATCAGCACTTTCACCTACATTAAATATGTTTTGTGCCGTTGTAGCGCTAGCTACGGTTTCACCTGAAGTTGTGGCTGCCACTGCTGTTGTTCCGCTAGAAGTGCCGGAAGTATTATTTGTTACTTTTGTTGCTGTGTTTGAAGTACTACCACAAGTAGCTGCAAAACTAAAGATTAGGATTAACATTAAAATAGGAATAATAAAAACTAATAATTTATATTTTTTCATTTCTCCTCCTTTATCATAATAAATACTATAAAATTTTATTATAAATAATAATGAAATTTAAAAACTAAATAGCTAAATTTATTTTTATTAGTTTATCATACTGAGGTTAATATTTATATTATTTATTATATTGAATAATTATTTGGAATCATTAGTTATCTTTAATTTGGTTGTGAGATCATGTTTTGAAGTAGGCAGGATTAAACTAATTGATAAAAAAGCTAAAAGATAAAACAAATCATTTTAAGCAGCACCAGCCATTTAATAAACATTAGGGATTTTAAAATTATAAAACAGTAGCCAAAAATTGTCCCTTTTAAATGATCCAAACTTAAGTCCTTGACAAAACCGTGACATAAAACGGGTATTTTAGTATAAAACCGGTGCCGGGGCACACAAATCCCCTATGCGGATGTATGCAGATATTAACTGCTTTTGGTGGAGGCGGCGGGAATTGAACCCGCGTCCGAAAATATTGCCACAAGAACTTCTACAAGTTTAGTCTGTATTCGTTTTTCGCTTAATCCAACCAGACAGACAAGGTTGAAATAAGCTATTCTGTAAAGTTTTCCCTCGCAGTGGTCCCAGAAAAACCTCCGCAAAGTATCCTGTTAATCGTCGCCCGTTATAAAGCACAGGAACCCTTATAAAAGACGTAGCAGCTTAGTTTTTTAGGCTGCTAAGGCTAACGTTGGTTCATTAGCTTTTATGTTTATACCAGTTTTTTACAAGTTCTGGAACTTGACTTGCCATCCAAGCACAACCTACTCCCGTCGAAACCTATCGCCCCCCAAAATAGTGGTAAGTTTCAAAGGCTATTATATTATACATGAAATTAAAAAAAATCAAATATGCCGGGGGATATTTTTTTTGGCAGTATAACTGATAAGGCGGTAGATATTTTTTAAGAAAGGTTATCTGTAAATTGGAACATTATCTGCCGATGTCAAAAACTTCAGATTTTTTATCGGGGGTTAAGATACAGGCAGACTTCTTATCTTATCTGCTCTTATCTTTATAGCTGCTGGCTTTCAATGCCCGCTTTACCTCAAGGTTGGAATCCTTTTTTGCCAGGTCATCTCTTTTATCACTTTTCAGTTTGCCTTTAGCTATGGCAATCTCGACTTTGACAAGCCCTCCCGATATATAAATCGAAACAGGCACTATTGTAAGGCTTTTATCAATCATTTTGCCATTTATCCTGGTTATCTCCCTTTTATGCATAAGCAATTTTCTAGACCTTACAGGATTTATATCTGCAAGCCGGCTCTTACTGTAGGGAGAAATATGCATGTTGTGCACAAACATCTCACCATTTTTTATCTTTGCATAGCTGTCTTTTAAATTGACCCTGTGTTCACGGATAGACTTTACCTCACACCCTATAAGCGCTATGCCGGCTTCAAATCTGTCAAGAATAAAATAGTCATAAAAAGCTTTCTTATTCTGGGCGACCTGTATTTTTCCTTCTTTTGTATTTTTAGCCATTTTGCGATTCCCGCCTGCTGCAGCAAATATTAGAAATTTTAGGAAATTAATATTTAAACTTTATAGGGCCATCTCTATTTTTTTATTGCCCCTGCCATTTTTTTTATTTCCTCCAGCGCTTTGTTAAGCTGCAGGTCCACTGTATCTTCAGGCTTTAAAACCACTGTGATATCCGGTTGGATGCCGGTTCCGTCTATCGTGACTCCTGATGGAAGATAATATTTTGCCGTTGTAAATTTTAAACCCGAACCGTCAGAAAGCATTTCAAGTATCTGCACTGTCCCTTTTCCGTAGCTTTTCTCCCCTATGAGCGTGGCCCGGCCCAAATCCTTTAAAGCTCCGGCTGTAAGTTCCGACGCGCTTGCAGAATATCCGTTAATAAGGACTACCATTGGTATATTTGTATAACCACCCTTCTTTGCTTTAAATTCTTCAAAGCTGTCCTTGTAATTGTTCCTGCCTTTAACGGTCACCACTGTGCCGCTGTCTAGAAACAGGTCACATAATCCAACAGCATCATCAAGTATTCCACCCAGATTATTTCTTAAATCAAGTATTATCCCTGTAGTTTTGCTGTCAACCATTGTCTTTAATTTTTCTTCGAGCTTCTGTGCGCCCTGGTCCTGAAAATCAGTATATTGTATATAGACTATATTTTCCTCTAAAATGCTTGCATAAAAATTGGGGACATAAAACTTTCTTCTTTCCACATCAAAAACAATGTTCTTATTCTCTGACGTCCTGAAAACGGTGATCTTAACTGTTGTCCCCTCCTGGCCTTTTATCAGCGCAACAACTTTCTCAAGGGCCACCCCTTCAACATTTGTACCGTTGACCCCTGTTATTATATCGCCTGTTTTCAGTCCTTTTTCAAATGCAGATGTATTCTCTATGGTGTTTACAATGATTATCTGCTTTTTGTCATTAACTGTCACCACTATGCCTATGCCGCTTGTGGTCCCGCTGTATGAGTCCATTATCTTTGAATACTCATCTTTCGGAAAATACTGTGAATGCTTGTCGTCAAGGCTTGAAAGCATTCCCTCAATTGCGGCAGTGACAAGTTCCTGCCGGGTTTTTACCGTTATTGCATTTGCCGCAATAAAACCTATGGTGTCACTTATGGATTTGGTTTCAGCTTCAAGGCTGGCAGAGCTATCAGTCTGCACCTGCGCTTGGCCGTCATTTTGGGTTGTCCCCTTAACATCACTGGTAAATCTGGAAAAGAAATCCCCGACACCGGTAACGTTAAATCCCAGGACAAAACCGCCCGCAAAAAGAACTGCTGCCATAAAGACAGAGGCAAATATTATTATAACCTTTTTAGTCATTACTTATTCTTCCTACTTTTAAAAATATTAATCTCATTAAAAATCTATAAATATCTGCTCCGGCAGATGACCGGCTACTGAAGAAATCCAAGAGGATTCTGGGCAACGCCATTTATCCTTACCTCGAAATGAAGGTGNNCCGCCGCCATGATACACCATGATGGAATTGCCATAACCGCTATCATACCCTGCCTGGATGATTTCACCGCCGTCTGCAGCTTTTACAAGAGTTCCATTTGGTGCAGGGATGTCTATGCCTGAATGCATCCTCATATAGCCAAGAATAGGATGGAACCTCATTCCAAAACCAGATATCACACGGCCGGTCACCGGCCACATGAGCTTATCGCCTGGAGCATTTCCATATTTGTAACTTTCCAGGATTCTTGCAATTTCTGATTCTTTTATCTCAAACTCTTTGTCAATAGCAATCAGCGCATTTTTATCGGCTCTTGTTTTGCTAAGCAGGTTAGATTTTTCTTCATAAATGCCTTCCACTTCCCGCTGCTTTGTCTCCGCCTCGGCAAGAAGCTTTGCTATCTCATTGTTTTTATCTTTTTGTTTTTCGCGAAGATCAAGGATACCTTTTTTAATATTTAAGTTTGCTGTTTTTTTATCTTTGATTTCCTTTAAAATTACCGCATCCTGGGAAGCCAGCAGATTCATAAGCTTCAATCTTGAAATAAATTCGATAAAATTCTGCGCTTTTAAGAGTATCTCAAGGATATTGGTTGCCCTGTTCTTATATATGGATGCAACCCGTGTATTTAGAATGGCCCCCTTTGCATTTAATTCGTCATCTATCTTTATTAATTCCTGCTCTTTTAGCACCAGTTCAATCGTTCCCTTGTCTACTTCACTTTTTGTTTGTGCCATTTTATCGTTTAAGCCATCAAGCTCGGACAAAGATGCGAGCAGGGTCGTCTCTACTGATTTTACTTCTGTGAGGACAGACTGTTCCTGCTTCTTTGTATCCTGGATTTTTTTCTGTGTTTCCTCCCTGTCCTTTTTGATTTGTTCAAGCTCTTCCTCAAGTGTCTGACCATAAAGGCTGGCGGCTCGCGGAATAAAATAATTCGGACTGACAAGAATTGCAGGGATAATCAGAAGCACCATAAGCGAAATCAATATTTTCCTTACAGGAAAACCAATAATTTTTTTTATTAAAATGGATAACTTAAAGAAATTCATTTTTTAAAAGCGGTTCCCTTATCAAAGCGAGTAATTTTAAATACGGACATAGCGCTTCAGCGCAAAAGCGCTGCTTAAGACTCCCAAAAGACTGCCGATAATTACCATGCCTACATATATATAGAGCATTATATTGCTGCTGCCGAGAATCGCCAAATCCTTGATATGCATGGTATCTGCCAGCGCCGTTTCACCCTTTATAAGCAAATAATTTGTTATAAAGTACAAAAGAACCGCAGATATCGCCCTTCCAACAAAGCCTTCAAAGAACCCCTCAAAGATAAAGGGTATCCTGACAAACCAGTTTGTCGCCCCGACAAGCTTCATTACTTCTATTTCTTTTCTTCTTGAATGAATAGACAGCCTTATTGTATTAAAAATCAAAACTACTGCCGCCAGCAGAAGTATTATTATTATCAAAAACGCTATGGAACCTGCAATTGCAGTAATAGAAAAGATCTTCTGTACATAGTTCTGGCCATATATCACTTCATCAACACCTTCAATGTATGAACCGTCTTTGGCGACAAAACGCAAGGCTATCTGGTCAACTTTTTCAGGGCTTTTGAGCCTGATCTCAAATGATGCAGGCAAGGGATTTCCCTGTATTTCCTTTAATATTTCACTTCCCGCATTTTCCGTTTTAAACTTTTCAAGAGCCGCATCTTTTGAGACATATATCACTTCAGCTACTTCATTCCATCCCTTGATCTCATTTTCCAGGTAGGTTTTTAGCTCAACGGTAATGTTATCCTTTAAATAGACCGCAACTTCCACCTGGCTTTTAACAGATGCAAGCACGCCCTGGACATCATAGATTATGATTAGGAAAAACCCGACAATAAAAAGCGTTATTGCAACAGTCGTTATAGCCGTAAAGAACATTAAAAAATTTCTTCTTAAGCTTGTAAATGTTTCTCCAAAGAAATATCTGGGCCTGAAAATCAAATCCCGTATACTCCTCTCTTTTGGTCCCTTATTACTTCCCCTTCTTCCAATTCGATTACCCTCCGCCTCATTGAATTTACTATGCTCCTGTCGTGCGTGGCCATTGCGACTGTTGTCCCTATAAGGTTGATCCGCGACAGCAGCTTCATGATTCCATCAGAATTTACCGGGTCAAGATTACCGGTGGGCTCATCTGCAAGCAAAATCGGGGGCCTGTTGACAAATGCCCTTGCTATCGATACCCTTTGCTGTTCACCGGCTGAAAGCTGATGCGGGTATGAGACCAACTTGTGCTCCAGCCCCACCAGTTTTAGGACTTGGGGTACCTGGACTTTTATCATATAAGAAGGTTTGCCTATTACCTCAAGCGCAAAGGCAATATTTTCAAAAACTGTTTTGTTTGGAAGCAGCTTAAAATCCTGGAAAACTGAGCCGATATTTCGCCTCAACTGCGGCACCCTGGAAAACTTCAAATTGCTTATATTCCGTCCCGCAACAAATATTGAACCGCTGGTTGCAGCAATCTCCCTTATAAGAAGTTTTATAATTGTAGACTTGCCTGAACCGCTGGGTCCTACCAGAAAAACAAACTCGCCCTTTTTAATGGTGAGATTGACATTTTTGAGGGCAACTGTCTTGTCCTCATAAACCTTTGCTACGTTTTTGAATTCAATCATGTTCATTTGTTTTAAGAGTTTACCCTTTGACTAAATTTTTTTCAAGGTAGCCTTTAATAAATATATCTATTTCCCCATTTAAGACTGCCTGCACATCCCCGACTTCCTGGAGGGTCCTGTGGTCTTTTATGAGCTGGTAGGGCTGAAGCACATAACTTCTTATCTGGCTTCCCCAGGCAATATCTTTTTTCTCCCCCCTGACTTTTGAAAGTTCCTCTTCCTTCTTTTTCAATTCAATCTCATACAGTCTTGACTTTAAAATATGCATGGCTGTCTGCCTGTTTAGAAGCTGGGACCTTTCGTCCTGGCAGGTAACAACTGTATTTGTCGGCAGGTGCGTTATCCTTACTGCAGAATCCGTGACATTGACGTGCTGCCCTCCTGCGCCGCTGGACCTGAATGTGTCAATTTTTAAATCATCTTTCTCTATCTCGATATCAATGTCCTCTTCGAAAAGCGGAAAAACTTCCACCGAAGCAAAAGAAGTGTGCCTCCTTTTGGCAGAATCAAACGGTGATATCCTTACAAGCCTATGAACCCCTTTTTCACCTTTAAGCAANNTATGCATTTTTTCCTCTTACAGTCAAAGTGACACTTTTAACCCCCGCTTCTTCCCCGGGCAGATAATCAATTATCCTGTATTTAAACTTCCTGTTCTCCATCCACTTTTTATACATCCTGAGCAGCATCTCTGCCCAGTCATGGGATTCTGTCCCGCC
>PMCC01000040.1 GCA_003155275.1 Actinomycetota bacterium | reverse complement strand
TAGCAAAAGACCAGGACAGGATAATTCTTACCAGGGATTCCCTGATGCTTCAGAGAAAAGAATGTAAAAATAAGATAATAAATTCAATACTGATAAGAGATGATGATTTTCTGAAGCAGTTAAAGCAGGTAAAAGATGTTTTAAGCTTAAATCTGGCACCGCTTCTTTCCAGATGCCTTGAATGTAATTCTTTGCTTGAAAAAGTAAGAAAGCTAGAGTTGGAAGGCAAGGTCCCTCCTTACGTCTTTAGGACTCAAGAAAGTTTTCAGTATTGCGCCAGATGCGGTAAATACTACTGGAGAGGAACCCATTACGAGAATATTTGCCATACCTTCAAGCTGATTGACTAAGGATATACACTATGTTATAAGGAATAGCAGATTGAAATAATAAAATTATGAATTTAGAATTTTAAATTATGAAGATCGTAAAATTTATCGGTAACAAGTTTGCATATGCATTTTATAACTTGCCAAGAATCCTGTTTATAAACTTCTATAGGTCCTTTTTAAGAATAAGGATCTCAAACCCAAAAAAAATCCCAAACAACCATGCAGTGATCTTTGCTTTTAATCATACAACAGGTGCAGACCCGATAATCGCTCTCGGCGCGCTAAGGAGAAAAATACATTTTCTCGCTGACAGCGAGAGATTTACAAACAGTTTTACAGCTTTTTTCATGCGAAAATTTGCAGACAGTACGCCTGTTTTCCAGAGGGAAGCCTGGAAAAATTTCAAAAGTTTTAAAGAGCTGCTTTTAATTTCAACCAATAAAAAAATATCTTTTGGAATTTTCCCTGAAGGAGATTTATTTAAAAAAGGAAAATTTGGCAAATTCCATGATGGCGCGGCATATTTAAGCTTTAAGACAAAAATTCCCATAGTCCCGGTTTACATGCATAATGTCAGCCTTGGGCCGACTGATGAAGGCTGGGTTGGAAGACATCCTGTTTTTGAAGGGATTNNGTTTTTGAGGGGATTGCTTCCCTTTTTATGAACACTTATCGCAGAATTCATGTGTTTATCGGTGATCCCATAGACCCCATGGCTGAAAACATAATGGAAGAACTGAGTAGTCTGGCTGATAAAAATGAATATAAAAAAATAATAGACAAAATAACTGAAGAACTTAAAAAAGAGTTTTTGGAGCTTAAGGAAGAAGCCGAAATCTTTTCGATCTCCGGTAAACCTTCCCAGCCGACAGAGTCCTTCCAGGCAGGCAAATCCGCGCGGGTGCAAAAATCCGGAATTTTAATCGCTGATAAATCCGAAACAATCAGTGTGAAGACTAAAAGTGCAATAGCTGACAATAGTATTACCGGACAGCTAACAACACCTGGTTATGATAATATAAATAATGACAATATTTTGGATTTTGGCGGTGATGAAGAGCTGATTGTCAATCCTGCTACTGCAAAATAAAAAATTATGAACTTTGACCCTTTGTAGACTTTTATTAAAAAATACTTATATCTTCAATACATTTAAATAAACCTGTTTATAGGATTATTTCTTATGTGCTTTTACTTTTTGATTTAAGATGAAAACAGTTTTACAGTATTTAAGAAGTTTCGCGGGATATCAAAGCGACACACTCCACGTGCTCTGTGTGCGGGAACATGTCAACAGGCTGTATCTCTATTGTGGAATATCCATTTTCTGAAAACCTTTTTATATCTCTTGCAAGCGTGGATGGGTTGCAGGAAATATAGACAATTTTATTTATCTTAAGATTAGCAATCGCTTCTATTACTTCTGCTTCCATGCCTGTCCTTGGAGGGTCTATAATTGAAACATCAAAGGTGCCTTCCCGGACTTGATTTTTTCTTTTTAGCTCCCTTAGCATTTTTAATGCTTCGCCCTGTACAAATCCCACATTTTTAACGCCATTTAATCTGGAATTTGCTTTTGCGTCATCCACCGCGCCCTTGAGCACTTCGACCCCAATTATTATTTTGCAATGCCCTGAAATTAAAATGGTGCTTGCGCCTGTACCGCAGTAAAGATCCAGCACTTCCTCGCTGCCTGAAAGCCCTGCGTATTTTAAGGCTGTTGCAAATAATATTTCAGCCCCCTTTGTATTTACCTGGAAAAAAGAACCAGGAGATATGTCAAAACCATAATTACTGAGATTTTCCCTGATTGTTTTTTTGCCCAGGAGTAGATAATAGGTTGAGCGGTGTTTTCCTGAAATGTTAAGGTAAATACTTTTTATTGAAGGGAATTTGGCAGCCAGGCTGCCGGCAAGCGCTTTAAAAATAGAAGTATTTATCTCATCATGACCGGAAACTGCGCCGGGGTTATCTGCCGGGTTATTTGCGTTTTTATTTTCAAATGCCGAAATAATGACCATGGCCTCATCCGTACCAAAAGATTTTCTTACAGTCAGGCTTTTTAAGTTAAAAATATTATTTTTACTCACTAGTTCTTTGAAGTAATTTTTAATTTCGTTGCTTTCAACAGTGCAGATGTGGCAAATTTTATGGGCAACAACCTCATGGCTTCCCCTCGCATAAAATCCAATGCTGAAATCATTTTCGGACTCATTGTCGAATCCACTTCCAGATTCACTGCAGACTGCACTGCCTGTCGGAGGATTTATAAAGTATTCAGCCTTGTTCCTGTAATTTAGCGGGTTTTTCATGCCAATGATTTTATTTATTTTTATATCCTTTATTCCCGAAATCCTCTCCACTTCATCCCTGACTTTCCCGGTTTTATAGTCAAGCTGGTAATCATACGAAATGTGTTGAAGGCTGCAGCCCCCGCAATTGTCAAATACCTCACAGAAAGGCGCGGTTCTGTAAGGGGAGGGTTCAATTATTTTATTTATTTTGCCAATGCAGTAGTTTTTCTTAAGTTCAGTGACTTGTGCATCTATTTTTTCACCTGTTATTGCACCGGCAACAAATATAGTCAACCCATCGATTTTACCCACACCCTGGCCCAAGCTGTTCATGCCGGAAATTTCCAGAATAAAATTTTTATTTTCCACATCGGCAAAATCTATTATTTGATTTTTCATTATTCTTAAATTTTACTTTCTTTTAATAAATATTAATTTTAAAACTGTTTATAATTTATATCATAAAAATTATTTAAGCCAGATTATTGGAAATAAAGTTTTTAAAAGGAAAAAAATATAAGCCCAAGTTATTAACAATACACATAAACCTGTATCTATATCTGTATACATCTTAGCAATCGCAGGAGAAAGAAATGTTAAGAAAATTATTTATACCATGGGAACTGCCTCAACTTTTATTGGCCTTAATTTTATATACTATTATGAAAAAAAGAATCATACAAGCAATTGATTATAAAGATTCAAAAGTATTTTTTGTCAAGGATTTTCCCGGAGGGATATCCCTGTCTTTTATGATTTTTTTAAATGATATTGATCTAAATAACTTAAGAGCGATAAAACATGAGTATGGCCACACAATTCAATCTCTCTGTCTTGGTTGGTTTTACCTTATTATTGTAGGAGCGCCTTCTATTATAAGGGCAAGTATCTGGAATCATTACAAGCTGGAGGATAAAAAGTACTATGAAGGTTTTCCGGAAAACTGGGCAGACTTGCTTGGCGGGGTGGATAATATAGAGCCAAAAGCATAAAAACTCTCAAATTTGTATTGCAAAGTTCGATGTCAGAACAGAAAAATATTCATTTACTCCACTTTGAAAACAAGCGATTGGAACTCAGGGCTTGTATCGATAATTACCTTATTGTCTTCCTTAATCTCGCCGCTCAAAAGTTTCATGGCTAGTTCATTCTGGACTTCATTCTGAATGACACGTTTTAAGGGACGGGCACCAAAAGCCGGGTCAAAACCTTCATTTGCCAGCAACTCTTTAGCCGCATCTGTGATCTCAAGCTTTAATTTTTTAACTTCCAGTATTGTCTTTAGTTTTTCAATTTGTATATCGACGATCTGCTTTATCTCTTTAATTCCCAACCTGTGAAATATTATGATATCATCAATACGGTTCAAAAATTCAGGCTTAAAACTGGCTTTTAACGCCTCATTTATCCTTGTGCGCATTTCCTGCTCGTCTTTTTCCCCAAGCTCAATTATCCACTGGCTGCCGATATTGGATGTCATTATGATAACAGTATTCTTAAAATCGACGGTCCTGCCATGTCCATCTGTGAGCCTTCCATCATCCAGTATCTGGAGCAATATATTAAACACATCAGGGTGAGCTTTTTCAATCTCATCAAGAAGCAAAACACTATAAGGTTTTCTCCTGACAGCTTCTGTAAGGTACCCGCCTTCATCATAGCCGACGTAGCCTGGTGGTGCGCCTATCAACCTTGATATGGTGTGTTTCTCCATATACTCCGACATGTCAATTCGTATCATAGCTTTTTCATCATCAAACAAAAATTCCGCAAGAGCCTTTGAAAGTTCAGTCTTGCCCACTCCTGTTGGACCAACAAAAATAAATGAACCGATTGGCCTTTGGGGTCCTGCAGACCTGCACGTGCACGCCTTATGGCATTTGACACAGC
>PMCC01000114.1 GCA_003155275.1 Actinomycetota bacterium | reverse complement strand
GGGACAATGGTGGGTTTATCAAATAATACCGGTAAGGATGAAGTTGTCAGGTCTGCACTGGAATCTATTGCCTTCCAGGTTAATGATATCCTGATGGCGGCAGAGAAGGACATAGGAGAGAAGATAGAAATATTAAAAGTCTGCGGAGGAGTCAGTAAAAGTGACTTTATACTTCAGTTCCAGTCAGACATATCCCAAATAGAAGTGGTGAGATCCTCCATTACTCATGCTGCCGCTTTGGGAGCCGCTTTTATGGCGGGGCTGAGATGTAATTTCTGGGCCAATGAAAATGAGATTCTGAAACTTTTAAAATCTGCACAAGTATTCCATCCGAAAATGTCAAGAATTAAAAGGGAAGAGATTTTAAATAACTGGAAAAAGGCTGTCGAAAGAAGTTTAAACTGGCTTTGAGCGTTAAAACAGTTTTAATTTTTAATTATTTATTGTTCTAAGGTTTAGAAAAATGGATCAGAATAAAGATTATGATGTATTAATAATAGGCGCCGGAGTAACCGGTTGTTCAATTGCAAGGGAGTTATGCTTTTTTGACATAAAAACGGCAGTAATTGAATAATCCAGTTATGTTTGTTCGGGCCAAAGCAAGGCAAACGGCGCAATTATACATGGTGGCCATAATTCAAAACCCGGCACTTTAAAGGCAAGGCTGANNATTCATTATTTTCTCCTTTATGCAGTAAATTAGGAGTTAAATTCAGGAAGACCGGATTGTTGGTAATAGCCACAAATGTAGATGAATCCCTAAGCTTAAATAATTTGCTTGCGCAAGGTCAGGCAAACGGTGTCAGAGATCTCAGTATAATCAATCGTGAAGAACTTGTAAAAATAGAACCTAATATCGGCGGTGATGCTAAAAGTGCCCTGCTGGTTCCTTCAGCGGGAATCGTTGATGTACATAGATTTGTAATTGCTTTAGCTGAATTTGCTGCATTTAATAGTGTGGATTTTATATTGGAAAATGAAGTCAATGGCTTGATTATAGAGAATACTAAGATCCTTGGAGTAAAAACTGCCAGGGGTGATTATTTTTCAAAGGTTGTAATCAATTGTGCCGGCATTGATTCTGATAAAATAATGAATATGGCCGGTCTAAAAGATATAAAAATCCTACCCAGAAAAGGAGAATATTATATACTTGATAAATCCAATAGCAATATGGTAAAACGTCCCTGCTTTCAAATGCCCAACAAAAACAGCAAAGGCGTCTTGGTTTTTCCAACTATAAATGGGAACATAATTTTTGGGGGAAATTCGAAGTTGATTGATAATAAAAATGATACATCCACTACAGAGGAAGGTTTCAAGGAGGTTATCAATAAAAGCTCCATTCTTGTTCCCAAAATAAAAAACGCTGATATCATTGCACAATTCTCTGGCGTCAGGTCTTCAACGGAAAACGAGGATTTTTTTATTGCTAAGGCAGATACTGCAGCAGGACTTATTAACGTTGCAGGGATTGATTCTCCGGGTTTGAGTTCTGCACCGGCAATAGCCCAAATGGTCATGGATATAATAGATAATAATTTTATAAAATTAAATAAAAAGCAAAACGCTGTAAAAAACTATAAATTAAAACCNNGCTCTGTAAAAAACTATAAATTAAAACCTCTTTTTAGAGAACTGCAAATAAATGAAAAAAATAAATTGATAAAATCAAATCGAATGTATGGCAGAATAATTTGCCGCTGCGAGGAAATCACTGAAGGTGACGTAATGGATGCACTGCAATCGCCAATACCTGCCAAGACTATTGATGCGATCAAATTCAGGACATTGGCTGGAACCGGAAGGTGCCAGGGTGCGTTTGACTTGGAAAGGATATTGAAGTTAGTTTCAAAATATGGTTTTTTGGATATTTTAAAAATTTGCAAAAATGAAGAAGGCTCCAATATTATTACAAATTATGCAAAAAGTTAGAAAATGAAAAGAACTGAAATACTTGATAATTATGATGTCACTATTATAGGAGGCGGGCCTGCAGGTTTGTCTGCTGCAATAAGTTCAAAGGTAAATGGCGCCAATAATGTCTTGGTCATAGACAGAGATCTATACCTTGGGGGCATACTTCAACAATGCATCCATCCCGGATTTGGATTAAAAAAATTTAACCTTGAACTTACTGGCCCTGAATATGCGCACAAATTTATAAAAAAAGTGCTGGATATGGATATTGATTATATCATAGATGCATTTGTTACAGAAATCACTAAAAACAATGAAGTCTTCATAATATGCCCAGAAATCGGAATAAAAAAGATCACTTCAAAAGCCATTATTTTTGCAATGGGATGCAGGGAAAAAACAAGAGGATCGATTAGAATACCCGGATTCAGGCCCGCAGGCATATTCACTGCTGGGACTGCACAAAGACTTATTAACATAGATGGCCTTGGAGTCGGCAAGAGGATTGTTATTTTGGGTTCAGGAGATATTGGTTTGATAATGGCAAGAAGATGCACGCTTGAAGGAGCAAAAGTAGAAGCGGTAATAGAAATACAGCAATACCCAAGCGGACTTAACAGAAACGTCCAGCAATGCTTGACAGATTTTGAAATTCCCTTATTTCTGGGCCATACAATAACAGATATCCAGGGAAGCAAAAGGATCAATAAAGCCGTTTTTTCAAAAGTTGATTTCAATAAAAGGATCATCAGCAATACTGAAAAAGAAATAGATTGCGATACATTATTATTATCAATAGGTTTGATACCGGAAAATGAATTGACTAAAAAAGCTGGTATTGAAATTGACAGTTCAACCGGAGGGCCATTTGTTGATAATATGCTTCAGACTTCCAGGAAAGGATTCTTTGCATGCGGCAATGTTGTACAGATATTTGATTTGGTCGATTATGTTTCCAATGATGGTGAGCTGGCCGGTAAAAGTGCGGCTATTTATTCAATGGGAAAAGTAAAGAACCGCTATAATTCAAATAAGAAAGTTTTTATTGGTAAAGGGAGAGGAATAAAGTCCGTGATTCCTCAAATACTGAAGGATTATTCATTTTTAGATAAAAACAAACAGATTGCAGTAAGAGTGTCCGACAGATTTGAAAAACCTGTCTTTTCCTTAAAAAATAGCTCCGGAAAAATAATTTGTGAGATCAAAAAGCAGTATGCCCTGCCGGCAGAAATGATACACTTAAATATCAATGATTACTTTGATAAAATATTGAAGGAAAAAACGGCTGTTCTTGAGGTAAAGGAGTAAGTATTGCCTGATAAAGTCACATGTATAATATGCCCCAAATCTTGCGTAATTGAAGCCACTAAAGAAGGGGAAGAAATCTCACTTAACGGTGAGAGCTGCAACAGGGGTAAAAAGTATGCCATTCTGGAAGTTACTGACCCAAGAAGAATATTTACCTCTACGGTTTTAATTAAAGGATCAGACTTAAAGGTGATACCCGTTAGAACTACAAGACCTATAAGAAAAAATGAGTGGATAAATGCAAAAGAACTAATTGATAAATTGAGGCTGGACGCTCCAGTGGAATTCGGCAAGATCATTATTTCTGATTTTCTTGAAAACGGTATCGATCTTATCGCAACAAGAGAAGCAACAAAGAATGATACCGGCAATATTGATTTAAGTAGAAAATTTTAACAAATATATAAATAAAATAAGATGCTATCTGAAGAAAGAAGAGAAATTATAAGTGAGCTGTTAAAAGAATTTGGCAGCGTCAGTATTAAAGACCTGTCTTTAAAGTTTGGTTTATCTGTTGCCACCATAAGGAGGGATCTGGACATGCTGGCCGGTAAAAAACTCCTTAAAAGAACTTTTGGAGGGGCAATAAGTCAAAAAATAATAAAAAGAGAGCTTAATTTTGAAACTAAAAAAGATGTAAATATCGAGCAAAAGAAAATGATTGCTCTTATTGCATCCAAATACGTTGAAGACGGAGACACTATTTTTATTGAATCAGGGTCAACCTGTATCCAGCTATGTTTCAATTTAAGCAATAAAAATAAATTGACAATAATAACAAATAGCCCTGATATTGCAATTGCAGCCAATATGGCTAATAAGGAATCAACAATTTTTTTAACCGGAGGCCTATTTAAATCTGATACCCACTCATTGACCGGACATCTCGCTGACGAAAATCTAAAATATTTTAATTTTGAGAAAGCGTTTATCGGTATTACAGCCATTGACTTAAAAGAGGGAATAACCACTGTCGATTACCAGGAAGCGTATACAAAAAAAACGATAATTGATTCTGCCCAAAAAGTAATAGGCCTTGTTGATAATTCAAAATTCGGCAAAATTTGTTTAAATAGTGTTTGTCCCGTTTCCAGCCTTGACATTCTTATTACTGACGATAAAGTAAGCTTTGATGCTATTGAAAAAATAAGGCAAATGGGCGTAATAGTCATTAATAAAATTTAGGTTAATTTTTTGTGGGTTATATACTTAGGCCCCCGGGATTTACCAACCCTGTACAGTCTGATCTGCGAATTTTCGGTTCATGAAGTATTCTTTAAAAAACAAAGAACCAGTTAATGCAGACATTCAAGAAAGATTTGCTAAAACGGCTTGCCTGTTAAAAATATTTTGCCAATTAAA
>PMCC01000072.1:10788-12948 GCA_003155275.1 Actinomycetota bacterium | reverse complement strand
AACTCACCGGCAATTTTATACATATTTGGTATCATTAGCAAAAGCCCCTGTGATGCCGTATAACTTGTTGAAAGTGCACCTGCTGCAAGAGAACCATGGATTGCGCCTGCTGCACCTCCTTCTGATTGAAGCTCAGACACAAGAACCGGCTGCCCGAACATATTCTTTTTAGAATGTGCCGCCCAGTCATCAACATATTCACCCATTGTAGAAGATGGGGTAATAGGATAAATTGCTGCAACTTCCGTAAATGCATAAGATACGTATGCTGCAGCTGAGTTACCATCCATCGTTTCCATTTTCTGTTTTGTCATTTGATTATTTCTCCTTTTTAAATATTTATCTGAAATCAATTGAATTAATCTTTCGATATACCCTTTTTTAATGATTTAACTCAGGGCAAACCTAAAAATTATACCACAACTTTTTAGGAACTCAAAACTCTTTTCTGTCATTTAATGCCCTTCCAAGAGTGATCTCATCTGCGTACTCTATAACGCCTCCAACGGGAAGTCCGCTTGCAAGCCTTGTTATTTTTATTTCGAGGGGTTTAAATATTTTCTTTAAATAAGTCGATGTGCTTTCGCCTTCTACAGTAGGATTTAAAGCAAAAATTATCTCATCGATATCTGACTTTTTTATGCGTTCAAGAAGCGCAGGGACCCTGATTTCTTCAGGGCCAATATTATCAATTGGTGAAAGAAGATTCCCAAGTACATGATAGAGTCCTTTATATTCCCCTGTATTTTCCATAATTGCAACATCTGATACCTCTTGGACTATACATATTTTTCTTTGGTCCCGGTTCAAATCGCTGCAAATATTACATATTTCTTCTTCTGAAATACTGAAACATATTGAGCAAAACCGGATTTTTTCACTCATTTCAATCATTGATTGAGCAAATCTTTCAATATCGCGGGATTGCTGCTTTAAAAGATAATAAACTATCCTCTTTGCTGATTTGGGCCCAATCCCGGGAAGCTTTTTAAACTCATTGATTAAATTTTCAATACTCTTAATAAATAACGCCATAATCTTATCTTTGCATCCGGAAAAAAATTATATTAAATGTTTTTTAGTCTTAAACGTTTGTCGCAAACTTTAACTGCAAGAATCAGTCTTATGATTTAGNNGTGACTCCCATAAGTTTTGCCTTTGCATCTTCTTTAGACTGCCTTATTGCATCGTTTAAAGCTACAAGCACCATATCCTGCAGCATTTCAATATCAGCAGGCTCAAATGCACCCTTATCAATATTCACTTCAAGCACTTCCTGGTCGCCATTGACTTTAACCTTAACTGCCCCACCGCCTGAAGATGCTTCATAATTGGTGCTTTTGAGCTCTTCCTGGATTTTTTCCATTTGTCTTTGCGCAGCCTGCGCCTGTTTCATCAATTCCTGGTAATTAAAATTCATCATTTCTCCTTCAATTTAAATTTTTCTTCAAAATACTCATAGTTGTCGCTGCCTTCAACTGTGTCTATATCATCCAGGCTCTTTTTGGAGGCGGCAATGTTTCCACCCGCATTAACTTCCATACTGCCTGCATTCATTGACCCGCCATCAAAACCTAAGGTCTTTTTATCTTCCGGAAGCAAATCTCCTGAAGCGCGGATTTTTCTGGCGTGGTGCAAAAGATCGATGCTTTCATTTTTGTTTTCATCACTGATGAAATCAAATGTTATTTCAAATTTTTCCCCTGTCAGTGATTTTAAAAGTTCCTGGACTAATGTTCTGTTTTCAAGCTTATTAAGTTCGCCTTTATGCCAACGATTTTTTGGTTCAAGAGAAAAAAATATTTTATTCCCATGGATATTGAATTTTTTTACCTCTTTTAATATTGCCTGAAGCGGCACACTTTTAGCTTTTATTTTTACGAGAACATTCTCCCATATTTCAGGAATAAGCTGCGCAAAACCACCCGAAGTTTTTTTTAAGTCCTTCGAAAAACCTGTCGTAAAATCATCTTTTAATTCTACAGACTCTTTTTTTTCTGCGATTTCTTTAGCTACTAATTCACCAGTTACTATCGTTGCATCTTTTTTATACACTGCTTTATCGGTTACTGTTGCTGCATCTTCATTAGCTGTTATTTTACCGGGTGCCGTTGCAGTATCTTCTCTGTTGACTACTTTTTCAGATAATTCACCGGTCTT
>PMCC01000072.1:659-10761 GCA_003155275.1 Actinomycetota bacterium | reverse complement strand
ATTGTTTTGTCGAAGGTTTCATTACTTATATTTTTTTGAACCGTGGTTTCAGCATCACTTATATCTCCTGCATTTGCCCCAACAGGTTGAATTTTGGATTGGCGGCTATCCTGACCTATTATTTTTAAGTTTTTTATCACCTGATCGCCTTTTGGCGCAGAGTCTCTTTTTATCACTTGATCACTTTTTATTACCTGGCCGAACTGAATCACATGGCTGCTTTTTATCGCTTCGGTATTTAAAGNNTCCTTAATCTGAGCAAGCAGCCCCGAAAACAAATCAATAAGGCTTTCCAACTGCCCTGCAATAAATAGTCCTGCCTGATTATAATAATTTTCCCTAAAGTCCTCTGGCATATCCAATATATCTGCCGGATTTTCATAATTTTTGATCACATAAAGAGTATAAAGATGCTCCAAAAATTCCGAAACAAAAGTATTAAGACTAAAAGATGTTGAAAAAAGCCTGCTTACAAATAACAACCCCTGGCTTATGTTTTTTTCAAGAATAATATTTGTCAGTTCAAAAAGCATATCCTGATCAATTATTCCAAGGATGGAAGATACTTCATCAACGGTAATCCTGCCATCGCTGAAGGAAGACAACTGCTCAAGAATACCGTCGGCATCCCGCAAACTTCCATCTGAATATTTTGCAACCATGCTAATCGCAGAATCAGTGATATCTATGTTTTCTATTGAAGCAATATCCTTTATTCTTGCCCTTGTTTTATCCAAAGATATGGGCCCGAAATCAAATCTCTGACAGCGTGACATTATGGTCGGTATTACATCCTGGGGATTAGTCGTTGCCATCATAAATATCACATGTTCCGGGGGTTCTTCAAGTGTTTTTAATAAGGCATTGAAAGATTCTGGTGTCAGCATGTGTACTTCATCAATAATATAGATTTTTTTCCTTAGAACTATAGGCAGATATTTGACTTTATCCCGAACGTCCCTAATGTCATCGATTTTCCGATTCGATGCTGCGTCTATTTCTATAACATCAACACTTAATCCGGCAGTAATACTGACGCAGTTATCGCACTTATTGCAGGGTTCCACAGCCGGCCCATTGACGCAATTAATGGCTTTTGCAAAAATCCTTGCAACAGACGTCTTGCCTGTGCCTTTCGGCCCACAAAACATATAACCGTGCACCAGCCTGTTTTTTGAAATAGCATTCTGGAGTGTTTTAACAATATGTTCCTGGCCTATGACCTCAGAAAATGCCTGAGGGCGCCACTTTCTGTAAAAAGAAATATAACTCATATCAGTTGGACCTAAAAAAATGGTTTAAAAATAATTTAAAGGACCGTGCACCAGGCTTTGACATATGAAAACAAGCGCCACAAGTGCAGTTTGCTCCAGCCAGGCTTCCCCGTAACACCCGAAGAAATTTACTTACCGCTGCTTCCTCTCGGACCTGACGGGGTTCGTAATACTTCGCCGCACAGGACCCGGCTTTCAACGCCACTTACACAAGTGCAAACCTCACCAACATAAACCTATGCCTGGAATTCAGCCTCACTATAGCGGATTGTGAGTATAGGGCACCGCTAGCTCCCCGCCTAGCACGATTTATAAAGATTATAGCTTATTTGAGTGACTAATTGAATACCAATAAAACATTATGATCTGATAGCATAATAATATAACCGGCTAATAAAGCATTATGAGCTGAGAATATAATATTATGGACTTACTAATAAAACATCAGGATCCAATCATAGTATTTATTTTTTAAAATTGTTTTCGTTTGCTGTTGATTAAATATTTTAAAATAGTAATATTCTCATATTTGAGACTTGGTAATTGTTTTAAAAGGATCAGGTTTTCTTATCTCTAATTTATTTTTTTGCTCTCTTTTTAATTTAGAGTTTAGTAAAAATTAACGATTAGCCGATTTCTCTAAAAGCTTGAAGAAAAGAAATTAAAATGCCTACAAAAAACAACAACCGACTTCAAATCGGCCTTGCGATGAGTGGGCATGCCGTTACGGACCTTTATTCAAGCTTTATTATCGGCATAATCCCGATTCTTGCAATCAAATTTAACCTTTCATTGTTCCTGGTCGGGGTTTTAACTGCAATAGCTGGTATTTCCAACAGCCTGACCCAGCCGGTTTTTGGCTACTTGGCTGATAAATACAGCCCAAAGTATTTTATTATTGCGGGCCCCTTGTTCAGCGCTATTTTAATCAGTCTAATGCCGATAATGCCAAGTTATTACCTTGTGGTCATTATTTTATTTTTAGGCAACTTAAGCATCGCTATGATACATCCACCTGCAGCGGCAATGGGCGGCCGGTTTGGCGGCAGAATGAAAGGTTTAAGCAATTCCCTGATTTCTTTTTCCGGTACCGCCGGCTATGCTCTCGGTTCAATGCTTATAATCGTTGTTATCGAAAAAATCGGGATATCCTTTTCACCACTCACAATGATACCCGGAATTGTAATGGCAATAATTCTTTTTAAATATCTTGACATCCCCGTAAAAACAGCCGGCGCCAAAAGCAGCCATAATTTTTTAACCAAATTTAAAAAAGCAAATAAATATAAAATAATGCAGTTGTTTTTAATTTTTACAGCATCTTTTGCAAGGGATTTAACCTGGATATTAATGATTACGTTCATGCCGCTATATTTTACACAATCCGGTATCAAACTGTTAAATGTTGGTTATATTTTAATCCTATATAACATAATAGGTGCTTTTGGCGGAATATTGGCCGGATACTTGTCTGACAGGATAAAAAGAAAATCACTGTTAATCCAGGGCGGACTTTTATTTTCCATTCCATTTATTTTCTTTATGTTTAAAAATCCCGGTATTATTGGCATAGTTTTTTTCATCATCGCAGGGTTTTTCTCAATAGCTACACTGCCTCCCTGTATAAGAATTTCACAGGAAATATTTCCGGGAAGCATGAGTTTTGCTTCTTCACTGGTAATGGGCTTAAGTGTCGGCACAGGTTCAATTGCAATGATTTTTTTAGGAAAAGCAGCTGATAAAATCGGAATAGTAAATACCGTTTATTACGCTATGACAGTTATAATAGCTATTGTAGTATTGATGAGTTTTTATCCAATGATAGCAAAAAAAGCCTCAGCTCCAGGTACAGACTTGAGATAGTTTGAAGTCTAATTCTAATCGATGATTGTCTTATTATTGACCTGATTGAAGACAAAAATAAAAGTTCGAATTGGCTGCACTGGCGGAGAGAGAGGGATTTGAACCCTCGAGACAGATTTGGTCTGCCTACTCGATTTCGAGTCGAGCGCTTTCAACCTCTCAGCCATCTCTCCGTTTTTTAGTAATAATAAATAACTATCGCATATTTTGCTATAGTTATTGAAACAAACTCGAAGTATCTTCACGACGTATCCGGTAAAAGTAAGTTGTTAGCTTCCCCCTGTTAAGATTCAAGAGTTTTTTCCATTGCTTTTTCTTTTAAATCTTTTGGCATTTTCTCTATGGCATATCGAAGAGCAGTCCTGGGCATCATTGTTTTGTTCGCAATAACATATTCCAGCACTTCTTTTTGATGAGCCTGGCTGGCAGCTTTTAGCATCCATCCATAACCTTTTTGCACTAAATCGTCTTTATCCAAAAGCAAAATATCTGCAATATTAAAAATGTCTTTTAAAAACTTTCCCTTTCTGGCGGGAATAATCAGGGACACTGCTGCAGCGCGACGCATCCAGCGGTTTTCAGATTCAGCCCAACTATTTAATCCTGACAAATAGTCAGGATACATTTCTATAAATTCACCAACAGTATGATTGCAAAGAGTATCACATGAGGCCCAATTACTGACATAATTTGATACCCATTTTTCGAATACTTTAAAATCTTCTTGTTTATATTCTTTATGAATAAAATATGACCAGTTACAGGCAATAAAGGATTCTTCCATATATCCTGATTGCCATAACTCTTCGCACAAACCAAATACTTCCACTTTTTTTAAATCTTTAATAATTTTTAAGTATTCTTTGGCAATTTTGCTAACTATATCTGTTTTTACGCCGTAAAGCTTGATCTTCTCTTTAAAAAATCTTTGCCCGCTATCCCGCGCTTTTTCATTTGCATTTTTTTCCAGGTTGTGCCGGATTGTTTCGATAATCTTAGTCATAATACAAATTCCTCATCTATTTCTGCACAATTTTTTAAATGCTTTTAAAGTGGTCCCGCCGTATTATTTATGCATTTCTTTTAATAATTATAAAATTTTTTATTTTTATATTCATCTAAAAAATATAATATTAATATTTTATTTTAAACATGGAAGAAATAAAATGAAAAGAAAGTCCATTCCAGTAATTGGAATTATTAGATCCTGATAGAGAGAAACTGTACTGCAGTTTATCGGATAGCAATGGCAATAATTACGAACCTGTTCCAGTAAATAGTGAAGGGTATGCTGATTTTTACTGGACTACTCCTGCAGAACCAGGTGGCCTGATTATGAGATTTGTTATTACTGATGAAAGNNCTTCGAAACATGACAATTTTTTTCACTAAATCATATGGTATGGGATTTTCTATCGGAAACTTTACTGTGCCTTTTCCGCCTTTATAGGGCAATAATTCTTTATTAAATGCTTCAATGCCGGCTGGTGTCGGATAAAATCCGATATGATTTTCCCATGCGGCAAAATGCACCAGATTTTTTCCGTTTAATTTGAATGTAGGCATTTGATAGCTGATTGCCTCTACTACTTCTGGAGCTGCTTCTTGTATGGTCTGTCTCATTTTTTCCAGAATTCTTTGAACATCCTCCGGAAAGGTTTTAATATATTCGTCAATATTTTTAAATTGTTTATTATCTTTAATCATATAAATTATTTTGCAATCAATTCTTAATTTTTATTAATATTATATCCCTGGCAAATACCGGGGTCTCCCTTTCCGTCGATCATTAAAAAGTTCATTTTCGGCACGGCAACTACTGAGACTTCCTTTCTTGAAGGATAACAAAACTCTTCCAGATCTTTTTTGTAATCTTTTTTCATGCTTTTTACCCAAAAAAAATGTGACAGCAAATACAGAAGTTCGAATTGGTTGCACTGGCGGAGAGAGAGGGATTCGAACCCTCGAAGCAGCTCGCGCCACTCACACGCCTTCCAAGCGTGCGCTTTCAACCGCTCAGCCATCTCTCCAAAAACTGTTTATTCAAAACATTTTTAATAGCATTAAGATTCTACCGGGGAAACTATACTCTATTAAGTGCCCAATAAGACTTCTCCATCAGCCCCTAGCTTAAAACTTTTAGATTATATCACAAGCAGTATTAAAAAATAAAAAGGAATTAATAATTATTGGACGTTCGCCAAATCAGTTCCCTAGCCTATGTATTTTTAATTCACCTTTCTCCTTTAAGATATTGAAGCCTTAGAGTCTCCGGAAATCTTTCAATGGCATAACGCAGCATCGTCCTGGGCATCTGCTTATAGTTTATCATAAGAAACTGTTCAAGCGCCTTCTGTGAGCATCTTTTGCCAACTTCTCTTAACATCCATCCGACTGCTTTGTGTATTAAATCATGCTGGTCGCTTAACAGTATCTTTGCTATTTTCAATGTTTCTTCATAACCACCTTTTTTTATAAAATCAAATGTAGATAATACAGCAATTCTTCTCTCCCACAAATTTTCAGATAAAGCAAGAGAGTACAAAATGTCTTTAGGTTTATCAAACAGATAGCTCCCAATAATCTTATCAGCAGAGAGGTCAACAAGGTCCCAGTTATTTATATATTGTGTATTTTCAAGATATTTTTTATACAAGATTTCTTTCCCAGCCTCGTCAGCCCGCCTGGTCTTTTCCACCATTATAAGAAGCGCTATAAGACGTTCTTCATGGATTTTTGAACTTAAGAGCCGTAGTGCATCATTAATGGGAATACCGGCATATTTTCTTACGATTTTTCTTGAGTCTGGTACCTGGATACCTAAAAAAATATCTCCTTCCCCATATTGGCCTTCCCCAGTTTTAAAAAACCTTTTTAACCCCTCAGCCTTTTGAGGGCTTGCGTATAGGTTTAAATCTTCTCTTAGATTTTTAAGTATATCTTCCATTGATTAAAACTATTTGATTTTTGTTGAAACTACAGGGGGAACAGCTTGTAACTATAATTTAATTATTTCAACGGCAGAATCTGATACTCAAATCCGTAACCGGCAGACTTTACGGCCTCAGCAACCTTGGAACGAATTTCTTTATAGTCGAATTTATATTCGTATTTTTTACCGAAAAGATTTGACTGTTCTTCTATATTCCCTTCCCGGGCTCCTTTAAAAGTATTGTAGGTTTCGGTCTTAAATCCAAAGCCCGGTGAGATTCCGTCATCATCATAACTTCCGCCGGCTGAAAAGCCTGACCCCTCTTCCGTTAGCAATTCTGAAAACTTTACTACTTTCGAGTCGTCATCAATTCGAATTTTGGCTGAATATGTCAGTCTTTTTCTTGTTAAAAATGCTTTTCTCTCGGCGATTAATGAAGAAAACTCCCAAAGACCCTTCTTTTCTTTCCATGCTCCATTAAAACCTTCCAAAACTTTCTTAATTTCTTCAATCATTTTGAACACATCTCCTTAATTTCTTCAATTATTTTTTCACTTTTTATTATTTTAAACATTTTAACTTAAATGATCAGTAATAATACTAATAATCAGCAATAACGTTAATATGGGCATTTGTTTTGCTGCAATACCAAAATTCAAACTTTTTACTTTGCCAGGTAATCACTATAAAAGTTCGAATTGGTTGGACTGGCGGAGAGGGAGGGATTCGAACCCTCGAGGCAAGCTTACACCCACCTAACCGCTTAGCAGGCGGCCCTTTTCGGCCACTCAAGCACCTCTCCTCAAAGCAGCTTATTTTAAAGCAGACAATATGATAGCAATATTTTTTTAAAAAATCATTAAATTATTTGAATAAATTATTAAAGCAGCTAGATATCACCACATAACTATGGCAGATTCTCATCGTATTGCCCGTTGAAAGCACTGCACCCCAAAACAAAAGACCCCACCGAAATGGGGTCTTTCTTAGATATTATCTAAATCGGATTACATAGTAACCACACTGATTTAATACCTTCTATTGCCTCTGTCTGTTCTTTCTCTCTGAGGCTGAGCTTCGTCAACTTTCAGATTACGACCTTCAAAAGGTGTGCCGTTTAAAGCTTCTTTAGCTGCTTCTGCTTCTGTGGAATCTGTCATTTCAACAAATCCGAATCCTTTGTCTCCGATTACGTTTGCTGACAGAACCTTTCCGTAACTAGAAAATAACTTTTCAAGTTGCTCATTATTAACAGAATAGCTCAAGTTCCCTACATAAAGTTTGTTACCTTGCATATTTACCTCCCTCCAAAAACTATTTTCTCTAATCTTTAGAATATTTTTTTAGAGAGGTAATTGTTGAAAACAAACCTGGCTCTTAATTAAAATACTATCTAACGAAAAAGAGTTGCCGATTAAAATAAACCCCGTGTTATTTTTACTATAAATCTTGCGATATCAAGCTAACATACTACTCAGGATCTAAAACTTTGAACTTTTTACAGGGCTTACGGGCAGCTAACCTATCTTAAGCGTTCTTTCATCTTAAAGTTTCAATCAGGGCCAAATCCCCAGATAAATTCAAAGCACTATATATTAATAGCAGAAATAGAAACAATAGTCAATTATTTTTTTATAGAAGTAGTTTATTGTCCTGATTTAAAGCATTTGGGCATATCGGGCATAATTTTAAAAAATTAGTCAGCGGAAGGTTTCACAGGCCTATTGCCTTCAGTCGTTGGCGCGCCTGAGAGGATTCGAACCTCCGACCTTTGGTTTCGTAGACCACTGCTCTATCCAACTGAGCTACAGGCGCAAAAAGTATATTTTTTAATATTTTAAAAGGATTTTTACTAAAAGCAAACCTAAAAATCCGAACTTTTGCCTTGCCTGATGATAAATGCAAAAGTTCGAATCAACAGCACTGGCGGAGAGGGAGGGATTCGAACCCCCGGAGGACAAAGCCCTCAACGGTTTTCAAGACCGCCGCTTTCGACCGCTCAGCCACCTCTCCGAAGCTGTAATTATAACAAAATAAAATTATTCTTAAAGTTATGTTTTTATTTTTTAAAAATATTTTAAAGTAAAAAAAATTAAACAACAGGATGTTTTTTATAAAAATAAATTAACCAGTTCCTCAAAGTATCACCATAAAACCTATATCATAGTTTGCTGGTGATTTTCTTTTTTCCACCCATATAAGGGACCAGGACGTCAGGTATTACAACATTTCCGCCTGCATCCTGATAATTTTCAATTATTGCCATTATCATCCTGCCGACAGCGCAGGCGGTGCTGTTCATTGTATGGACAAACCCTTTTTTGTCTCCATCCCGGTACTTTATGTTAAGCCTTCTTGACTGAAACTCTGTATCATTGCTGCAGGATGCAATTTCCCTGTATGCGCCCTGCGAAGGCATCCATGCTTCAAGGTCATATTTTTTTGCGTTTGGAGTGCCTATATCCCCCGAGCACATATTCATTATCCTGTAATGGATATTTAACCCCTTGACAATATCCTCAAGAGTTTCACGCAGGGTTTCATAATCTTCCCAGCTTTTTTCAGGATTTACAAACATGAACATTTCAATCTTGTCAAACTGGTGCACCCTGAAAAGCCCGCCCATATCTTTACCGTAAGTTCCTGCTTCACGCCTGAAACATGTCGAATATGCCGCATATTTTAAAGGAAGGGACGCCATATCAAGAAATTCATCGGTATGATATGAACACAGCGAGACTTCAGAAGTGCCTACCAGAAACAAATCATCAAGCTCCGTTTTATAATACTGGGAAGCTTCAACGGGGAAAAATCCTGTCCCATACATTGCCCTCTCTTTTACAAGGACAGGAGGAATAAGCGGAGAAAAACCCCTGGCTACAAGGATACCCAAAACATACTGCAGCAGTGCAAACTGCAGAAGAACGGCCTCATTTTTTAAAAACACAAACCTTGCACCGGATATCTTGGATGCTCTTTCCTCATCAATTATGCCGAGCTTTACTCCGATCTCTACATGGTTTTTAACCTTAAAATCAAATACAGGCTTTTCGCCCACCATATACAAAACAATATTACCGGACTCATCTTTTCCAACAGGAACCGATATGTGCGAAATATTAGGATAAGCCGCAAGATTTTCAANNCGCAAGTGCGATTTCTTTAGCCTTCAAATCTTCATTTAAAAGTTTCATCTCCTTTACAGCTATGGTTTTTTTCTCACCAGACAAACCGGGTATAAGCTTTGTGGTCTCATTTTTTCTTGCACGAAGCTCGTCTGTTTTAAATATCAGATCCCTCCTGTTTTCATCAAGCGCAATGTCAGCATCAATATCGATGCGCATATTTCTTTTTTTGACTTCCGCTTTAAAAATTTCCGGACTTTTACGAAAAAGCTCTAAATCAATCACTTATTTTTCCTTCCATAAATGCTGCTGCAATTAAATTAATTCTTCCATGAGGTGAACATTCCTTAATTGTTCCAGGACGGATAAGAACCCAGCAGTTTTACAAGGTAGACCTTATCCCTTAAGCTTTCCAATGCCTCATAGATTGTTTTGTCATGCACATGCCCTTCCATATCTATCATAAAGACATAATCCCCAAGATCTTTTTTTGCAGGCCTTGATTCCAACCTCGTAAGGTTAATGCCTCTTTCAGCGAATTCTTTTAAAATATTAAAAAGGCTCCCGGGTTTGTCTTTTTTTAAAAAACATACAATAGATGTCTTGTCATTGCCTGTCTTTGGGGCTATAAAATTACTGACAATGACAAATCTTGTCTTGTTATCTTTATTGTCCTCTATGTCGCTTTCAAGAATATCAAGCCCATATAGTTCTGCGGCTATTTTTGTGCCCACTGCAGCAGTATCGGCTTCGGCTTCCCTTAATTTTCTTACAGCTTCAGCGGTGCTGTTTGCAGCAATTATCTCACTGTCAGGAAAATTTAAATTGAGGTAAACCCTGCACTGGGCGGTTGCGTGCGGATGAGATATTATCTTCATGATATTTTTTGGCTCGGTGCCTTTTTTAAC
>PMCC01000072.1:0-608 GCA_003155275.1 Actinomycetota bacterium | reverse complement strand
GGGACTTTTTCAATATCCTCGATATCGACACCCTGCAAGTGTGATTTTTTTAATTTATCAATATATATAAGCAGGGCCTCTTCAGTGAATGTCCCTTCCGGGCCGAGGTAAGCAATTTTTCTTATTGTCTTCATATATAAAACCTTAATCTTCCTTCCTAAAATAAATAAAAATTTATTTAATCCATATACAAAGGAAATCAAAAAATATCAAAGAAGTGATTATTACGGAAATACTATTTTTATTTCTCCATCATAATTTTAAAAACCACTGTATTATTGGTAGTATATGCTTCGTTTTCCACCGGTCCAGCCTCAATTTTAATCTCGCATTTCTTCCCGGGGTAAGCCTTAAATCCTGTAAAGCTTGCAGGCTTTTGTTCCGAAGGATTCAATGCGCCAATTTTTATTTCCTTTACCTCAGGCTTGGTAACCCCCTCAACACTGTATGTTGCTTTTACCGGAATGTTATTTTCTACAACATTCCCCTGGTTTTCAACATTTATGGTCAAGCTTATTTGCGTGCCATTTTTAATTATAAGGTAATCATCCTGCTCATTGATTAACTGCGGATTAAAGGCAATAGTTTGTGAAATCAGGGCAACCCCC
>PMCC01000016.1:6866-7180 GCA_003155275.1 Actinomycetota bacterium | reverse complement strand
TAAAAATAGAACATGTAAAAGGTAATATCAGGTTTGAAAATGTCTGGTTTGCTTATGAGGAAGACAATTATATTTTAAAGGATATCACCTTTGATCTTGACAGCGGCAGAAGCATTGCAATCGTGGGCGCGACGGGCTCAGGCAAGACTTCAATAATAAATATCTTAAGCAGGTTTTATGATATCCAGAAAGGCAGTATATATCTGGACGAAACAAACATAAAACAATACAGTTTAACTGACCTGCGAAAACATATCGGTATTGTCATGCAGGATGTATTTTTGTTTACCGGCACAATCCTTGATAACATAAGG
>PMCC01000016.1:0-6839 GCA_003155275.1 Actinomycetota bacterium | reverse complement strand
GTAAAGGAGCGTGGACAGATATTATCCGTGGGGCAGAAACAGCTTATAGCATTTGCACGGGCGCTTGTCTTTAACCCTGAAATACTGCTGGTAATGGACGAGGCGACTTCAAGTATTGATTCGGAAATTGAAGCGCTGATACAGGACGCACTTTCAAAAATAATGAAAAACCGNNAGGCTCTCCACGATTAAAAATGCGGATAATATTATAGTTCTCACACACGGCCATATTGTCGAGAAAGGCACTCACAAGGAACTCCTTAAGCTTAAGGGTGTTTACTACAAGCTGTATAAATACCAGTACCAGCTGCAGGTATAATTTAATACTGTTTTGTTATATAGTCAGGGTAATTACATGAATTATTTGTATCAAAATAAGGCTTATCCTCATTTATCGGAAAGTTCATTTTATCTGCCCTGCACATCTGCCGGCCTGTGCTTTGTTTAGGACAATTTAATTAGGGTACCGTTCTTTCAATATCTTCATAGGCCTTATTAAGCTTATCAAAATGAATGTCATAAGAATATATTTCAGATGAATTATTGGCCTTGATATATTCATAGTTATATGAATCAATAAAGTCAATATTTAGCTCTCTGTAAGTTTTAACGCCAGATTGCAGAATTTTCCTTTCACTTATTTTTATATTTGGAGTATTTAAAATAAATTCAATGTTGTCGCAGACTTCAGGTTTTTCCCAACCATAATATTTTTCGAGCACCCAGACGATTTCAGCAATAACCATTGTATTTGTAAAGCAGGCTATTTCCCCGCCGACGATTTTATAAAACAATGCTTCAGCATCGGCAGAAATATTTTCATCTTCCTGTGTAAAATATCTTATAAAAATATTTGTATCAAGAAATATCATCGCATCTCCTTTACTATACCTGATGCAATCTCTCTTTCCATTAGCTCTCTTGCTTTGGTAAAATCAATTTTTTTATCTGTTTTTTTCCTGTGGGCATCAAGTATTGTCCCCTTTTTTACTGTAAACACCACAGCGCCTTCATTTATAGTAAATTCACCAATATCATTAGGCCTTATACCTAAAGAATCCCTTATTTCTTTGGGTATGGTTACCTGCCCTTTTTGAGTTATCCTTGACATATTCATCACCCTGATAAAATTAAAAATTTTCTAAAAATCTTATGGCTGATTTATATTATTATACTGAATTTTAAATAATACTCCAATATAAGTATTATTATAATATATGTAATANNAAAATATATTCACAATATTTCTTTAATCTTTACATAACAAAAAAAACAAATATAATGTTTGAATCAGCTATTCAGATTTATTATCAACTGCCTGAAAGAATTATCCTGGTTTCATACGGTATCAAATAATAAGGCAACAAATAATAAATAGGGTATTAATTAAATAATAAGATTTTTGTTAGAAGGTACTCGGCTAAAAAATATAAATAATACAAAGACTTAAGATTTTTAGGGTCTCAATACATAGGCAATCTATTTTTAATACCGGTGATTCTGTGCAACCGATAAAATTTTCCCAACAATCTTTATGAATAAAATAGCAGTCTTTTCTAAAAAACCGGAATCCGGTAAATCAAAAACAAGGCTCGCACCGTCCCTGACTCTAAAAGAAGCCAAAGAATTATCTGAAGCATTCCTTACAGACACCATAAGATTGATAGATGATATTGACTGTATTGATCAAAGAATAATTTATTTTTACCCACCCCTGACATCTGAGTATTTTAAATCAATTGCTAATGACTCAATCGGTCAATTAAGAATAAACAGCCTGCCACCGAAGTCGCCGTGGATGATAAAACCCCAAAAAGGCAAAGATTTTGGAGAAAGGTTGTCAAATGCAATCAGAGAGGAATCAAAAAGCTGCAGTAAGAAACTTGAAGGCCATAATAATAAAATAAAAAAATTTATAATTATTGGCTCTGACAGTCCGACAATTCCTCAAAGATACATTAGAGAAGCATTATTAATTTTGGAAAGTGAAGAAATTGTACTTGGACCGGCAGAGGACGGTGGTTTTTATCTTATAGGTACAAAAAAGGGTTGGCCGGGCATTTTTAAATCTGTAAGATGGAGTTCCAGAAATACTTTAAGAGATGTCATTTTAAATTTGGAAAAATTATCCATAACATATAAATTGCTGCCCCAATGGTATGATATCGATGAAACAACAGACATCGGGAAGCTGAGTAAAGACATAAAGAAAATGCCTGGTTTTTACTGCAGGAATACAAGAACCTTACTGAATAAATTGGAAAAAAAGTTAAATTTGTTATAAAAGTTTTAAAATAACTTGAATAACTATTTTTAAATGCAGTTAAAATTTATATAAAAATATTATAATCATCTCAAACAGTAGCATTTAGATGAAATACCTGAAAATCAGTTATACTATATACTTAAAAATATATACCTGAATAATTATTTATATCATATGCATGAATAATCTATGCATGAAAAATTAAAAAATATAAGAAGGCAGAAAATAAGCCATATAAGTTTTAATATTGGATTGTACTGCAACCAGATGTGCGCGCACTGCCATCTGAATTCCGGTCCTGAAAGGACCGAGGCAATGGATTGGCCGTTAATGGCAAAGATGGCTGAATTTATAAAGATTTCGCAACCAGACTCTTTTGAAATTACCGGCGGGGCGCCAGAATTAAATCCTTATATTTCAGAATTTATCCGAAAGATAAGGCCACTAGTGAAAAAAATCTCCATGAGAACAAATCTTACTGCCCTTGAGCTGAATAAAAAATCCGAAAACAACAGTGGCAATAAAAACCGGTTTATTAAGTTTTTATATGAAAACAGTATTTCACTTGTGGCGTCACTGCCGTGTTATGAAGAGGAGGAAGTCAGAATTCAAAGGGGTGAAGGAGTATTTGAAAAAAGCATTGAAGTATTGAAAGAGTTAAATGATATAGGTTATGGAAAATCTGCCATTCCGGCGCTTGACCTTGTTTTTAACCCTATTTTTCCAACATTACCTCCGCAGCAGTCAATGCTTGAATTAAAGTTTAAGGAAATATTAAATAATAATTTTGGAATTGAGTTCAATAACCTTATAGCAATGACAAATGTTCCGGTGGGAAGATTGGCAGAGAACCTGAAAATAAAGAATTCTTATGACGGTTATATAAATCTTTTAAGGAAAAATTTCAATGAAGAAAATCTTGCAAAACTTATGTGTATCAGCCAGGTGACAATTGACTGGAAAGGCAGATTCTATGACTGTGATTTCAATTTGGCAATTGACATGCCAAAAAACGGATTGAGCAATATTGATTTGATTCTTGGACTTACAAATAGCGGTAAAAACAGTGGCGTCAATCAAAGTGACAACAACATACTGAATAATTTACTAATCGGTAAAAGAATATTTACAGGAGGGCATTGCCTTGCGTGTACTGCCGGTTCAGGAAGCAGCTGCCACGGCGCCTTGCAGGAATAAAATGAAGTTTTCAATAATAATTCCCACATTAAATGAAGAGGAAAATATAGGCAGATGCTTAAAAAGTATCATCAAAGTGCAAAATTGCTGCACCAAAAATCCTTTTGAAATAATAATTGTTGATGGAGCAAGCAAAGACAAGACAATAAATATTGCTGAAGAATTAGTTTTCGGCGGAGAACCAGGACTGGATTTTATAACAAATTTTAAAATTATAAAATCCAATTTTCCCAACCTTCCTCTTCAATTAAACGAAGGTGTCCGGAATTCAACAGGGGAAACCTTGATATTTCTTCATGCTGATAATATCCTGCCAAAGAAAGTTTTTGAAAAAATCAACAATTTATTTTCTGGAAATTCAACAAAAAAAAATGGCAAATATATAGGAGGCGCATTTTCCCTGCTTCTTGAGGGGAAAAGATTCTTTTATATGCTGGGTTCTTTTTTTGGAAATCTCTATAGTTATATTACAAAAATATATTTCGGGGATAGAATGATATTTGTAAAGAGGACCGCTTTTCTTAAACTTGGAGGTTTTAAAAATATTCCAATAATGTCAGACGTGGATTTTTCAATAAGAATGAAAACCTTTGGAAAAACAAAATTGCTTTTGGGGCCGACACTCACAAGTTCCAGAGGAATAGCCGGTGATCCTTTTTGGAAGAGGGCATACCTTATTTTATGGGCTTTGCACTCCTATAAAAAAGGGCTCGACCCCGGAATTATTAAAGAAAAGTATTACAAGGGTTATTCAAGGGAAAAATATTAACATTCTAACGGCATTCTCAAATAATTTTTCCAAAACAATTGATATGTTTTTCAGCTGTATCCGCAGCCTGTTTTAAAAACGCCTTCCTTTGGTAAATACATTCAATTCTTTCATCTGAGGTCTTGTCTGATATTAATATTTCACAAAAAATGTTGCTTTTTATTATGAAATATATATTATCCTCATTATGGAAATTGAAACAAAAAAATTAAAGGGCGGTTTCGAACTTCCGCTTTTCGGTTTCGGCACATGGAGCATGGGCGGCCGCGACACCAGGGATGTTAATAATGACGACAGGGCTGATGTTTATGCTATTAAAGCTGCGCTTGATATGGGAATTATCCATATAGATACCGCGGAGTGGTACTCGGAAGGCAGGGCGGAGGAACTTGTAGGTGAAGCCATCAAAGGTTTTGACAGGTCAAAGCTAATTATAACAACAAAGGTAACGCCAATGCACCTTCACTATGATGACCTTATAAATGCTGCCATACAGAGTTTAAAACGGCTCAAAATCGATTATATAGATGTCTACCTTATCCATAACCCAAATCCATATATCGATATAAAAGAATCCATGGAAGCGATGAATTACCTTTTAGATAAGAAATATATAAAATATATCGGGGTTAGCAATTTTAATGTTGTTGAGTTTGCTGCTGCCCAGAAGTGCAGTGAAAATAAAATAACCTGCAATCATCTCCATTACAATCTTAAGCACAGGGGCCCTCTAATTGATGGGTCCATAAAATATNNCTTTTTTCAAAAGAACCTGTTAGAATAGTAGACAGACTTTGCAGCAAATACGGGAAAACTGCAAACCAGGTTGCAATAAACTGGCTTGTCTCCCAAAAAAATGTTGTCACTATATCAAAAACACGCAAGATCGAGCATTTGAAAGAAAATCTGGGCTCACTCGGATGGTCCATGGAGCAATCCGATATTGAGCTTTTAATGAATGGTTTTCCAGGTACGGTAGATACCGTTGAAAATATTTCTTTGGCAAAGCTTATAAAACCGGAATAACCGCAATAACCTTAATAAATAAAGACGGTCCGTGAGATTGAGGAGAACCTCCATTTTTCCCACGAACCGCTCTTAATATTCTTTCATTGCAGGATCTGGATATTTTAACTTATTTAATCAGGTTTATTCAATTTCAGACCTGTTTGGGCGATANNATTCAATCCTGTCAACAGTATCGCCGCTATTAACTTCCCTGCTGCCGGATTTTAGGGTTATAGAGGAATTATATAGCTAAAACTTCTAATCCCTGCTTTTCTGCCATATTGCCAAGCTTTTTATCTGAACAAATAAAAACAACATTTCCCCTTTCAGATTTTATCTGCAATGCTGTGGCTAATTGTAGAGAGTCAATTGGAGTAATATAACTTTGGCCAATTATATTTATTGCCTCTATTATTGTATCCGAAGAAATTCTGGCAGTCCTGATTTTTTCTCCTGCTATATCATTGAAAAATTCACTTTTGATTTTCTCATACAGCTCTTTATCAATCTCACCGGATATTTCATTTTTTCTTTTTAAATTGGAAATTACTTCGATGATTGTCAGATCTGAAATGAAAAAGATCCCTTCCTGATTTAAAATATTATCCAGCTCATCGGTTCCGGACTCCGGGATGTATCTTTTAAACAATGCGCTTGTATCGATAAAATAGTTGTTCATTCAGCCCCGGACTCTTCTTCTCTTAATTCTCTTACCTGCTTTTGCATGTTGACATTGAATCCTTTAGCCATTTCTCTAACCTTTAATACCCCAATACTGTCCTGGCTTTCCCTGTATGCATATTTTAAAAATTTTGCATTATCCCTATCATCAGGCAAAGGTTTTAGCACTAAACTTCCATCCACTATATATCCGCTTAGGTACGTACCTACTCTTATTTCCAGCTTTTCCCTTAATTCTTGTGGGATAGTTATCTGGCCTTTAGATGTTATTTTTATTTTGTTCATTAGTTTATGTCCTTACTCCTTACTCCTTACTTAACACTTATTTTACATTTTCATTCCCGATAATTCAAGTTTTTTATTACTTAAATGGTCAGAAGAAGCTGGGGTGATACAGAGTGTTTGTAGCTTGCAGATACACGATGCTGAAGAATCTTAAATTCCAAGGGGATTTTTTTAATTAAATAATTTTTTTACTGATTATACCGCCACCCAGAACTATATCTCCTTCATAAAATACTGCGCTTTGACCCGGGGAAACAGATTCATGCGGATCGTCAAATATTACCCTGGCGCTATTTTTAAACATCTTTATGCTGCATGGGATTTCTTTAGACTGGTACCTTATTTTAACATTTGCCCTATCCGGCATTTTGTCAACAAGCAGGTTTATATCTTTTAAAACAAGGCCTCCTGCTTTAAGGTCATCTTTTGTACCGATTATTACCAGGTTTTTGGCTGCGTCAATATCAGCTACAAAAAGAGGTTCAGCATAACTGATTCCCAGGCCTTTTCTCTGCCCTATCGTATAGTTTGCCACCCCCTGATGCTCACCCAGGACATTTCCTTTTTTGTCAATTATAAGCCCTGGCATTATTTGGGCAGATTTTGCAGCTTTAATAAAATTCCTGTAATTAT
>PMCC01000088.1:2140-8229 GCA_003155275.1 Actinomycetota bacterium | reverse complement strand
CGATATCCCTCCAGGCGTGCCAGTTTGTTTGAAAAGCTTTTAAATGCGTGCCAGTATGCTATTTAGTTTTAGACTGCCAAAAGCCTAAAAAAGGCAGTACTTGAATGGGTCGTTAGCTCAGTAGGTAGAGCACCTGACTCTTAATCAGGGGGTCACAGGTTCGAAGCCTGTACGACCCACCATTCACTGCGAGAGTGGCGGAATTGGCAGACGCGCTAGACTTAGGATCTAGTAGGCTAATCACCTATAGGGGTTCAAGTCCCCTCTCTCGCACCATTTTTATTTAACCGGGTATGGAAAACCCGGAATATTTTTTAGTTAACTTTGATTTTATTATTATTAAAGGAGTGGATTTGATTGAGTTTTAAGTTAAAAAACCTTAAGAANNCAGAAGGCAAAAATACCCGGTTTCAGACCCGGCAAAGTACCCTTTAACGTTATTGATGCAAATTATGGCAGGGAATATGTTTTAAATGAGGCTGCAACAAATTCTATTTCTGACCTCTATCCCAAAATTATTGATGATTTAAAAATTATGCCCATAGATTATCCGAAGGTCAAAATAGTAAATATCGGGGAAGATATTCCTCTTGATGTTGAAGTTACTGTAGAAGTTGAACCGGAAATTGCGGCCCCTGCCTACAAAGGCATTGAAGCCACCGGTATTTCTGAAGAGGTAACTGATAAAGATGTGCAAAAACAGATCGACAATTTGAGAAACAATTATGCAGCGCTCGAAGCCGTTGAAGAGGATAAGGCAGTTGAAAAAGGGGACTATGTAATCATTGATTTTGAGGGGAAAATTGACGGCAAGGAGTTTGAAGGAAACAGTGCCCAGGACTATACGCTTGAGGTAGGCTCCGGTACTTTGTTTGAAGGATTTGAAGAAGGCCTTATTTCAATGAAAAAGGGCGAAAACAAAAAAATAACTATCAAAATGCCTGAGCATATTCCCGATAAAAAAATTGCAGGGACAGAAGCTGTTTTTTCCATAGATTTAAAAGAAATCAAAAGGAAAAGCCTTCCTGAACTTGATGAGGCATTCCTGAAAAATTTTGGCGATTATAAGGACCCGGAAGAGTTTAAGTCCTTTATAAGCGACCGCATCTCAGAGCAGAAAAAGAAGATTAGAAGAGACAGGATCATATCAGACATTATAAACAGCCTTGTAAACAGTTTAAAACTTGATGTTCCTGAACCTATGATTGCCAACAGGATAGAACACTTCAATGAGGATTTAAAAAAGGAACTTGACGAGCATAAAATATCAAAAAGCGATTATTTTAAAGCATATAACCTTACAGAAGAAAGTTTCAACAAAGACCTGCGCCAGACTGCAATAAAGGAAACAAAAGAATACTTGGTGATAAATGCGCTGGAGAAAGCAGAGGCGGACAAGATTGAACCGTTACAGTCCCAGATTGCAGAAGAGAAGGAAAAAATCCTTTCAGGCAATGTAAAAGAGTCCGAAAAGAAAAAGCTTAAAGCCTATCTTGAAAGTGAAGCAGGGAAAGAAAATATAAAAGATTCAATAAAAAGGAAAAATCTTTTTGATTTACTTATAAAAAATGCAAAGATAATAGAAGAAGGAAGCAAAACACCAAAAAAACCGCCAAAGAAATAAGGGCTTTAGGCAAAAACAAAGAGCCTGAAAGGTCCATGCAGACAGAAATATGGCGACGGGGATATACAGTCAGGAGTTCCCCGGTCCTGAATTAATAAAGAGAGTAAAGAGAGTGATGTGAGTAATGATGAAGATAACAAATGATTATCTTATACCAATGGTAATCGAGCAGACAAACAGGGGCGAACGCTCCTTTGATATCTATTCGAGGTTATTGCAGGAAAGGATTATTTTTTTAGGTTCTGACATAGAAGACAACATAGCAAATGTGGTTATGGCCCAGATGCTTCACCTTGATGCAGAGGATTCGGAAAAAGATATCCAACTTTATATAAACAGCCCGGGCGGTTCAGTGACTTCTGCGCTGGCCATATATGACACAATGCAGTTTATCAAATCCCCGGTCTCGTCAATATGCATCGGCCAGGCTGCAAGCGCCGCAGCTGTTTTGCTTCTGGCCGGAGAAAAAGGTAAAAGATATTCCCTGCCTCATGCAAGGATCCTGCTTCATCAGCCTTCCGGCGGTGTCCAGGGCACATCAATGGATGTTGAGATACAGACAAGGGAAATAGTGCGGCTTAGAAAACTTCTTAATGAAATAATTGCAAAACATACCGGGCAAGATATAAAAAAGATTGAAAAGGATACCGAAAGGGATTTTATTTTAACTGCTGCCGAAGCAAAAATTTATGGCATTATAGATGAAGTCATAGAAAAGAAATAGAGAGGGATGAAATCAAATTGTCTCAGAATGAAAACAAAAAAGGTGATTTCCTGAAATGTTCTTTCTGCAATAAAACTCAACCACAGGTCAGGAAACTGATTGCGGGACCTGGTGTATATATTTGCGATGAATGTATTGATCTGTGCAACGAGATTATTGACGAGGAATTAAAAGAAGACAAGGAAGTGAATTTTAAGGACCTTCCAAGGCCCGATGAGATTTACTCGATTCTAAATGAATATGTTGTGGGCCAGGATAAAGCAAAGAAAGTGCTATCTGTAGCGGTATATAACCACTACAAACGTGTAAAATACGGATATTCGATCACAAAAGATGATATAGAGATACAGAAAAGCAATGTCCTTCTGGTGGGTCCCACCGGCTGCGGCAAGACACTGCTTGCCCAGACTCTTGCAAAGATTTTAAATGTTCCTTTTGCAATTGCGGATGCCACAGCATTGACTGAGGCCGGATATGTCGGTGAAGATGTGGAGAATATTCTGCTAAAGCTGATCCAGAATGCTGACTTTGACATAAAAAAGGCCGAAACAGGAATAATATATCTTGATGAGGTCGACAAGATCGGAAGGAAGTCGGAAAATCCGTCAATAACCAGGGATGTCTCCGGTGAAGGCGTGCAGCAAGCATTGCTAAAGATCATTGAGGGTACCGAAGCCAATGTCCCCCCACATGGCGGAAGAAAACATCCTCACCAGGATTTTATTCAGATAAACACATCCAATATACTTTTTATCTGCGGTGGAACGTTTGACGGCATTGAAAAGATAATAGAGAAACGCCTTAACCGAAACACTGTCGGTTTTATAACTGAAAAAAAACAGAAAAAAACGGAAAAACATGACAATCTTCTTTCCATGGTGCTTCCTGAAGATTTGCTTAAATACGGCATGATTCCTGAATTTATAGGAAGGCTCCCGGTTTTGGCCACTCTTTCAAACTTAAGTGAGGAAGACCTTATAAGGATTTTGACAGAGCCCAAGAATGCCCTGGTGAAACANNGCTGTAATGTCAGTGAAGCGCAAGACCGGTGCAAGAGGCCTGCGCTCCATTATGGAAGATTCTATGCTTGAAGTCATGTTTGAAATACCTTCAAGGCAGGATATAAAAAGATGTGTAATAACAAAAGAAGTAATTGAAAGTAAAATAAAGCCCCTTCTTTTGACAGATCTTGATAATACTGATTTTATAAAGGACCAGGAGAAACTCGCTTAGATGGATAAACTGCCGGATAAGTATAAGCCAGCGGATTTTGAGAGTGATATTTATAATTTCTGGCTGGAAAAAGGTTATTTCCACAGTGAAATCTCTCATGAAAAAAAGCCTTACAGCATAGTGATCCCCCCTCCAAATATTACAGGGTATCTGCACGTCGGCCATGCTCTTAACAATTCCCTGCAGGATATAATGATAAGGTATGCAAGGATGAAAGGTTTTGCAGCATGCTGGTTTCCAGGCACTGACCATGCAGGTATTGCCACACAGAATGTCGTTGAAAAGGAACTTGGTAAAATCGGCTTAACCAGGTTTATGCTGGGCAGGGAAAAATTTGTCGAAAAAGTGTGGGAATGGCGCGGGCAGTACGGCTCAAGAATAATATCCCAACTTAAGTCCCTTGGCTGCTCCTGTGACTGGGACAGGATTCGCTTCACTTTTGATGATGATTATGTAAAATCAGTAAACCATGAATTTGTAACCCTTTATAATGCCGGCCTTATTTACAGGGGTAATTATATAGTCAACTGGTGCCCAAGATGCCTCACTGCCGTATCAGACATAGAAGTGGAACATAAGGAAAAAAAGGGGAGCCTCTGGGATATAAGATATCCTTTAATTGTTGAAGAAACAGGCCTTCCAAGCAAAACAGAATTCATAACTGTTTCAACAACAAGGCCTGAGACAATGCTTGGCGATACTGCAGTTGCTGTAAATCCTACAGATAAAAGATATAGAAAATATCTGGGAAGAAATGTTTTTTTACCTCTTGTTGACAGGACCATACCCATAATAGAAGACGATTTTGTGGATAAGGATTTTGGAACCGGCGCCGTAAAAGTGACTCCAGCACACGACCCTAATGATTTTGAGATAGGTAAAAGACACGGCCTGGACAAGATAAATATCATGACTGATGACGCACTCATGAATGAAAACGCCGGCAGATATAAGGGCCTGGAAAGATATGCGGCAAGGAAAAAGGTGCTTGAAGACCTTGAAAATCAAGGATATCTTGCCTCTAAAAAAGAGCATACATCTTCAATGGGGATATGTTCCAGATGCGATACTGTAATCGAGCCGAGAGTCTCACTGCAATGGTTTGTATCCATGAAGACTCTTGCCGAACCTGCAATACAGGCTGTAAAAGACGGCAGGGTAAAGTTTGTACCCAAAAAATGGGAAAAATTGTATTTTAACTGGATGGAAAACATCAGGGACTGGTGCATATCAAGGCAGCTTTGGTGGGGGCACAGGATTCCAGTATATTATTGTATTAAATGCAATGAGATGATTGTTTCCGAATCACCGCCTAAAGCCTGTAAATGCGGAAGTACGGATTTAAGGCAGGATGAAGATGTGCTCGATACATGGTTTTCTTCAAATTTATGGCCCTTTGCAATGATGAAATGGCCCCAGAAAACTGCAGAACTTGATTATTTTTTTCCGACAAACGTGCTAATTACGGGGCATGATATTATTTTTTTCTGGGTGGCGCGAATGATAATGATGAGCCTTTATTTTATGAAAGAGGTCCCCTTTAAGGAAGTATTCATCAACCCTTTGGTCAATGATATTTTCGGCCAGAAGATGAGCAAGTCAAAGGGAAATGTCATAGACCCGATGACAATAATTGATAAGAACGGGGCGGATGTCCTGAGGTTTACTCTTGCATCTCTAACAACTCCCGGTAAAAACATGCTTCTTGGTGAAGATAAAATAGAAGGAAGCCGAAATTTTGCCAATAAGCTGTGGAACGCATCAAAATTTGTAATTGCAAACATCCAGGGTACGGATGTCATCAATATGGACCCCAAGGACCTCGTCTTAAATCATTGGGATAAATGGATACTTTCAAAGCTTGCAAAGACAATTAAGTCATTGGAAAGATATCTGGAAAAGTATAGTATTTCTTTTGCGTGCAAGTGCCTTACCGACTTTTTCTGGAACGACTATTGCGACTGGTACATAGAGTCNNGGAAGCAGCGGCCACGGCACTGAGTCCGACGGCATAGAGCCCGGCAACAGCGGCAGTATGATTGAGTTTGGCGATTCCGGCAAAACCAAAGACAGAAAGGCAGCCATCTTTGTTTTGTGGTATGTCCTGGAAAGATATCTTAAAATCCTTCATCCTTTCATGCCGTTTATTACAGAGAAGATTTGGCAGAGCATTCCGCATGAAGGCGCCAGCATAATTGTTTCAGAGTTTCCCGGGTTAAAAAACCGGATTTTAGACAAAGCAGACAACAGCGCTGAAAATGAGCTTTTAAAGGTTTTTAATATCATCAGTGAAATAAGAAAAATCCGGTCAGAACTGAAAATAAATCCGGCTTCCCGAGTAAGCGTGTATATAAACCCGCATGATATCCTTGTTGAAAAAATGCTGAAAAGTAATTCAAATTATATAAAAGACCTGGCAAAACTTTCAGAAATGATAATCGGCCGGCCGGTTGATAATAAAGGGTTTATCAAGACCCTGAGGGATGAAAATGAGATTTTTGTATATAT
>PMCC01000088.1:254-2102 GCA_003155275.1 Actinomycetota bacterium | reverse complement strand
ATATTATAAAAAAAGAAAAATTAAAACTTGGCCAGGCTTTAAAGATAATCCTGTCTTTGCAGGAACAGCTGAACTTATTGCAAAGCATTAAATAGTATTCCCATTGTTGTCTAATGCTGGCTGTTAACTGCCGTATGTCTGTAATTGCTTCATTGTGGTTTTATTTTCTCCGGCAAACGACCTATGATACTTATAATAATGTTATTAAAGAAGATAAAAAATGGGGAACTCCAGTTATCTTAAATGTGCCGCATACCTTGATTCCAGCCTTATATTCGGGATAAAACCAGACCTTTCAAGGATAAATGAAATCTTAAAGCTTTTGGGTGATCCGCATAAAAAGACCGATTTTATACATATTGTGGGATCAAACGGAAAAACGTCCACAACCATACTTACTGCCAATATTCTGCAAGGCCAGGGTTTAAAAGCAGGATACCATATTTCTCCGCATATTACTGAGTACACTGAAAGNNTTTATTGTCAAAGTCAATGAAATGGACCTTGGCGGGGCGCTTACACAGTTTGAAATAATAGCAGCAATGGCATTTAAGCTTGCAGCCGATGAGCGTCTTGATGTGATGGTGCTTGAAGCAGGGATGGGTGGAAGATGGGATGCGACAAATGCAGCAGATTCAGTTGTTTGCGGCCTTACAGGTGTAAGCCTTGAGCATACCGCCATACTTGGCCCCACCATAAAAGACATAGCGGTTGAAAAAGCGCAGGTAATTAAAAATAATTCAATGGCTGCAACCACAAGCTGTGACCCAGATGTCCTTGAAGTTCTACAAGACCGGGTAAATTCAACCGGTTCCAGGCTTTTTATTTATGGGAAAGATTTCAGAGTCACCAATAAGGAAAAAGAATTTCTGGCCGGATGGCTTGTGGATATAAAGGGATTATACGGGACTTACAAAGATTTACAGATTAACCTGATAGGAAATTACCAGCCCGCCAATCTTTGCCTTGCGGTTGTTCTCTCAGAGCTTTACCTTGCATCGTCAGGCAGAAAAATCGATGGAAAGAAATTAAAGGTGAGCCTTAAAAAGGCCAGAGTTTCAGGAAGATTTGAAGTTTTAAGGAAGAAACCCGTGGTGATTGCCGATGCTTCACATAACCCGGAAGGAATAAATAATTTTATAAAAAATATAAATGAGAATTTTAAGGATAAGAAAAAGATAATTGTTTTTTCTGTTCTTAAGGACAAAGACTATAAAAAAATGCTTTCAGGCATAATTGAAGTAAGCGATGTTCTGATTCTGACTTCGAGCAATACCGCCAGAAGTCTGCCTATTGAAATTCTTAAGAAAGAATTGTATAAATTACTGGGTGCAAAAAAAGCGGCAGAGAAACATATGCCTGTTGAGGTATTTGAACTGGACAGCATTTCCAATTCGCTGAAGTTTGCATTAAAAATTTCCGGCAGTGATGATATCATATGCATTACCGGTTCTATAACCAATCTTGAACATATTCTTTAGGAGGGCTCATGGATTTTCTAAAATATTTTGACAATATATTGAATTTTTTTAAACTGCCTTTATGGAAAAACCTTATATACGGCATTGTTTTTATTTTAGCCATCATCTGGCTTTCATTTATATACTGGACATACAGGGATGCGAAGCTCAGGAATGCAAATCCTATATTCTGGACCATTTTGGTTCTGCTTCTGCCTTTTTTAGGCTTACTTATTTATCTTATTTTAAGGCCCCCAGAGTTTATTGAAGACGTGGTTGAAAGAGACCTGGAAATAAGAAGGATGGAAATGCTTCTTGCTGCAAACATCCATAGATGCCCTACATGCGGAAAAGAAATAAAGGATGATTTTGTTATTTGCCCTAATTG
>PMCC01000088.1:0-135 GCA_003155275.1 Actinomycetota bacterium | reverse complement strand
GGGCATGTTTTAAATGATACGATACCTATTCTGGATAAAGGCTTAAAAATCGGGACAGATCAGCTAAGCCTTAACCTTTATCTTATAGATGTCAGTTTCAGTATTCATGTTAATATAACTATTTGTGCAATAATC
>PMCC01000021.1:2277-6813 GCA_003155275.1 Actinomycetota bacterium | reverse complement strand
GCAATGAAAGCAAAAGCTATTATTGAAACGCAGGCAGACATAATTGTAACCGCATGCCAGCAATGTGTGCGTACAATAACTGGAGGCCTTAAGAAGGAAAACTCTAAAATCAAGACCATGGATATTTCTGAGTTGGTCCTGATGTCAGTAACAGGGGCAAAATAAGTCTATAAAAAAAGATTTAAACATTTTATCAGGCAATAATGGTTGCGAGCCTGATAAACAGGGGCAAAATAGATCTGATAAAAGGGTTAAACATTTTTATATGCTGCAGTAATAACCCGGTTTTATGTCAGGAGCGCAATAAAGTTATGAAAAAAGATTTTAAACCTGACAATGAATCAGAATCAACCAGGCCTCGTTCCAGCCAACCGCAGGATATCGCTTCGGTAATACGGCGGTTTGTTTCAGATTTCGAGATGGCCTCCAAATTACAGAAATACAGCATCTTTAATCATTGGGAAGAGATAGTCGGAGATGGTATAGGCAGCAGGACAAAACCCGAAAAAATTTCCAGGGACATACTCTATATTTCTGTGACAAACTCTACGTGGGCCAATGAGCTCAGCATGATGTCAGGCCAGCTTCTTGGCAAGATTAACTGTTATATTGGAACTGAGGCAATAAAAGGATTACGCTTCAAGGTAAAATAGGCCCAATCCGGCAGTCGATGTATAGCTTGTTCCCTGGATTGATAATTGACTCTTTCATATCATCGGCACTCGTTTAAGAGGCACTAAAAATTTTTCTTTGTATAAATCAGCTTTTAAGAAGCTTTTTAACAGCTTTATCAAGCACAGCGTCTTCAGCAATTTCAGATGTATTGAAACCGGAAACCGGAATACTTTTATCAAGCGCCTGAACGGCCATTACCATTGTTTCAATAACGATAGAAGATGAAAGTTTGCCGGTATTAAAGACCATATCAAAGTTATCTAAAAGATTCCATTGTACCTTATATGTACGCTAATAAATGACTGGCGTATCTGTTCTTTTTGTAAAATGTATTTTTCAGCTTCAGACTTTTCAGATATATTTCTCATTTGCATAATTACTTTTACTCTTGTTTCCATTGGAGCATAAATCATAGTATCCAGGACATCATTATATTTGCCCAGGCTGAAAAAGCTTCCTCTCCCTATGATTACAACATTTCCTACTTTTGCAATTGAAAGCATTATCCTCTTAAAAAAATCTAATATACCATCAGTTATGCCTGAATACCTATCCCAGACGGTAAGTTTTGTATCGTAAATTTTTTTAAATTCAAGTTCTCCATATTGTTCCATTATTTCCTGAATTAAGTCTTTATCTACATAATGATAATTAAGTCTTTTTGCTACCTCTTTACCAATTAAAGTTCCGCCGCTCCCAACTAAACGCGAAATCGTTATTACAGCCATTTTTAATCCCCTTTCAAGATTATGGTTGCCAAATAAAAATAATTATTACATATATGTTTTTATAAAAAAACATCTAATATGAAAATGAAGTAATATTAAAAATAACTGACAGTATCGCAGCCGAAGAGCCCGGGCTGATGAGCTTAGTACGATGTCAGGTAGCTTCTTGATAAGATTGCAGTTAATCTTACCAAGAATTAACTGCAATATTGGAACCGGCACGATAAAAAAACTGCGGTTTAAGGTAAAATAAGCGTAATTCTGATGGAGTAGTGCGAATACTCCATAATCGCCTGGTAGATTGAAAAGAGTAAAAAAGTAAATGCTTACTAATCTTTTTAGACCAGCCTGTAACCAATCCCTGGCTCGGTGAGAAGATGCTCAGGCCGCGCAGGGTTTTTTTCGATCTTTTTCCTTATCTGGCCAATATAAATCCGCAGATAATGAGACTCATTCAGGTATGAAAGCCCCCACACTTTTTCCAGGAGGAACTTCTGGGTTACTATCTTATCCTTGTTCTGGGCGAGTATCTTTAAAATCTCATATTCTATGGGTGACAGTTTTACATCCTCTTTCCCAACTATTACTACTCTATTTAACAGATCGACACTTAAACTTTCAAAAATAATCAACGGCTCGTCTATTTCTTTTTTCGAATGCCTTATGGCGGCCCTTATCCTGGCAAGCAGCTCACCGGGGCTGAAAGGCTTTGTGACATAATCATCTGCCCCGTTGTCCAAAGCAGCTATTTTGTAGTTTTCCTGCTCCCTTACGGACAGGATTATTACAGGCATTTTTGAGAATTCCCTTATGCGCCTTAACACTTCCACACCATCCATATCAGGCAAGCTTAAGTCGAGAAGTATGAGGTCGGGCTTAAGGAAGGCGGTGCTTGTAATACCATCACTGCCATTTTCTGCTTCTTCTACCTTATAGTTATTTGCCGAAAGGACAATCTGCAGCAATTTTCTTATTTCTTTTTCGTCATCTATTACAAGGATCTTTTCCATTTTTTATTGTTCATTTTTAAGTTTCTTTACCCATTATTTGCGGCTGGACATGCAATGGCAGCAATATTTTGATGGTCAACCCGTTTTTTGCATTTTTGTCTGCCCATATTTTCCCGGCATGCAACTCAATTATTGCTTTACAGATTGAAAGGCCAAGTCCCGTGCCCTGTATATTATCTGCAATTTTCATTCTATAAAATTTTTCGAAGATCTTCGATGATTCTTCATCCGGTATACCAGTCCCCTCGTCGCTTACCATGACAAAAAGTTCACCGGTTTCATTCTTAACACTGACAGTTATCTTGCTTTGTGGTTTTGAATATTTGGCTGCATTATCAAGCAGGTTTACAAAAACGAGTTCCATTAGAGAAAAATCAACCCAGATAAGGGGGATATTATCATCGAGGTTTATTTCCAGCTGTCTTTCTTCCATAATATTGACTTGTTTTACTGCAACTCCGATAATATCTTCAATGTCGCACCATTCGTATTTCAGGTTTATCTGCCCGCTTTCTATTCTTGCCATGTCAAGAAGATTGTTTACTATCTTCAACATCCTAAAAGCGCTTTTGTTAATGTTTTTTACCAGCTCTGTCTTGTCTGTTTCACTCAGAGCAGCTTCCTCATTTTCTATGGTACTTGAAGAACCAATTATGGCAGTAAGAGGGGTCCTCAAATCATGCGAAATGGAATTAAACAGAGCGTTGTATAATTTTTGTGATTCTTCAAGGACTTTGGCTTCACTCAATTNNTTCTTTATCCAGGAAGATACCGGTAACTCCTACTATGTCACCCTGAGTCTTAAGAGGAAAATAAATAAGCTCGCTGCCATTTAAAAAATCCGTGCCTTTTCCAGCTATCCGGCCATTTGCAAGCACCCATTCAGCAATTGCTTTTTCTTTTTCATCAGACGACTTTTTCTTAAGACCTTCTTCAAGAAGTTGTTCCTGTAGCTCAAGACTGCCGTTGCTGCCACGGATCAGGAAAACAACCTTGCACTTTATAAGTCTTTCTATTTTTTCCTTGACGTTTTCTATTACTTCCTGAAGATCTATTTTGGCTGATATCTTCCTGCTTAATGAATAAAGGATGGATAATTGCTCTTCTCTTTTCTCAACAAATCTCACCTGCAGCTTTGACTTTTTGCTTAAATAACATATAAACATAGCCAGTATAAGGTAAATAAAAAAACTTGGAATAAACCTGAGGTCTTCTACTGTCAACAGGTTCCTGGGAGGTATAAAGAAAAAATCAAAAGTTAAAAAACTGACTGCTGCCACTAAGGCCGAAGAGAGGTAATTTCCATAAAATGCGACAATTGCTGCAGGGATTGAAAAAAGAACTGTGATGTTAAAAATACCTATGAAAGATTCGAAAAAGAAAGACAAAAGATAAAATACTGCAATCAATCCCAACCCTACCCCCATGGGCAGTAGAAAATTCCTGTAATTTCTTTTACTGTCCTTTTCTTTATAAGCGGTCTTTTTTATCCCGGTTGGAATCACATGAACCCTTATGCCTTCGCCTTTTCGGATAATCTTATCTACTACCGGTTCCTGGAACCATTCTATCGGTCTGGGCCTTAAAGGCTTTCCTATAATAAGCTGGGTGATGTTTCTTTTTTTTGCCAGGTTTATTATTTCATCAGCAATCGTAACCCCGGTTAATGAGATTATTTCAGCTCCAAGTGATTCCGCAAGCTTAAGGTTATTAAGGAAATTATTCTGAGTCTGGGAAGAAAGCTCAGGTTCCCAGGGAGTGCTGACATTGGCCACAATAAGCTCTGCATTAAGGCTGGCTGACATTCTTTTGCCGATCCTTATCAGATTTGCAGCCTGGCTGTTCTTGCTGATACAGACCATTACTTTCTCGCCTGTCCTCCATGGCCCGGATATTCCCCTTGATTTCATGTAATCCTGCAGGTGCACATCCACGTTATCAGCCGTATATCTTAATGATATCTCGCGAAGGGCATTGATATTGCCAGGCCTGAAAAATTTTTGTATGGCTTCTTGGGCCTGGGTGGGGATATATATTTTTCCGTCTTTAAGCCTCTGTATCAAAACATCGGCATCAATGTCCACAAGATGGATCTCGGCATTTTCCAGGACCTTATCCGGAAT
>PMCC01000021.1:0-2247 GCA_003155275.1 Actinomycetota bacterium | reverse complement strand
ATTGCTGTGGGCAAATTCATCAATAACCGCAATGTCGGGTTTTATTGACAGGAGAGACTTAATGTCAGGTTCATGGAAATCTCTTCCCTTATAATTTATTACTATTGGATCAAGGCGGGGGATGCCTTCAAGGACTGCATCTGTCTCTGTCCGATGGTGTGTATCTATCCAGCCTATAAGGACCTTCTTACCTTCTTTAATCCTTTCTTTTGCAGCGCTGAGCATAGCGAAGGTTTTCCCTACTCCTGCAGCAGCGCCTAAAAAAACGGTGAGTTTCCCTTTATTTATCTGGTTTGCCTGTTTGAGTAAGCTATTGGGATCAGGCCTTATTTCTTCATCCATATGATCCTGCTAAAAAACTTGTGTTAATAATATTATTATATACCTGTTATTTAATATTATCTAAAAGTCCAAGCAACAGCCTTAAAAACTATTAGGCTTTTTTTAAAAGTTAATCCTTATAATTTATATCTTATTAAATACGCCTGAAACCTCCTATTTCAAATTGTCAAGAAGCAGGTTGAATTCAAGCACATTTACTACAGGTTCCCCAAGAATTATTTAAAACTGGTTAAAATCTTTTTGCCCTAAGCAAACAGTATAATAAAAATACCAGTAGGGCAAGCATAAGAACCAGTCCCAGGATCATATCCGCCATAATGATTCCATTTTTTACCGGATTTTGAAAAAGCAGTAAATTCCTGAAATAATTTTATAATAAAACTGATCAAGTTCAAACTTTTATTATTCTAAATTTTAGATACCGATTTAAAAGTAAAAATTTGCAGCAATAGCGTAAAAAAAACATAAAAATTTTTAAATTTCCTCTTTATTTTTCAGAAATTTTTAAACCAAAAATAGATAAACTATGGTATAATTACTTAAAAACTAGGAATACAATAACAGTGCTTAAACATCTCAAAAAACAAAGAGTGATAAGTGTTTTTATCCGCAGCAATAAGCGGTACTTATTACTCTTTATTTATGTTCTAGGTCTTAATTAAATTGTTTTTATGGAAGGGTGGATATATTGAACAAATCCCAAAATTCCAGTTATGATGCAAAAGACATCAGAGTATTGGAAGGCCTTGATGCTGTAAGAAAAAGACCCGGCATGTATATAGGCTCAACAGGCCTAAGGGGCCTGCATCATCTTGTTTATGAAGTAGTTGATAACAGCATTGATGAAGCGATGGCAGGTTTCTGCGATAACATTCTTGTCATGCTCAATAAGGACAGTTCAGTAACCGTTGTAGACAACGGCAGGGGCATTCCTGTTAAAAAAATAGAAAAGTATAACAGGCCTGCCGTGGAAATTGTACTCACAAAGCTCCATGCCGGCGGTAAATTCGGTGATGATGGCTATAAGGTGTCAGGCGGCTTGCATGGCGTTGGCCTTTCGGTAGTAAATGCCCTTTCCGAGAAACTGGTTGTTGAAGTGCGCAGGGATGGAAACATCTGGCGCCAGGAATACAAGCAGGGCAATCCGGTTACTGACCTTATAAAGGGGGAAAAGACTGATACGCATGGTACTATTGTCACATTTTTACCTGATAAGGAAATTTTTGAGGAAATTGACTATAAATATGAGATCTTGAGCTCCAGGATGAGGGAAATGGCCTTTTTAAATAAAGGCTTAAAGATCAGTTTTTTTGACCAAAGGGAAGTACCGGAGAAAAAAGAAATTTTTCAATATAACGGCGGTATTGTCGATTTTCTAAAATACCTTTCTGAGAAAAAAGAAGTTATACATAAAAATCCCATTTATATAATCAACCGAGAAGAGGACCATGAAGTCGAAATAGCCATGCAGTATACCCAGGGGTATAATGAAGGTATTTTCACTTTTGCAAACAACATAAACACAACTGAAGGCGGCACACACCTTGTGGGGTTTAAAGGCGCCATCACAAGGACAATAAACGATTATTCAAGAAGTTCAGGCCTTTTAAAAGAAAAGGATGAAAATCTTAGCGGTGAGGATGTAAGGGAAGGCCTGATGGCCATAATAAGCGTCAAGCTGAAAGATCCCCAGTTTGAAGGACAGACCAAAACAAAGCTTGGAAACAGCGAGATAAAGGGTTTTGTGGAATCATCAGTAAATGCCAGACTCTCGGAGTTTCTTGGTGAAAACCCCCCGATTGCAAAAGCAATTGTAGGCAAATGTATAGATGCAGCTAGAGCCAGGAACGCTGCAAAAAAAGCAAGGGACCTTACAAGAAAGAAATCATTGCTTGATTCGTGTTC
>PMCC01000149.1 GCA_003155275.1 Actinomycetota bacterium | reverse complement strand
TTGTCATAAACCTTAACCCTGTCTTCCCTTAAGAGCAGCATTCCGACAAGGACAGAACCTATATATCCTGCCCCGCCTGTCACTAAAAAATTCATAAAAACCCCTTTAATAAAGTACCTTAAATAATAAAAAAATGATATTTAAATAGTAAAACGATATTTAATTATAAACACTGTCACCTTCTGCCGGCAAAAAAAGCACTTATATGAAATAAATCAGGAGCTAAATAAAACTCAGCCTTGTTAAAAACAAGTATATGCCGGCACCTATAATTATAAGGATACCATAGCATAAAAACAGGTAATAATTATACTTTTTATTTCCGTGTGCCGATATCTTTTTCCTTATTGCGGTAATCCTTATTATCTCAATAATTATTATCCCCAGCGTAAATACGAAACCCAAGGTAAAAAGCATGTCTTTTGAAAGCTTGTAAAACAATCCTGAGAAAGGATGCTTTTTATAAAAGGGCACTTTTTTTAAGTCTTCAAAATAGTCTTTGCCGATCTTAAATACCCCCTCTTTCGGGTTTGCAAGATACTCGCCGACATGAATCCTCTCCAGCTCATAACCGTTGTTTACCTTCAGTTCAAATTCCAGGTAACTGTAACCGGAAACAGAAAAAACTATTTCCTTGGCAAGGTCCTTATCTGTAAGAGGCGCTGAAAAGTCGAGCCTGTTTTTTTCAGTATTTAAAGTAAGCTTGTCATCTTGCCCAAAGCTTATCTGCTGGTATCCGGTGATTTCCCCGTCTGTGCCCACCCAGCCGGAAAATTCCCCGGCCTTTCTTTCCATGGTCCAGGCAACATGTATTTTTGCGGCTGAATCTTTCCAGACGTAATAGCCGTTGCTGACTCCAGGCATGTAATTAAGGCTGGTGCAGCCTGAAAGGCCCAGAGACGCAGCCAAAACTGCGGCCGCCAGTGCGGCAAACACTAATAATCTTGTTAATCTTAATTTCATCAAAACATCCAGTCCCAAATTCTGCTTAAAAACTGATTCATTTTTTCAAAACCCGTCGAGCCTTCTTAACCTGGCATTTTTCATCATTCCACCGGTCTTTATCTGTCTAATCTGTCCAGCTCATCCATGTACAACTCACTTTTGCGCTTGCTTTCCCGGTAAATAAGATATGCCATCCACAGTGAGACTGCAGTAAACATACTCCTCATTATATTTACAAACTTTACAGGATCATAGAACCTGTTGACCAAAGGTATGGGGCCCGGTATATAAAGAANNATATTGTACATCTATCGGGGCAAATAAAAACTTTGTAACCAAATCCCCCCAGTAAATCAAAACAAACATAAGCAGGATAAATTGCAAAATATGGTAATAATAAACGGAATTTCGTTTTACAAATACAAGCGCCAGAAACGGTATTGCATATAAAAGATACTGCGGGTGGAAATAGCAAAGGGAAACATAAAGCAGGTAAACTATTCCGCAATAACTTAAAAACAGGGAAAATGTCTTTTCCTTCTGGTGGATAAAGCTAAACACCAGGATAAAATATGCCACTACGAAAATAAATATCGAATCATGGATTATAAGGTCGATTTTTGCTGACAGGATATAATCAAAATGCTCCGTGTTAAGAAGGGAAAATATCACACTTCTTCCAAAATAGATGTTTGAAAATGCCTCCAACGCCAAAAGGCCGGCAATCCCTATTGAAAACAGGATTATATAGTCCTTCTTTTTTCGTGCAAGAAAAACAACAAGGAAAGGCAGTATCATGACAGGGAAGAACCGCAATATCACCCCGATGGCCAGAACAGCAATCGACCAGTATTTCTTTCCGGTTTTTGCAAGTAGAAGCGCCGCAAGAGTTACAAAAACCGCTACGATATCATGTCTCGCAAATACGTATGTCACAAAAATTACAAGCGGATTAAGCACCCAGTACTTAAAAACCCTGAGCCTTTTTTCAGGCTCTGTGTCAAAAAGAAGCCTTATTACAAGAAACATGCAGGCAATATCAAGGACAAGATAAGGCAGTTTAAACAGAGTAAGGGTCCTGTAGACAAAATCAAAATTATTAAAGTCGATCCATGATGTCCATGTATCCTGGTTTAAAAGTATTGACGCAAGGCGACCTGAGTCTGGGATTAAAAACCTTGCAAAAAAAAGATAAGCGCTATGTAAAATATGCATTGCGAACTGCTGGAAGTCTGCGCCCAGAACCCCGTTAAAGACTGTCAGCGCCGCCCTCTGGTATGTGGACATTATATCCCTTTGGAAAAAGAAAGGCAGGCAGACAACTCTTATGAGAAGCCCTATAAGGAAATATTTATAAAACCTGATGGAAAGGACTTTGTCCTCAAATATTTCTTTTGAGCAAAAAAATACTCCTGCTTTTCTAAAAAATGCTTTTGTCCTCATATTTAATCTGACACCCTGTACTTTATTAAAGTCCACACAGATAAAAACCCATCTCTTAATCGTAATTTTTTACCTTCATTTTTATTTCTGCCAATAAAAGATATCGGAACTTCAAGAATCTTATATTTCTTTTTCGCGATTTTGGCTACCAGTTCTGCGCATATTTCAAAACGGTTGGATTTTAATTCTATATTTTCTTTTTCCAGGATTTCCTTTAAAAAGACTTTATAGGCGGTTGCTTCATCTGTGATCCTTATGCCATATAAAGTATTTGCAAGCATGGTTATGAGTTTATTCCCGATAAAATTAAATTTATTCATATTTTTTATACTGCCTAAAAATCTTGAGCCGAAAACCACTTTTGCTTTACCTTCAAAAATGGGGCCAAGTAATTTTTTATATTCTGACGGATCAGTTTCAAGATCGGCATCTTGTGTTAAAATTATAGTTCCCTTACTTTGCTCAATACCTTTTCTGATTGCATAACCCTTTCCATAGTTTTTTTCAAGATTTATTATTTTAAGACCATACCGGATTTTTATTTTATCAAGAATAAGAGAAGTATTGTCCTGTGAGCCGTCATTTACTACGATGATCTCTTTTTCAATATCAGTATCGTATACTTTACCTATTATTTCCTGAAGAGTTTTTTCTTCATTGTAGGCAGGAATTATTATTGAGACCAAATAGTCCATTTTTTTTAACTTTTTTAGTTGTTATCAATCCGTAAATTCAGCTTTAAAACTTTTCTAGATTTTATAATAAAAAGAGAAAATAATAAATTATATTTGTAATTAAAAAATTGAACTTATAATTGTATTTACAAAAAAAATTATTATACTGACGCAAAATAGCCTTTAATTTATAAGATTTATCCAAAAGTATAGATTTCTTTAATAATGCACACTGGGCAATTTAAAAAAAGTAATAAATACAAACTGATAATTTCTGAATGCCGGCATTTTTGTTGTATATTGTCATTATTAAGCCTGTCATTTTTAAAAGTGTAAAGGCTGTATTTCTAAGAATTTTATTTTTCATCATACCGCTTTTTTTATATGCATTCATACCAAAAAGATCACTTCAGGGTTATGGACCGGCAACTACCTTGCAAAAATTTATCTATCATATAACCGGAAGAAAATCTACAGGGGAATTTCATGGAGGTTTTTATCAAAAAAACAGCCTGCATAATATTTTAAAGGTTGTCTATGATTTTTTGCTTATAATTTACAGAAACTTCGGAATTTTTCTTTTAGTCATTGCAGCAGTAGGCTTTATTTATCTGATAAGAAAAAATATCAAATTCGTATTGACATCTATTCTGGCAATAATTTTAAGTATTGCCATCACCTCCCAATATCTGGGCTGGGTGCCTGAAAACTATGCATTGGATTCAATGCTGATTATCACATTTTATATATCGGCTGGATTTTTATTTATTTATGACATTTTAATCATTGCATTTAATAAATCGCAGAAAAAGATAAGCCTAAAACCAGAGTCAATGATTTTGCCTTTAGATGATGTAAAAAAATCCACATTTTTTAAATTTTGCCTTTTAACTTTATTGTTTTTAATTGTATTTTCACAACCTGTATTGTTTGCAGCAAATAATTATAAAAAAGTCGACCTTTCAAAACCCGAAGGAGTTTATCTTTTTTGGGATAATGGTTTTAAAGCAATGGAACCGGGTTCTATTGCTTATTTAAATGTGACATCTGAAAATATAGCGGAATTCATCAATCTTTATGAACAGCAGGATAAAAAAATAATTCTGGTGGCTCAAAAAGACAAAGATTATACGCTTGAGAGCATAATAGAAGGTTTAACAAAGGGAAAAACAGTTTATCTTGTAGGGAACATATCATTTCTTAAGAAATATTTTAACCTGGAACAAAAGGGCGAACAATATTTTTGGAAACAATATAATGAAAACCTGGCACTTTTTAAGGTAACCATTGTAGTGAAATAGGCAGGATTTTTATTGTAATCCCAGAAACTCTGCATATTTTAACGGGTCATTTAAAGCATTGATGGCTACTCTCTTTATCTCTCTTAAGTTTATAGTCCTTACATCTGCGTATCTTATTTCAATATCAGGAACTATTATAGTATTATTCTTTAGGCCCTCATCAATATTGGCAAAAAATTTATATTCAAGTTCCTCTCCTGATTTGACTTCTGGGATTTTCAGGATGATATCTTGTCCTCCAATTATAAAATCACTGTTTTTCTCTTTAGATATTTTCAGACCTTCGAGTTTACCAATTTTTACAGCCACATCTTTTGCATTCATTGTGCCGGAATTATTTATATAGATTCTGAATACAATTTCTTCTCCGTACTTTACCTCACTTGACCCGTTATCGTTTTTCCCTTCAATAAAAATTCCTGATGATTCAAAATCAGGTTTGCTTGTTATGATGATGCTCTTGAAAACAGGAATGGACTGGTTAAAGATGCCTCTTTTCTGAATAAATTTTTCTTCCTTAAAATAACTTAGGTTTGCTTCAGAAAACTTTATTACCGTTCCATTGTCAAGAGGTGAGTCTACAAGGATTGCTAATTTTATCTTACCGCCGGCTCCTGCAGCTAAATTACCTATATTGAACACTATTTTATTTCCGATTAATTGATAAGCAGAACC
>PMCC01000011.1:4598-28079 GCA_003155275.1 Actinomycetota bacterium | reverse complement strand
GGCCCTCTATTATCTTCCAGCTATAACTGCTGATTATGCCGTCTATATCACTGCTGGCGCTCCCGTCAAGTTTAACTGTCGAATTCACCTCTACTGAATAAGGTCCGCCTGCATCCGCAGTAGGAGNNGCCTCGTCCTTTTTCTGGCTGAAAGCAATTGAGATATCCAGAAGCTGCATCTCGCTGTTAAAATCAGTTACAAAAAAGGCTTTAAATAATATTTTCCCTTTGTCTATCGGAAAATCCCTGATTCCTTTATTGATTTCTTTGGCAGTATTGTAATCATTTTCGCCTGCCTTTTCCCACCCGCCGTTCCAGTAGTACCAGGTCTGCCCTCCGTCATCTGAAAGCTGATAAAATATTTCGCCGCCATTTTTGCCTGAGACTTCTGTAAAACTGTCCCACGATGCTACATTTGGGACTATAAGCGAATCTACCGCTTGAATCGTTGCTTTGCTTGTGGCGCTTAATTTTTCTATTGATGTTTTAACAGTTTCAACTGTATTTACAGTTGATTCCAGCACTGATTCTGCAGAAGTTTCCGGCACTGTTTCTGCAGAAGTTTTCGGCGGTGTTTCCAATGTTGTTTCCGGCGCAATAGTTTCCGGTGGCGCAGTAGTTTCTGCCGGCGCAGTAGTTTCCGGCGGCGTTTCCAGGGTTGTTTCCGGTGCAGTAGTTTCTGCTGCAGTCGTTTCCGGTGCATTAGTTTCCGCCGGTGTTTCCTGGGTTGTTTCCGCAAGTTTTTCCATAAGTGATTCTTTAAACAGCGGATCCCTTTCAAGTTCTTCCGTTAAGCCTTTCACCTCTATCTTTTCAGGACTAAAAAGAACTAGCCCATCGATAATCTGTATTTTACTAGAGTCATATTTATAGTCTTTTGGATTATCAAAGCTCCAGCCTATTGAATCAGCCCTTAGCTCTGCTGCCGGAACAGCTAAAAAAATACCTCCCGAGAAAATGGATGTTACTAAAAATATCACAATAAAAGTGCAGACAGACACAAGCGATATTATTCTTTTTAACCTGTATTTCTGCACTTCACCCTTGTCTTTGCTGAAGCTGGCAGGAGAAATAAATATATATATCGGAAGCGATACAATAAGCAAAAGAGCTTCCAGCATAACAATCTTTAGAGCAACCCCAAGAGTCTGTAAGATGCCTCCATCGACAATAGCCTCTTTTGATTTGTTTATTTTTGCTGAAATGTGCAGTATGAAATTCAACCATGCGGTTTTTATTTTTTTCATGTTCTTTTAGGTTATATAAGTATGATAATAGAAAAAATGCCCAATGCTACGAAAGCAATCATAAAATAATTTAAATATATATCAGCCCTGCTTATTATCCTGTCATACAGGTTTTGGGTGATTTCAAAATATTGCGTAGAGCTGACATCGCTTTTTTTGCCTGTTATCTCATCATAAGCCATGGCCTGCAGCCAATACTGTCCGGGCTTTAGGTTAAAAACCTTAACATCAGTTTCAAGCGTCCAGTTTCCGGACTTATCCGCATTTACAATATAGATTTTTATATTGTTAAATTCTGAAGCGGTTTCATTTTGTGTTTTACCAATATTAACAACAATTTTTGAACCGGCCTTGCCCAGGCCGCTTACCATAAGCCCGCCGCTTTTTTCTGCGCTTATTTTTTCTACAGTTGGAATGGAAATGGAAGCATCCAGCTGGGTGTTGTAAACTTCAGGCAAAAGATAGCTTTGCGCTGCTGCCTGGCTGGTTGCTTTGTTTTCAGTTGTCACAGTAAAATGCCTGCTGTCAAAATACAGGGGCAAGCCGACCATCAGTATTAATTTGGCCAGCCAGACTATCAGGATAACAATCAAAAAAGACAGGGTGAATATCCTGCGGATCTTATATTGCGACTTTCCCTTTGCGCTGTCTCCTTTAGACACCAGGTATAAAGGAAAAGAGATAACTGCAAGAAAAAGCTCCAAAAAAATAACAGCAAAAACATCAAATATTGACCTTGAAGCATAAGACACCGCAACATTATTTTTTCTTTTATAGATAGATGCGGAAGTATGAAGTATTAAGTTTGTCCAGCGTCCTCTCATATAGCAGACCCTGCTTTCTTAGGTTAAGATTTTATTTATCTTGTTTGATAATTCACTTAAGTCGGTGGAGGCTTTTACAAAATAACCAGCCGCGCCCAATTCTTCCGCTTTTTTAATATCGCTGTCCTGGCCTAGATTACTCAAAATAATAACAGGGATATCTTTAGTCTTTTCATCACTTTTCAATGCTTTCAAAACCTCAAACCCATGCAGTTTTGGAAGTATCAGATCCAGCAATACTAGCTCCGGTTCTTCCTCTCTTATTAACCTTAAACCGGTCTCTCCGTCTTTCGCGGACAGTACTTCAAAACCCTGGCTTAAAAGTTCAACATTTAAAGCCCTTAGCAGGATTTGTTCATCTTCAATAACCATTATTTTCTTAATCATAATACATACCTATGTTTAATAACTTTTATAAAATAGTTTCTTTATACTTATTTGTATAAATTAATACATATTTTAAACAATGTCAAGTGTTTTATACTTTAATTTATATAAATTTAGCATAATGTATATAATATATTATTAGTTTTTGTATTTATCTTTAAGACAAGGATTATTGAGTGGCACTGCGCTTTAGACGAACCGCTAAAACTGATTTTCGCCTAAGGCTGTTTTAAGCTTGATTTTGCTAAAAAGTGCAAAGGTAGAGTGCTTACGGAAAGCAATATTTGAGATTAATATTGCTTAGATTTGAAGAGGTTGGAAATGCTTTTTAATCGTCCTCGATCAAATGTTCAATCGAATTGAGGTGCTCCAGCATCAGCTTCCCGGCTTTTTCCGAGTTATTATCCCTGATTGACACATAGATTTCATCATGCTGTTTTAAAGACAGCGATAAGTCAGGGAAATATTTAACTGTCTTTTTACGGCTTTCGAGTAACAGGTTATTGATAGAAGCCATCAATGCTGAAAGCACCCTGTTTCCCGAAGCTTTAAAAATCGATTCATGAAAACCCATTTCATATTCCAGGTACTGGTTTTTATTCTTTATATGGGTTTTGGCATTATTTAAAAACCCGGCCATTTCAGCAAGATTTTCTTCACTGGCATTGCCGGCAGCCAGCTTGGTCAGCTCAACTTCGATGATTTTTCGCGTTTGGAAAAGTTCTCTTGTTTTTAAATCATGAAGCAGTGTCATAAACTTCATAGGGTTAACCAGCAGATTTGAAAGTGAGGTATTTAAATATGTCCTTGCTCCCGGCTTAATGTCTAAAACTCCCAATACATCCAATGCCTTTAATGCCTGCCTGACAGAATTTCTGCTTACCTTTAACAGATTTGAAAGAGTCCTTTCACTGGGCACAACATCGCCGGGCTTTAATTTTCCGCTGGCAATAAGCCTGCCTATAGTCTCAATGATATGGTCTATCAGCACCAGTTTTTCTATGGGTTTTATATCCAGGAATTTTTCTTCTTTTAAATCTTTATCTTTCGCCATTAATTTTTCCTTATTCATTTGTTTTAAATTTATAGCTATTTTTCGTATAAAAAGCTTAGTAAATAAATATTTCTAAAACACCGGTTATATGCCTAAACCTGGCTACAATACTTTTTTGCTTTACTTTTTCAATAGCATGTCAGATATTATTTAACCAGGCAAGCTGTCTGTCTAAAAGATCCGGCTAAAAACTATTATATTTAATGCCATATCTGTTATTTAAATTATTTTTTTTATCGCAAGTATGAGTTTTTCTTCACTTGGAATTACATATTCCTCAAGCAACCGATTAAAAGGCACCGGCACATCTGCCCTTGCCACTATTTTTACAGGCGCTCTTAAATGTGCGAAAAATTCTTCTGCAACTGTTGAAGCCACAAAACTTCCAAACCCACAAGTAATCGGGCTGTCATCTATTATTACCATACGGCCTGTTTTGGCTATTGATTTTTCAAGAGCCTCCCTGTCAAGAGGGAGCAGGCTTCGCACGTCAAAAACTTCCACAGATACGCCTTCCTTTTCAAGCTTCTCAGCCGCGCTAAGGGCCGCTGCGACAAGATGGCCCGTGGCAACTACTGTCACATCTGTACCATGCCTTTTAATATCTGCTTTGCCTAAAGGGATGGTATACTGTTCCTCAGGAACTTTGCCCATCTCACCTAATGCCCGGGTTGGCAGAAATACGGCAACAGGGTCGTTGTCTCTTACAGCCGATACCAGCAAGCCCTTTGCATCATAGGCGCAGGAAGGGATAACTACTTTCATACCACCATGAAGCAGGAAAGAATATGGGCTGTCTGAATGCAGTACATTAAAATCACAACGCTCATCATCTTCGATGATAAGATATGTTATCGGAAACTGCAGTTTGCCGCCTGACATGTACCTGAGTTTTGCTGCCTGGTCCAAAAGTGCAGAAAATGAAAGGTAAATATCTTCGGTATTGCTTAACTCAATTATTGGCCGCATACCGATAAGGGCCAGACCTGTTGCCGAAGAAATAATAGTTGCCTGTGATTTTGGCATATTTACTATCCTTTGCCCATCCGGATCTGAATTGCCTGCTGCTCTGTTCTCTTTTTTATTTAAATCATTCTCTATTTTTAAGAAACAGGTATTTGTATCTATTTTTAGTTCTTCATTTAAGCCTTCACGGGCCGCTTGCACTAAAGACAGTTCTTTCATTAAAACCACCCTTTCCTGGGGATCCCTGCATATTCTGTAGCATACATATCTTTCAGGCCATCCTGAGGTTCCGGCAAATCTCCTGCTTTTGCAAATTCCACTGCCAGCACCAATTCTTGTTCAGCTGCGGCCTTTATTGCTTCAATTTCCCGGCTTGTGCATATTTTTTCCCTGACAAGCCTGTCCGGCCAGGTAGACACAGGGTCCCTTTTTTGCCACTCCTCTATCTCTTCATTTGACCTGTACTTTAAATTAAGGATTCTTTCAGCAGTAAAATGGCCGCAGAACCTGTAAGAATTTGCAACAATATTTATGGGGCCCGAACCGCTCCTGACTTTTAATACTGAATCTTTGGCAGCTTCATATATCTTTTCAACATCCATCCCGTCAACTTCAATGCCTTCAAACCCGTAAGCTTTAGCCCTGTCTGAAAGGTGTTTGGCACTGCAGGAATACTCGACCTTGGTCGTTACTGCATATTGATTATTTTCCACGACAAATATTATCGGAAGCTCCAAAGTCTTTGCAAGATTCATGGATTCATGCACCCATCCTTCAGACATGGCGCCGTCTCCATAAAAAACTACAGATATCTGCTTTAAGCCTTTAATCTTGCAGCCAAGCGCCACCCCTGTAAATATCGGGACTTTTCCTGCAACTTCACTGTCAAGTTCAAAAAATCTTTTCTCATTAAAAAGATTAAAATGCATTGTCCCGCCTTTTCCGTGATTACATCCTTGTTTTTTCCCGAATTGCTCTGCAAAAAGAAGCCCTATGTCGGAGTTTCTTACCACTGACGCTGCCTGTCCCCTGTGCGAAACACCGATATAGTCATCATCATTAGTTGCATTTAACACTCCCACACAGACTGCTTCCATGCCTATTCCCGGGTGAAGAGGCCCTCTTATAAATCCCTTGTCCCCCAGCTCCACTACAGTTTCAGAGTATCTTCTTGTAAGATAGAGCTGCCTGAACATATCCATACATTTCTTTTTATCCAAATCTTTATGCATTAGGCCCCTCCAGTTATTTGTTTTATCGCATTTATGAGCTTTTCTTCACTCGGAAGCACGTAATCTTCCAGCGGCTGGCTAAACGGCACAGGCACATCTGCCCTTGCAACAATTTTTACCGGCGCCTTTAAACAGGAGAAAAACTCTTCCACAATAATTGCTGATACGAAATTGGAAAATCCGCATGTTATCGGACTGTCATCTATTATTACCACCCTGCCAGTTTTGGTTATTGATTTTTCAAGAGCCTCTTTGTCAAAAGGACGCAGGCTTCGAACATCAAAGACTTCAACAGAAACACCCTCTTCTTCAAACTTTTTGGCTGCGCTTAAGGCAACTCCGACAAGATGCCCCGTGGCAACCACTGTCATGTCTGAGCCTTCTCTCTTAATATCCGCTTTGCCTAATGGAACAGCATACTGCTCTTCAGGAACTTCTCCCTTGTCTGCCAATGCCCTTGTCGGCAGAAACACGGCTACCGGGTCATCGTCCCTTATGGCTGACACCAGGAGCCCTTTTGCATCATAGGCACAGGAAGGAATTACTACTTTCATGCCTCCATGAATAAGAAAAGAATATGGGTTATCAGAATGCTGGCCTGAAATTCCGCCTCTTGCGCCTGAACCAGGAACGACAAAAGTCATTGGTATTTTTATTTTTCCGCCGCTGTAAAATCTTAATTTTTGTGACTGCAGGACGAGCTGCTCAAACGCAAAAAAGGTAAATTCATTTATTTGGAATTCAATGACCGGCCGCAGTCCAGAAATTGCGCAGCCTATGCCGCAGCCTATCATCCCCTGCTCGGAAATTGGAAAATCTATCACCCTGTTTTCACCATAAATGCCGACAAGGCCTTTTGTCACGCCTCTCAAGCTTTCCCTTACATCCTCTCCGAATACGATTACGTTTCCATCCAATTCCATTTCCTTATTTAAGGCTTCTGCTGTTGCCTGAAGATATCTTATTTCTCTCATAATAACCATCCCGCCTTTGGCATATTTACGTATTTATCAGCATACATAATATTGTTTAGTGTCTCGTTATCAATGCCTGCACTGTTTTTTGCAAATCCAACTGCTTCTGATACAAGCTTTAAGGCATCTTCTTTTAAATATTTCGCCTCATCAAAAGTCATGATTTTATTGTCAAAAAGTTCTTTTTTAAAACTGCCCAATATGCGGGAAATTATCGCGTCCTTTCTGGCCAGTGAGTCTTTGATGACTTCGCTGTTTTGACCGGGTTTAAAACTTTCATAAATGTTTTCGGTAAAACATTCAATTATTACGGGACGGTTTGTCTGTCTGATATCATTTATAGCCTTTTCTGCAAGAACATATATGGAAGCGACATCCATTCCATCAACAGAGTATCCTTCTATCGCATAACCTATCGATCTTTTGCAGAATCTGCCGTTTTTTATCATGCCATCCGGTTTGCCGTCTGTACCGTCCGATTTGCCGCCTNNACAAAAAGAACCGGCAAATCAAATGCGGATGCTATGTTCATGGATTCATGTATTATGCCTTCATTTGAATTGCTGCCATTGTAAAAAGCGGCAATGAGGGTCTTTTCTCCTTTTATTTTGGCGGCCAGCGCAAAACCGGCGCCCATGGCAACCTGAGTGTCTGAAAAACTGTTTGCGCTGTAAATACCAGCCTCAGGCGCGCTTATATTTAGAAATCCCCTGACTCCCTTATTACAGCCATCCACGCGGCCCAGCATTTCAGCAAAAATACTGTTAATGCCGGCGCCCCCCGCAATCAGGTTTCCGATACCGTCGCAGCTGTTAACCAGTTTGTCCTCTTGTTTCAGTGCTGCGCAAATTCCTGTTGAAATCGCCTCGGAACCGTAATACATGCCTTTTAAACCTTTTATATGACCGGCTTCTGCCAGTAATTTTATTGCAAATTTGGCGGCATAGATGGTTTTAAGTGTCTTGTAAAATCCTGTTAATTTCTCTTTCTGAATTTTTTCTATCATATTTTCCCCATATATTAAATATTTTTTATTTATTTAAACCAATAAAGACAGGAAAGCCGCGCACTGATGGCCTCTCCTGCAAAAAGCGCTGTGTTTATATCCTCAAACCGCCATCAACAAAAAAATCAATTCCAGTGGTCCAATTGGATGCATCGGAGGCAAGATAGACTGCTGCGCCATCTATGTCTTCAGGAAGGCCTATTCTGCCCATTGGAGTCTGCGATGCATACATTTCACCCCTTGTGGGAATAATTGCTTCAGTGGCAGGCGTAATTATATATCCTGGTGAAATGGTGTTTACCGTTATATTATATTTTGCCCAATCAAGAGCAAGCCCCTGGGTCATTACTTTTACCCCGGCCTTTACTGCAGCATAAGGGGCGATTCCCTGTATCCCCCTCGGAGGCCTTGTGCCTGCGACTGCACAGATATTTATGATATGGCCCTTATTCTGTTTTATCATTATTCTTGCTTCTTCCTGGCAGCACATGAAATATCCAAGAAGCATGATGTCAATAAATCTCTTAAAATCATTTATATCTATATCCTCTGAAGAAGGAAGCCTTGAACCGGAAACTCCAGCATTATTTATGGCGACATCGATCTGCCCGAATTTTTTCATGACTTCCTTAAACATAGCTTGTACTTCATCTTTTTTTGATAAATCAGTCTTTATGCTTATTGACCTTCTTCCCAGAGATTTTATTTCTTCACTGGTTACATCTGCATTTTCTTTATTTATATCAACAATTGCCACATCTGCTCCTTCACGGGCAAGCGCAAGCGCCAAAGATTTGCCTATTCCTCTTCCACCGCCGGTAACAACTGCAACTTTGCCTGTCAGGTCAAATATGCTTTTTCTTGCTTCCAATTTTTCCTCCTAAAATAAAGTTAAAAAATAATCTAAATTACCCGGCCTTCGCTGTTACGGACATAGTCATAAAATGCAATAATATTGTCTGTGGGTATGTCATGAGTCAGCGCATTTGACGGAGCCAGTATCAGACCGCCGTTATAACCGCATTTTTCTATCCTGTCCCGGGCCTCCCTTTCAACATCTGCAGGTTTGCCGAAACTTAAGGTCTTTTGAAGAGACATTGAACCGTGCAATGTCAGGCTGTCTCCAAAAGATTTCTTGATCCCGACAGGATCCATGCATTCCGGCTGAATGGGATTTAATATGTTCAGGCCTATTTCAATTAAATCAGGTATTATTTCCCGGATGTTTCCGTCCGTATGCAGAAAAAATTTAACATTTTTATCTTTTGCGCTGTCTATTACAGCTTTCATGCCGGGTTTAAATATTTTCCTCCACAGTGCAGGGGAAAGAAAAAGGGACGCCTCGCTTCCCAAATCTCCGAGCAGTTCAATCATATCCACTCCTGCATCTGCATACATTCTGACTTCACCTATTTCAAATTCCACCAGTCTTTCAAGCAGTTTATCTATATAAACTCTTTCAGTGAGCAATGCCTCCAGGAATTTTGAAAATCCCGTCAGCAGCCAGCCTCTCCTGAAGCTGGTGCTTACTCCTGCATAAATAAATTTAGTTTTAAACTTTTTAATCTTTGCAATAGCCGTATCCATCCTGCCGGGTGAATTTAAATCAGGCACTTTTAATTTATTTAAGTCCATGTCGTTTAAGGGATGATAAGAATATCCCCAATTGGAACCGTCCCGGTTTAGTGTTATTTGAACTCTCCATTCGTCTTCATAAACACCTTCTCCTACAGGCTTGCCAATATAATCAGACACTGAAAAAGCCCTTTTGTTTATAATAAAATCCATCCATTTTGCATTTTTTCCGAATTCTTCTGCAGGTTCCATAACTACAGGCCTGAAATCTATTCCCAGCCTCTCAAGTACCTCTTCATCATCACTAAAACCAAAACGGCTTTTTAATTTATCCATGGCTGCATTGGTAAACCAACCATCCAAAGGAGTCCTGTCCGGTTTGATATGGCCTATGGCATTTTTAACCCTGTCTTTGGAGTTCATGAACGCCCTTATCCTCTTTCCTTTGAGTGCAGTTGCCTTATCCTCTTTACTTATTTTTTTAAATCTTATATCCCTGATCTTTTTAGTCTTTCAAATATGAAAGCTTCTCCACGACTTCAGGATTTACAATATTTTCAGGTTTTAATCCTGAAAGAACCTTCACGACCTCTTGCGCCGCCCTTTCAGTTACTTCCTCAATAGACTCAACTGAAACCGGGGCAGAGTGCGGAGTGACTATCACATTATCAAATTTAAAAAACGGGCAAAATTGTTTTGTTGGGACTTCTTCAAAAAGATCCATGTTTTCAAAAACGTCAAGCCCCGCTCCTGCAATCCAGCCTTCTTCCAATGCTTTAACCAGCGCGGGTTCATCAACAACAGCTCCCCTAGCAGTATTAATTAAAATTGCTGTCGGTTTCATCTTTTTAAGCAGGTCCTCACCTATCAGATGAAATGTTTCCGGCGCCAATGGCAGATGAAGCGTTATAATATCACTCCGGGCAAATATTTCTTCCAGGGAATCTATTTTTTTGCCGCCGTGATTTTTAACTGACTCCTCACTGACATACGGGTCATAAGCAAAAATTTTAAGCCCGAATGCCTTTGCTCTTTCTGCCACTGCAACTGCAAGCCTGCCAAAACCAATAAAACCAATTGTTTTTCCATCCAGCCTCTGTATGTTGACCATTCGCCTGATTCCCCAGTCCTTTTCCCTGAATCCCTTGTCAAGCTGCAAAAGCCTTCTCGCCAATGCAAGAATCAGCGCCATAGTATGGTCCGCAAGTTCACTTTTACAAAAATCCGGAACATTGGTTACAATTATGCCTTTAACTGTTGCGGCATTTATGTCTATCTTGTCAACACCGATACCTATCCGTGCAATAATTTTACATTTGGAGAGCTTTTTTATAATATCAGCCGGCAATTTGGCGGCCTCCACCATGACAGCATCAGCGTCGAGGTTTTTATCTGCTATGTCATCACCACTTACGATGATGATATCAACCCCTGCCTTCTTTAATATTTCTTCTTCTTTAGGCATGAGGGGGCGATTCTTGCAGTTTAGCCTTACAACTTTGAATTTTTCATCCATAATTATTCCCGGCCTTTTATATTTTAAACTTGGCTGTTATTTTTTTGCTTGCCTATGCTCACATTCGTATGGCCCAAAGTCAGTCATTTTTAATTCTTGCAATAACACTTCCTACGTCTACTATGTCCCCTTCTTTATAAAGTATCTCCTCTACAACTCCGGATACCTCAGCCTCTATTTCTGTAGTGGCTTTTTCGAATTCTATCTCAGCAACAGGATCGCCCTTTTTTATATTGTCGCCGACTTTTATCATCCATTTTAAGATCTCTACTTCAGTGGTATCCATACCCATTTTTGGGACTGTTAATTCATGCATATTTTAATTGCTCCTTTTAACAAAAATATTTTAAAAATATTATATAGGATAACTTAATACCTGGGTAACCCAGTTAGAATTAATTTTAGTACTTTTTTATAAAATGTCAATTTTTGTACCGCTTAAAAATAAAAAACTTGGCTTACGTGATGCCAAATCCAGAGTCCGAAATATGATATCTTATGACAATATCTCATATAATATTGTGTTAGCCACAGTTTTTACCGGCCAGTTTAAGGTTCAAATATTATGGAATGGACAATCCGCCGCATACATTATAAATCTGTCCGGTTATATATGATGAATCATCAGAACATAAAAACAATACCGCTTTTGCAACTTCTGATGGCTGTCCAAAGCGGTTTAATGGTATTCTTTTCTTCCAGATATCAAGGGTAGATTCAAGGTCAGTGTTACTTTCCTTTGACACCTCCTCGGCGCATTCTACAAACATTTCCGTGTACATGTTTCCTGGAGAGATGCTATTGACCCTTATATTGTACTGAGCCAATACTTTTGCTGCTGACTGTGTCATATTCATTACTGCAGCCTTGCTTGCAGCATACGGAACGTAAAGCGGCCGCCCGCCCGAACCGGCAAGAGATGAGATATTTACAATACTGCCGCCATTGCCGCTTTCAATCATTTTACGCGCGGTATGCTGAAGCGCAAAGAAGGACCCCTTTAAATTTACATTTATTATCGGGTCCCAGTCTTCCCACTTAATGTCCATTAGCGGTCCCTGGTATGGTAGGGCGGCATTATTGATAAGACAATCTATTTTCCCGAATTCACTGCAGGCGGCGTCCACCATTTTTTTAATCTCTTCAGGTTTTGACACATCGGTTACCTGACAGATGACATTAAACCCCATGGATTTGAATTCTTTAGCAGTTTTTTTTATGTTTTCACTTATGTCTGCAATGCAGATACCGGCCCCTTCTTCTGCAAGCATTTTTGCAATTTCTTTTCCCAGGCCTTTTGCGCTTCCGGTTATCAACGCGGCTTTCCCATTAAATCTTTCACTCATTTTTATATTTGTCTCCTCTCATTTAACTATGGAATCTATTCAATCAAGAAATCAATTCAAACAATATATTCATCCGATAAGTTATTTATAACCGCACTCCATGCTTCGTGTATACACTGGTATATTTTGCGCGCCTCTTTGCAGTCGCCTATGCACACAGTTTTGGCTATAATGCCTGTCAACTCTTTATGCGCCCGGCTTATAAGTCCAGTTGCCAGCACGACCGTATCGGCATCTATTGTACGGTCAACCCCGTCTGAATCCTTTGCAATTACATGTCCCGCTCCTATTTCCTGTGCAGTGTGGCCTGTCAATATGCGGACTTTTTGGCGTTTCAGGAGTTGGACAAGCGATTCCCTGGCGCCCGATTCGTGTTTTTGAGCTATCTGGTCAGTCATTTCAAGCAGGGTCACGCTGCGCCCGCTTTCTGCCAGGGTTAAGGCCGTCTCTGCCCCAACAAGGCCTCCACCCACAACAATTACTGTTTTGCCTGCCAGAAACATATTCTCCAGCACATCTCCGGCTAAGATAGCGCTTTCTGCACCCGGTATGGCCGGACGTATGTATTGTGAACCCACAGCCAGTATTAAAAAATCCGGATTTTCCCTGTCTATAAGTGCCGGGGTGACCGGAGTATTTAACAATATTTTAACACCACTTTTTTCTACCTGGGTTACAAGCCATTTAAAAAAGTCAGCTTCATTTGCCTTAAAATCCTGTTTTGTGCTCTCGAGCATATGGCCGCCCAACATTTTTTCCTTTTCAATTAAAGTTACCTGATGGCCCATTAACGCCGCAACCCTTGCCGCCTCCATACCGGATATGCCGCCGCCTGCAACCAATACTCTCCTTGGCGATTTGTTCTTATCTATTCTGTAATGCGCTTCTTGTCCGCAGGCCGGATTTACTTCACACCTTATAGTGCATCCTGAATAAAACCTGGATATGCATCCCTCATTGCCCCTTATGCATGGCCGGATATCTTCCTGCCTGCCCTCTTTTAACTTTTTTGGCATAAAAGGGTCGGCGATAAGAGCCCTGCCAAAGGCAATCATGTCGGCCTTCCCCTCCTGCAGAACCTGTTCTGCCAGTTTAGGGTTAAGAGAGCCTACGGCTATAACGGGTATATTTACTGCTTTTTTCATTTGATGAGCAAGTGGTATCATTTGTCCCACAGGTACATATGTGGAGGCAATTGCCCAAAAGGAGGGGCTTTCATATATGCCTGCTGATACATGTATGTAATTTATGCTTTGTTGTATGGAAACCACAAAGTCGCATGCCTCTTGCGGTTCCAAACCTCCCTCTATATACTCTGAAGCGCTTATCCGGTAGCCAATTATAAAATCAGCTCCAACCTTACTGCGGATTTTTTGCAATATGTTTGCGGCAAAACGCCCCCTGTTTTTAAGGCTGCCGCCGTACTTATCACTGCGCAGATTTGTCAGAGGCGACAGAAAAGAACAGATAAGGTAGCCATGTGCACCGTGGACCTCCGCCCCATCAAAACCCGCCTGTTTTGCACGATATGCGGCTTCTGCAAAGGCGTCTTCTATTTTAACTATTTCACCGATAGTCAAAACATGGGGCATCCGTTTGGTGACACTGCACATCACTGCGGATGGGGCTACCGCATCATATACTGTTGCGCCTTCTCTTGCCTGCCTGCCCCCGTGGCTCAGCTGTATTATTGCCAGGGCACCATTTTCCTTTATAGCCTCTGCAAGAAGATTTTTGCCGGCTATAAGATGATCCGAATACAACCCGGAAGAACTCAGTGATGCACGGCTGGCCAGGTTGTCTATAAAAGTATTCTCCACTATTATTACTCCTGCGCCGCCCTTAGCTCTTTGTACATAATAATCTATCATGGCTTGCGTAATGTCACCCGATATCGTACTCAGGCGGGTTTCCATGGGCGCCATTACAATCCTGTTTTTTGCGAGGCTGCTGCCTATTAATATTGGTTTAAGAAGTTTTAATGCCATAATTTCAAATCTATCCTTTTATTATTGCTTTCTAAAAAATAATTTTTTTTAAAAAATACCTTCATGTAAACATTTAACCACAATTGTTTAAAATTTTCTTAAAAAAATAAAAAATTGTTGCTTAATTTGATTTATGAGAATTGTTTAAAAGATGAGTTTACTCCCGGAGCTTATTGTTCATGTAATTAATAGTAACAATAAGAAATCATAATAAGAGGTGGGCTATGAAAAAATGCAATTTATAACAGCTGTGGTTTTGGATGTTTTTATACTATCAATTCCTTTGCAGGATAAAAACCTTTGATAATCCGGAATTCCCGGATAAATGCTTTTTAATTTAATTCCTCCGGCTTAAAAATATTTTGCGGTTAATCTGCTAAAAGACCGCAGCGGACCCTTTTTTGCTCCTCTTTGACTCAAGTTCGGTTAATGCGATTTTCCTGATGCGCACAGACTTTGGGGTTACTTCTACAAGTTCGCTGCCGTCAATATACTCGAGCGCATCGTCTAAGACCATAGTTCTGGGGACATTAAAATGCTCCATCCCTCCATCTCCCTTGGACCGCATGTTTGACAGCTGCTTTTCTTTACAGACATTTACCCATATATCTTCTTTACGCGCATTTTGTCCGACCACCTGGCACTTGTATACTTCAGCTCCGGGGCCGTAAAACAATTCGCCTCTGTCCTGGACATTTGTAAGGCCATACAACCTTGTCGTCCCCGTTTCAACTGCAACAAGCGAGCCTCTTTCCCGCTCTTTCCATACACCTTTTTCCGGCATATAGCGGTAAAAAAGGTTATTTATTATACCAAGCCCCCTGGTATCTGTCATAAACTCACGCCTGTAACCAAACAAGCCGCGTGTCGGGATTATAAATTCAAGGTGTACGATTTTTTCTTTTATTTCCATTTTCTTCATTAAACCGCACCGGCTTCCCAGTTTCTGTATCACTGCGCCTGAATATTCCTCCGGTACCAAAATAAAAACTTCTTCATAGGGAATGTGCTTTTTTCCTTTTATAATTTTAGTTATTACCTGTGGCTGAGAAACCTGCAGTTCATAGCCTTCCCTGCGCAATCTTTCAATAAAAATAGCCAGATGGAATTCACCGCGGCCTGAAACGGCCCAACCGCCTGACGGATTGTCTTCCACTTTTAACGCCACGTCATTCTCAAGTTCTTTATAGAGCCTTTCCCTGATTTGCCTTGAAGTTGTAAACTGGCCCTCCCTGCCGGCAAAAGGCGAAGTATTGATGGAAAAAGTCATTTTGACAGTAGGTTCTTCGATTTCGATTAATGGCAGCGCCACCGGATTGTTAACATCTGCTATGGTTTCACCAATCATTATATCCGGTATGCCTGCAATTGCTACAATCTCACCTGCCACTGCTTCAGTGATTTCAGTTTGGGCCAAACCCACAAATGTAATAAGTGAAGAAAGCCTGAACTTCTTTATCGCGCCTTCACGGTTTATCTGGATGACTTCCTGTCCGGCGCGGATTTTTCCATTGTATATCCTGCCGATGGCAACACGGCCCCTGTAGTTATCCCATTTTATTGAAGTGACAAGCATCTGCAAAGGCATATTTTCATCTCCACCGGGTGAAGGTATGTAACTTACAATTTCATCAAATAACGGAGTGATGTCCTGCATCAAATGCAAGTCGGGTTCAAGGCCTGATTTGCCCATACGGGATGATGTGTAAACAACAGGGAAATCTGTTGTTTTTTCATCAGCTCCAAGTTCTATAAAAAGGTCAAAAGTATCATTCAGCGCTTTGTTTATGTCAGCATTTGGCTTGTCTATCTTATTTATAACTACAATAATCTTATGCTTAAGCTCAAGCGCTTTTTTTAAAACAAAACGGGTCTGGGGCATTGGCCCCTCCTGGGCATCCACAAGCAGCAGCGAACCTTCCGCCATTTGCAAAACCCTTTCCACTTCTCCTCCAAAATCTGCATGGCCCGGAGTATCTATTATATTTATCTTTATGCCGCGCCATATTATTGAAGCGTTTTTTGAAAAAATTGTAATTCCACGTTCCCTTTCAAGGTCATTGCTGTCCATAATGCAATCCGCAACAGTCTCTTCCTTGTTTAATTTTGTTTTGGATTGGCGAAGCAAAGAATCTACCAAGGTAGTCTTGCCATGATCAACGTGGGCTATAATTGCAATATTTCGTATTTCCATAATTTCTTACACTTTTACTGTCCCTGCCATGTTATTTTTTTAAACAGCCACCCTGACATGGCATTATTTAATGGCTGCCGGCTTATTATTTTAAAATATCATTTTGTAGTTGATTTTAAAGCTTAGTTATATTAAACCTCTTATGCTATAAATGCAACACTTGGACTGGTTTAATTATGAATAGCATCTGGTTTAATTAAGTATAGCATTATTCAGTGAGTGTCGGTGGAAAAGATATTTATTCCCTAAAACATTATTTGTTATTTTTTACTCAAGGGTTCCGGTTCAACATTATAAATGGCTGACAGTATTCTTTAAAGACTGATTGATAGTCAAACCTCTCCTTATCAGCATTAATTATATCCAGCCTCTCCATATGGCTGAAGTTTTTCAAGCCACTTATTCTCCAGTTTCTTTAATTCCTCCGTTTTGTCAAAGTAGCCATCTTCTTTTTCCTTTAAGATTTCAAGCACTTCCAATAAAAAAGCTTCTCCGCCAAATTTATTCCATTCTTCCTGAAGCTTTTTATTTTTGTGGCTTCCCCCGTCAAGCATCATACGCTTGCCATTCATCGTCTTAAGATTAACTGTGGATGCCAGAAAGATTTTATTGTTTTTTGTATTCTTTATCTGGTAAACCCCAGCTTCAGGTTTCATTTCCTTGTATAGCCGAATCAACTCTTTCCTGCGATTTGTGTTTTTTTGCTCCATTTTTATCTGCTCCATTTTTGTTTGTTCTATTTCGTCTGGCCCTTCTTTAACCCAATACCGGCTGCCATCAGGTTTTCTATCCAAAAATCCGTGTTCAACCAAATACCTTCTTACCGTTACATAGTCTTTGTAAGCATTTTTAAGTATTTCATTAACTTCTTTTTCGCTGTAAATTCTGCCTGCTTCGAAACGTTTGGCAATTTGCTTTAATACTGCCAATCTGCTCTTTTCCTTCATGCCAAATGTTTCAAGGGACCCTTCCGGTCCATTAATAAAGTACTTCTTTAAAATTTTGTCATTTTCATCTTCTGTAATACTATAACGTTCATTTACTATTTTAGCATTATGATGCGGCATAATAAGGACCGGTGATTTATAATTATTTTCCTTTAAAAGTTCCATCAATACCAAAAATATCTTGGCCTGGCGTTCTTTCTCCCTTAAAACAAAACGGTGGTTTCTTATGGTGGAACTGCTTCCTATACCCATTTCCTCCTGGATCTCGCCATCCCTTTTGCCTAGGTAAAATAATCTTAAAAGCTCATTCTGGTGGTCCGATAGCCCTGTCAATTTTTTTTCCATATTAATCAGGTATTCAAACACTGATTGGTGTTCCTGCTTAATATGAAAGCTCATATATTTTTTAGCTTCAAATAAAATATTTTCAAAAGGGTAAACAATCCCTTTTTCAATTTTTTTGCCGCAGAGCAGGCATATATAAAAGCCCTCCTCTTCAATAAATCCATTTTTAAGTTCTTCATGTGAAGCGTTCCAAAACAAATCTTCGTTATTCATAATAAACTTTACCTCTATATATTTGTTAATATACAAACATTTTAAACTATTGTTTGAATATTTTCAATAATTTATTAATGACGTTTTTTCTGTTGGAGATTCTTTTGTGGATTTAGTTGTAAAAATTGCCCGCATTCTTGTATTCTGCAGGGAATTTAGTTAGCTTGCCACTTCCAGATCTTTTATTACCATCTCTGCTGCCTTTTTCCCGGTAGCCAGGGCGCCTTCCGTACTGGCAATAAGAAAGAGATATTCACCGGCAAGGTACAGACCCTTAACGTCCTGCATGTGGTTTTTAAGCAAATCATTTATAGCGGCAAACTGGCCAGGGGCTTCCATGTTGACTGCACGGTCCCAACGAAATACTTTTGTAACCTGAGGTTCATCCGGAAAATCCGGAAAGAATCGTTGTGCCTCAGAGATTACAAGTCTGCGGCGCTGTTCCTCTGTAATTATTGCAAGCTTTTCATCTTCCCACCCGCGGGTAGTAAATATCATCACCGGTTTTTCTCCTGAGCGGCTTCCCTTGGCGGCCCATCCGAGTATTGTATCTGCATCCGCGGGTATCATAAGTACAAAAAAATCAGTGCCCGCCGGTAGAAAATGTTTTTCCAGTCCGAATTGATAATAATAGGTCGAGCTGTAACGGCAGGTTTCAAGAGATTTGCTGATAGCTTCCGGGAGACCTGGAATAATCTGGCGGGCAAGCACTGCATCAACTGCACATATCACCTGGTCAGCTTCCATAAAACCTTCTTTAGTCTCTACGCCTGTTACCCTGCCATCTTTTATTATTACCCTTTTAACCGGGGTGGAAAGCCTCACTGAATCTTTTACGCGTTCATACAATCTTTCAGTAAGCTGGCCCATGCCTCCATTAAGGCTTCTCATACCTTTCATCAGGGAAAATAGTGAAATTGGATGAGAAATAGAAATATCTTTTGGCCGCCCCAATACCATGGTTGCAAGAAATGGATGAAACATCCAGTTAAGAGCTTCCGGACCACCATGTTTCAGAACAAAATCCTCAGTGCTGATATCTGAAATACTGGCAAGCAAGTCAAAATTCTGACGCTTGACATCCACCAGTCTCATATAGCGGCTCATGGCAAGAAACACCCTAAGAAGCTGTGGATATGTTTTTAAAGGAAAGCAGGTAAAGAAAAACTTCAGGTTTTCAGGCGCTGCCTTTAACATCTCCCAAAAGTTGCCCCCTATAAAAACTGTACGGATTTTTCCATTTTTTAAAAATCCGTATCTCTGCTTCTGGATGGAAAACACCTTATCTTTAAGCCCAAGTTCCTCAAAATACTCAAATGTTGTTTCCCATTGAGGCTCCGTGCTTCCTGCACCAATACTGAAAGCGTATCCATCTTCAGTTACTGTGCGGCACCTGCCCCCGGCAGTATCTTCAGCCTCAAAAACAACTGATTCGATTCCATGTTTTTTTAGAATATAAGCTGCAGATAATCCGGCACAGCCTGCCCCTATTATAACCACTTTTTTATTGCTCAAGTTTAGCCTCCTCTATCGGTATTGGTTATCGTGATTTCAGTCTAAAAACTATTTTCAACTATTGGAATCGCTCTACCCAATAGTTTTAATAAGCCAGTTCCAGGACAATAGGGCAATGGTCAGAACCCGGGATCTGGTGCAGGATTTCAGAATTTCTTAACTCATGGAGAAGGTTATTGCTTGCAAAAAAATAATCCAGCCTCCACCCTACATTTCTTTCCCTGGCTTTGGTTTTATAATCCCACCAGGTATAGTTTCCGGGTTCTTTATTAAAAAAACGGAAAGCATCTGTAAAGCCTGCCTCAAGCAGCCTGTCTATCCATGCTCTTTCCTGCGGTAAAAATCCTGTATTTTTTCCATTCTGTTTGGGCCTTGCAAGATCTATAGCTCTATGCGCCGTATTTATATCTCCAGTAAGTATTACTTTCCTTCCCTCATTTATTAAACCCTCAAGATATTTCAGGAATGAATCATAAAAATCAAGCTTATAGCCAAGCCTTTTCATTTCCCGGCCTCCATTAGGCATGTAGGTATTAAAAAGAATGAAATCTTTAAAATCAAGCCTTAAGACTCTGCCTTCAATATCAAAACGTAATATCCCAAAACTGTTTCCGGACTGCAATGGTTTTATTTTTGAATATATGGCTACTCCACTGTAGCCGGGCTTCTCTGCTGAAGAAAAATATGAAAAATATCCATTAAGGCAAAGAAGCTCCTGCGGGATTTTTTCCAGTGGTATCTTTGTCTCCTGGAGGCATAATATATCAAAATTATTTTGCTTTAAAAAATCAGTAAATCCCTTCCTGTGTATTGCCCTCAAACCATTTACATTCCATGAAGCGATCCTGATTGTTCCGGATTCCTTATTATTGTTATTAACCATATTATTTAGTAAACGGACTGCTCTTACTTAATATACTGTTTTAAGTATTCCCTGAATTTCTCCAAGACCCCCGGCATATTCTCCCGGCCAAACCCTAATCTGAAATGCTTATTGCCGTAATCGTATACCGTCGAGGGTAACAACATTATATTTGCTTCCTTTATTGCTTTTTTGCAAAACTCCAGGGTACCAGTCTCTGCTTTCAATTTAGGAAAACCGATAGTTCCGGCTTTGGGTCTTACCCACTCAAACAAATCTTTGCAATCATTGAAGAAATCATCAAGAAGATTCAAGTTCTTTTTAATCCTTATTAAATTACTGGCAATTATTTTTTCTTTTGCCCGTAAAGCAATAATTGAGAGTATTTCGCTTGAAGCGCTGCTGCAAATAGTTGTGTAGTCTTTGAATGCGGCCATCTTTGCATACAAATCTCTATCCCGGGTAACAACCCATCCGATTCTTGTGCCTGCCATCCCAAATACCTTAGACATGCCAAATAAAGAAACTGCTTTTTCATAAACCTCGCACGCTGAAGGAAGTCTGGTACCCAAACTGTGTTCCAGGCAGCGGTACATCTCATCGGAAAAGAGCCAGATATTATGCTTACGGGCTATATCTAAAATTTTTTGATAGTCATCTTTTGTGGGTAAATAACCGGTCGGGTTATGGGGAAAGTTTACGATAATGAGTCTCGTATCAGGCCTTATTTGTTGTTCTAGAAAATCGGTATTAAACCGCCATCTATTTTCTTCCTGGGGTTTCCATTTTGTGACTTCACATCCCAGGCCTTCGGCAATTTCATATAAGGATTGATAACCCGGGAATGTGCAGATAACGTGGCCTCCTTTTTGCAAAATACTGTTTATTGCAATATAAATACCTTCTTCCGGAACTATCACCAGGCAATCTTCAGAATTTATACCCTGGTATAGCTTTGAGATTTCCTCTCTTAATAATGGGTGTCCCAGGGACTCTGTATAACCAAGGGTAAGGTTGTCCCAAAGATGGCGGGTTTCATCATCAGCCAACTTTAAGAGTTCATTTTGCGATATCCCGTCACAATCCGAGCTTGAAAGCAAATACTTGGCAGAAAACTCGTATCTGGCAAAATATCGTTCTAATTTAAAGGGTTTTAAGATCATAGCTATTAAATTTCTAAAATAAGCATTAAAATGGTTACCCTAAGAGTACGGCGGCAATTTATTGATTGTTTCTGAGGTCAGGTTTCCTTATTATTTCTGTTATTTCCTCAAATGTTCTCTTAACAATCATATTTATCTTTTTTAATTTATCCAAGCTTAAGGTTCTTGCACTCTGGGCAAGCATCCTGCCAATATCCCTTAATGCCTGCATTGTGTCTTGAAATTCAAACCCGCTAACATGGTCCCAACCTGAAAACGGCGGTTTTCCAAATCCTATTCGCTGGCTTTTATTTTCTTCGTGGAATTTAGTGCCGCTATCTGTAATCGTATAGATTTTTTTCCCATCCTGTTCTACAGAACTTACATATCCCATTTCTTCCAACCATTGAAGCGTAGGATATACTATCCCCGGACTTGGCGAATAAAAACCAAAAGACCTTTCCTCAAGCTCTCTTATAATCTCATAACCATGCCTGTTTTTGTCCTTAAGCAGATCCAATATAAGATATTTTATATCACCTCTCTGAAACATTGGTTCATTTGGGCGGAACCCGCGTCTTCCACCTGAAAACATACTAGCCTCCAATTATTATAAAAAAATTAAACCCGATACAATCTTTATTTATAAAGATATATCTAGTTATATTTTAATATGTTTTATTATTTTGTCAAATATTTTATTTTTTTGCTTTGGTACCGGGTGAAATGATTATTTTAGGAGAACCTTACTGTTCAAAAGAACCGGATGAAGAAGTAAGTCTTGGTTCTTAAAGACTTTTTTCATTTCCGAAAATTTCTCCTTGTTCGTTTGTAGAGTCCTAAAGCAAATGTAAAAATCCAGATTAAATATGTAATAAGAGCANNTTGCAATGATCTCCATTTTAGATTATTTCGAAAGCATCGCCAGAAAACAAAACAACTAACTGGAGATAATAAAAATACTAGAGCTCCAAATAATTGATGAATTGTGCCATGCAGAGTCCATAAATTACGGGGTGTATTCATGGGATCAGTAACAAAAGGCCCAGAAAAAAGTAATGAAAAACCTATTATTGATAGGAGGACAAAACCAGCTTTCGGCATTTTCTTATCACAAAATTCATATACAACACCATATGTAAATATAAGAAATGCAACCCCTAGAATAATAAAGTTTACAATTTGAATCCATCCATAAGGCCCAATTGAAAGGTCACTAATATACATTTCAAATGGATTATAATTTATATGAAACAAACCTTCTAATGTGAAAACCAAGATGAAAACTATTGGCCCAATCATGCCTGCCCATGCTGCTATAATCTTACGATTCAAAATGTGTTCCTAAGTATTATTATAAATTCTAGCTATCTTATCAAATCTTTTCAGCTTTCTCAATTGATGTCATTTTAAATATAAAGGTTATTTAATTTCAAAATCTTTCTCTTTTTTTAAGAAGTAATATTGGCTGCCCCAAGNNCATTTTTTAGTTGAGTTAATTGATTTAAGGATTTATTTAGCTTTTGATGACTATTGTATAGTGCTATAATATTATTAAACCTTATCTGTTACTTATGTAATAAATTATTAAGGGACAAGTTATGAAAAGAAAATATATTAGTATAATTCTTGCAATATTGACAATGGCATGTGTAGTTATATTTTTACTGATTGGGTGCAAACAGGCTACTGAAACTACAAGTCTAGTTACGACTGTACCAATGATAACTGCAACTACTACATCTGAAAACACTGCACTACAAGCCACTACAAAATCTAAGATTGCTTTTGTATCAGACCGTGATGGAAACCCTGAGATCTATATAATGAATGTTGATGGATCAGTACCGGTAAACCTTACAAATAGCAAAAAAGATGAAGCGGATCCTTCCTTTTCACCTGATGGGTCTAAAATTTCTTTTGTGTCCATTCGTGTTGAAAACGCTGATATCTACATAATGAATGCTGATGGCTCAGGGCAGACAAGACTTACAAATATCCAGGCAGATAACGAGTTTCCTTCCTTTATACCTGATGGGTCTAAAATTATCTTTGACTCTAACCGTGATGGAAACTATGAAATCTACATAATGAACGTAGATGGGTCGTTACAGGTAAACCTTACAAATAGCTTAGCAAATGAATGGGA
>PMCC01000011.1:0-4528 GCA_003155275.1 Actinomycetota bacterium | reverse complement strand
GGGTCTAAAATTGCCTTTACGTCCGTTCGTGATGGAAACTCTGAAATCTACATAATGAACATAGATGGGTCGGAGCAGACAAGGCTTACAAATAACCCTGCAAATGGTTGGTTCCCTTCCTTTTCACCTGATGGGTCTAAAATTGCCTTTACGTCCGACCGTGATGGAAACCGGGAGATCTACATAATGAATGCTGATGGCTCAGGGCAGACAAGGCTTACAAATAACCCTGCAAATGATGAGTTCCCTTCCTTTTCTCCTTAAGATACCAGTGTACACATTACCCTAACCAACTGAGCTAACCACACAGGTTATAAGTGAACCTCATAATATCTTTTACGAATGAATCCTACTTAAGACGTTAAATACTCATGTGCAATTTTAAGGTTGTTCATTATATTTATATTTTGGGGGCAGGCTTTCTCACATTGTCCACATTCATTGCACTGAGAAGCATCCTCTTTACTGATACAAAACCATGACTTATATCCTAATTTACTGGATTCAGAATTACCCAAAAATGCTCTATTATAAAATGTAAAGACCCCGGGAATATTTACTCCAGATGGGCATGGCATGCAATAAGAACATCCTGTACATTTTACTTTTAACATTCTTTCGTAAAGTTTTTTTACTTTATCGATTGTTTGTTTTTCCTTTTCTGTCATTGAGTTTGGAAATGCATTATTAAATATCTCAATATCTTCTTTTAACTGCTCCAAATTACTAACTCCGCTAAGGATTACATTTGACTCTTTGAAATTAGCAATCCATTTAAATGCCCATTCTGCAGGTGTTCTTTTTATCCCTGAGCTATCCCATTTCTCTATTATGTCTGGCTGGACATTTTCCCCAAGAATACCTCCAAATAGTGGTTCCATAATGACTACCCCAATGCTTTTGGATGCAGCATATTTTAGTCCTTCAAGTCCTGCCTGGTAATATTCCCCTATGAAGTTTAACTGAATCTGAGACATGTCCCAGCTGTATGAATCTATTATCTCTTTAAAAAGTTCCAAATTATCATGAAATGAAAATCCAATATATTTTATCTTTCCCTCTTTTTTAGCAATATCCATTTTATCCAAAAGCTTAAACTTTTTTACTTTTTCCCAGGAATTACTACCTAGACCATGGAGTAGATAAAAATCAATATATTCAGTCTTAAGTTTTTTTAATGACTCAATAAGATAGGTATCGAAGTCTTCTGGCTTTTTAACAATTCTTACCGGAGACTTTGTTGCTATAAATACTTTCTTTCTTAAACTTGCATTTAGGGCTTCACCAAGAATTTCTTCGCTACCACTATAAAAATATGCTGTATCAAAATAATTTACTCCATTTTCTACTGCATAGTGTACCATCCTAATGCTTTCAGGCTTATCTATTATACTTTTACCAGAACTGTCTTTTATCCTTGGGAATCTCATACATCCCATTCCAAATCTTGACAGTCTTATATTTAGTTTTGGAAAGTTTATATATTCCAAAAGGCCACTTTCTCCTGATTTTTGTTTATATTTTCTTGGAATAATAACATAAAAGAAGCAATTTATTAAATATACAGATAAAAGCAACAATGATAATTTTTAGAAGTAAGGTATAAAACTATTATATTATCAGGTATAATTATGATGTATGAGATTTTATCTAATGAAAGGGAGTGATTAAAATGATGTTTGGACCACATATAGGATTTGGGGGCTTTGGAATGATATTTGGCTGTTTATTTTTTATAGTTATAATAGCAGCAATAATAACTTTCATAGTTTTGGCAGCAAAAAGTTCAAAGCACAGATATGAATACTGGAATAAAATGGGCGACAAATCCCTTGAAATCCTAAAAGAAAGATATGCCAAAGGTGAAATAACAAAAGAACAGTTTGAAAGTATGAAAAAGGATTTAGGATATTAATTCAGTAAAAAAATTAATAAATAAATATTAACATCTAATTTCTTCAATCCGGATAAGACCTCATAAATAAATATGGGGTCTTAATCTTTAGATAAGTTGTGTGTTTTCCTCCCACCCTGACTTTAACAAATATCTCCATGATAAATATTTAATGGAGTTATTTTTCATTGCTGTATCTGGCAAGAAAAGTTGCAATTATTTCATCCAACATCGGTTTGACTGCTGATTTATTGATGCCACCGGAAAAAAGACCCGGATATGTTATGGCCCCTTCAACCAAAGCATAGAATACTCTGGCTGCCAGCAACAAATTACCTGTTTTTATTTTACCATCTTTTTCTGCTTCTTTAAGCCAATCAAGCAACATTCCATAAGAAGGCGGATATTTTGCTACAGTTTCCCTGGCATAATTAATGTCCTTTAGAAAAACCGTGGTTAAAAACCTTGATATTCCTGACCGCCTTGGAGAATCAATCAGAAATATTTCAGCATTGGCAAACGCCAGTAATTGTTCTTCCAATGATTTTTCCGGATTATATGCTATGGTTTTTAAACTCTGCCGCTGAGCCAAAAAATCATCTACAATCGCCTGGAATAAATTTTCCTTGCTGCCAAAGTGGTTATAGACGGTTCGTTTGGAGACCCTGGCAGTTTCTGCAATTTTATCCATGCTAGCCAGTTCATATCCCATACTTATAAAGACATCTATGGCTCCATTAAGAATCGTTGCCCTTTTTTTACTTTTATCACGGTTTTTATATTGTGTCACAATAGTAATTCCTTATCACTTTAGTAAACTACACAGTTTAGTGTAATTAAGTATTGACAAAGTCTAATTATACTGTATAGTGTAATTTATCGCTACTGAAAATGCAATAAATAAAAAAAGGAGAAAAAAAATGAATTCAAACAGAAAGACCGCAATTGTTGCAGGAATATTATTTATATTTGCGACGGTTGTAAATCTGCTTAGTAATGTTGCTTTTATAAAACCTATTCTGGATGTTCCGGATTATCTTGGCAGAATTTTTGCTAGTGAAAATCAAATCCTTATAGGATCGTTTCTTCATATTATTTCTTCCTTTGCCTGTGCAGGTATTGCGATAACATTATATCCGGTCTTAAGGAAATATAATGAGGGTCTGGCTCTTGGTTCTGTCGGCTTTAGGATTGCTGAAACAATGCTTTATGTTTTTGGTTCAATCGGTGTTTTAGCACTATTGCCATTAAGCCAGGAATTTATAAAAGCCGGAATGCCAGGCGCTTCTTATTTTCAAACCCTGGCAAATTCATTGCTCTCAATGCGTGATTGGACCGGTATACTTGCTGTAATTACTTTTGGCGCAGGCGCTTTGATGTATTATACTGTATTTTACCAGGCAAGATTAATTCCTCGCTGGTTATCCGGTTGGGGTCTTGTCGCAGCCGCCTTATGCTTAATATCAGGCATTTTAGTTATGTTTAATATCATAGACTTTTTTACGCCTGTCCAAATTGCTTTGAATATTCCGATAGGCTTGCAGGAAATGGTTTTAGCAGTATGGCTCATAGCTAAAGGATTTAATTTACCTGCAGCCTTCTCCGGGTCTGCAAAACAGATATAAACCGGAGAAAAATCTTTTAAATGGCTTTGTGCTTTAAACTTAAACGAAAGGAATGGGAAAATTAATTATGAATAATGAAGCTAAAGAGGAAAAAACTGGAGCATTATCAATTGCTGCAAAGGTTACCGGCTTATCCGGTTTATTATTAGCTATGATTCTTTTAACTGTTGTTTTAGTAGTAGTATTTACTGTACTGAATAAAAATTGGGACATATACAATACACCGGAATTTGTAATAAGTACTTCTTTAATCATTTTATCTCTATCCGGAGTTGTTTGCGGGGCCATTGACTTAAAGAGAATAAAAGCAGGCAAATCCAGTGAAAAAGGAAGAGTTTTTGATATTGTGGGAATTGCCAGTGGATCAATAGGTCTTGCTATACGATTTATAGCTATGCCTCCTATTGTACTTACTTTAATATTAAAGATTTAGCTTAATCAATGAAGTAAAATAAATATGGAGGGAAAAATGAATTCAGTTAAAAAGACATCAATAGTCTTAGGGATTGCATTCCTTCTAGAGTTCATTACAAATGCGGTCAACGGGTTGGTACTGCGTCCAGCATTGATTACATTACATCTAGTACCATTTCTCAAATACCTTTCCATTACCTATGTCCCCTTTGAATTTGTTATAGGAATCTGGTTTTTGGCCAAAGGGATAAAAAATCCCATTTAAATTTAACAATTAGGGTTATCTTTTAAAGAAATCCGGTTAGAAATTCGTGACAATNNCAAAGGGATAAAAAATCCCATTTAAACTTAACAACTAAGGTTATCTTTTAAGAAATCCGATTAGAAATTCGTGACATAAACAGCAGTATGGTAATCATACCCTATTAAATATAATATTATTTATATTAATTATATCTTCCTCTATAGGAATATAAATAATATGGGTTGATTATCATACTTGGACTATGTTCTTAGTGCTGAATTTTAACCAACTCATCATTACCTATATGCAGAAGTACTTTCTTGAATTAATCTAAAAGAGCACTATACACCT
>PMCC01000037.1 GCA_003155275.1 Actinomycetota bacterium | reverse complement strand
CTCTACCTGCTGAGCTAACGGCCCCCTTTAAAAAGAACTTCAACGATATGCAAGCGAAAATTTTACTATAGTAAATATTTGATGTCAACACAAAAAAACTTAAAAAACAATGCCGCTTGAGCATACATATACTAACGCACAAGGTATTCCATCACTTCGGCCCAGCCCCTGTTCATGCTCTGGCCTGTGATAAAGACATTATCATAATTTTTCAGGGATTCTAAAATATCACTGTCACGCTCGATTATATCTTTCATCAGGAAAAATGCATGCACCTCTTTGGCCATTTTTAAATCTTCTGCAGAATCTCCAAGAGCAATGCAATTGTTTTTTTGAAATTTTCTTATTTCCTTATCAAGTTTAATCGCTGAAGATTTGTCCACGCCTTTTGGCACAAGATTATAAATTCTTAAATGTTCTACATCAAGGTTCAAACGCATCAGTTTGGAAAATCCATTGTCAACAAGAGACAAACCTCCATAGCCATTTTTAGTAAGGATCTCATTAGCCTTCACAGTATTAATTTCACCTAAGAACAATGCATTGAATGTCCTTTCCATACTCCACTCGATCCTGCTGTCTATTTTACCCGGAAAATTGGCCTTAAGCAGTTCGATAATATCAACAAGGTCTTTTCCACCCCTGACAACATCGTATTTATAGTTAGAACTGTCAAAAGTGACATATACTTTTTCACCCAGATTGTGGACAAGCTCACATCCAAGCTCAGGAATATAGTTGGTAACACCCATGAGTTGCGAATTATATTTTAATTGTAATTTATTCCTGCCGGAGACAAGCACAATATCCCAGCCCAACTTTTCCGACTTTTCAAACAACCTGATGCAATCAATAAAATGTTTGCCATTGACATCCTTGATGAGACAGCCGCGATCATTCAGCAAGGTACCATCCATGTCGGTATATATTACCTTTAAATCCGCAAGTTCTTTTTTTAATTGAACTTTATAATCACCAAACAATTTATATTTTTTTGAATAGTTTATTTTAGCTTTAATTTTTTCTTCCATGTCGAAATTTATTTACTTAAATTAATTTAATGAAAATCCCAGTAATTTTACCATTTTTTGGACTGATATATATGAAAAATCTTAAATGGTTATTTNNGGTTATTTAACAGCCGCCACACTGTATCGAGTTCATATAATGATGCAGATTCATATCATAATACAGAGTCCATGTCACTAAACTGACTCCGTTTTTCCTATTCTATATTTTTTTCGAGGTATTATTTAATTCGTTTACATTTTTAACATTCTTCAGTTCAGATATCAATTCAAGAATTTTCTGCTCAATTAAATCCCGGGTTTCCCTAAACTTTTCAGGGGAACTGCCAACCGGGTCCTCAAGGCCCCAGTCTTCCCTGTAGGAACTGGGGATTAAGGGACATGCCANNCCTTCAGCCATCTGGCTTCTGCATGAATTACCTGTGCATATAAAAGCTATAATAAACCTTTTCATTTTATGCTCCTTCTGCTTACGGATTTCTTTTACAATTGTCTAAAGATGCTGTCCTATATTTCTCAATATCAAATTATATAAAACAAGCCCTAATGATAAAAGGGCCATAAAAATTACGGCCCTTTTGTTCATTTACAATAAGTTTTGAATTAAAACCCATTATTATTTGACTTTTACAAATCCTGCTTTAACTACTATGTCCTGACCTTCCGGGCTTAGAACAAAATCAAGATATGCTTTTGCAATTTTCGAGAATTTAGCTCCATTAGCATATATATAGCAGTATCTCGAAATAGGATATGAAAAATCTGCCACTGTCTGGCTTGTTGGCCCGATTGAAGGCGTATTATCAGCAAACTTGACTTTAATCAGGTTTACTTTGCTGCCTGCATCTTTCAAGTATCCCATACCAATATAGCCTATGGCATTATCATTAGCCTCAACCTGGTTAACTATGTCAGCATTTGATTGTAATCTTAATGCATTAACACTATAGTCATTTGTATTTGTCTGGTTTAATTGAACTACCTTCTGCAGGAAGAATTCACCCGTGCCGGAACTTGAATCCCTTGCAATTGCCAAAATCGGAGCGTCTGGTCCACCGACTTCTTTCCAATTCGTTATATTCCCAATGTAAATATCAGCCATCTGGTTAAGTGTAAGTTCAGGTATATTAATGTTTTTGCTGGTTACAATGGCGATACCATCCAATAACACTTTATATTCCTTTACATCCACACCTGCAGCTTTTGCCTTATCCATTTCAGATGATTTGATTGCCCTGGAAGAATTGGTGAGATCATTTGTTTTATTAATCAAGTCAGCTATACCTACTCCTGAGCCTCCGCCGCTTATAGTTATTTGTCCACCGAATTTTGCCATAAATGCCTCTGCCCACAATTGTGAAACTTCCAGAGTTGTAGTGGAACCTGTAACGCTTAGCCTTTCATTTGTAAATACTACTGAATTAACTGCTGTAGTTTCTGTTGCGGCAGTTGTTTCAGCAGATGTAGTTGCTTCGGCTGTTGTTTCAGCTGCTGTAGTTTCTGTTGCGGCAGTTGTTTCAGCAGATGTAGTTGCTGCAGGAGTTGTTTCTGCTGCTGTAGTTGTGACAGTTTTGGTTTCTGACACAGCAGTTGTTTCAGCAGCTGCAGTTGCAGCGGTTGTTGTCTTGCAGCCTGCAAGAAAAGAAACTGCTACAAATACACACATCATGGCTGTCAAAGTAATCAGCCACATTTTGTTTCTTTTGTTTGCCATTTAAGTTACTCCTTTTTTCCCAAGTTATTCTGATCTTTATCAAGACCGGTTTTTATTATTTTTGAATTTTTTAAAAATACTTTAAAAACTTCTTAAGTAGCTTAACAAGAAAAGGAGTGTTTGTTGTTAACAAAAGATTAAATAAATATTAAATAAATATTAAAAATCAATAAATATTTTTGGAGTTTAGGTAAAATTATTAAAAATAGTAAACTGAACAATATCAATGGAGGAATGGATGAACAGCAAACTATATCCTTATATGCTGGCGGTAATTACTCTTGTATTCTGGGGTATAGCACCGATTTTTGGAAAAATCGGCTTTGCAAAAATAAGCCCTATCCTTGTTCTTTTTTATTCTGCTTACCGGCCTATATATTGGGAGTATCAAAAACCTTAAAAACTCTTTAATTTTCATACTTTACGTTTGATTATAAAAAATATTTAAAATATGTTGTACAAATTATAATATTTACCTTAAAACTATTTTATCTAACATTAATTCTCTGCTGTTTTATAAGGTATTCTATACATTCTTTTTGTTTTCTGATTCTTTCATTTAATACAAAATCTTTGCTGAATCCGATATTTTTTAGCATATTCCAGTATTCATCTGAAAGGAGAATACTTTTTACATTATTTTCCATAAATAATATACTGTTTTTCATTAGCTGCCCCCTTTTCCCTAAAAAGCATGTAATTAAATAAGATATTTATTTAATGAATCCCTTGCTATATTTGGGCTATATGTTTGCTTTGTGAAGGGCTATATATATAACTACGGAAAAACTTCTGATTTACTATGAATTAACTAATGCTCATAATTTAATAATTTGCTATTTTACATTTATAGTACTTAGATAAACCATCACAGTAATATTAACAAAATTAAAGGACTGAATTGTTAAAGTTTTATTAAAATAATATTAAAATATTATTGAATTAGTTTATTATTGGCTTTTACTGGCAATCCTTATAAATCAAGACATAGATGCTAAGATAAAGAATAAGAAATTAACTTAAATGCAATGATTTCAGGACCTTCAATAAGGATCGTCCAGGAAATGGATCTTGGAATGTAATATCTTAAAAAATTAGTCTCAATGCATACCAAATGGGGTACATTGAAGAAGAAGTAAGAAAAATGATAAATAAATATCTGCCAAAGCTTAAAGGATGGGTTAAATAATGCAAACGATAATCGTAACTGTCGTAACTGCTCCGGCCGGTATTAATATTCCGATTGAGTTTATCTTTTGGGGATTTATATTTGTTTATATTATTCACATACTTGAAGAATCAACGTGCCGGAAATTTTTGTAGAAAAAGTAAAAAGGAATTTTTGGCCCGAATACACCTGGAAGCATTTTTTTGGTTTTAATACTCTTTTATTGGTATTGAATATAACAGCGGTCCTTTTATTTGATTTCTTAAGAGGAGGCTGGCTGATATTCCCTCTGTCGTTGGCAATAGAAAGAACGTTAAAAGGATTATGGCATATTGGAGAAACAATTATAAAAAAAGCTTTAAATAATCAATCATAACTTATAACTTATTGATAAAGTATTTAAAATTTATAGACCTTTACTGAATGAATACCTGATTACTTCTTTTTTACATAAATCAATACAGGTTCCGCATAGAATGCATTCTGGATTTTCTATTTTGTTATTTTTCACCATGCCGTTTACATCAAGACTCATTGGACAATTTTTGGTACAGGTTTTACAATCAATGCACTTATCTCTTTCCACCCTCAGCCTCAGGGACGGCCATTTAAAAATATTCCTTAATTTCCTGCCGCCTATCATAAAAGGAGACATCCAGCACCCATAATGGCACAACGCTCTTTTTCCCACGGAAAAAGACAGGATTATTGTTGTTATTACGACAATTAGGTAGATAAAAAGCGCATATACATTTGGCATTGAGAATCCGAAGACTGTCTGGTAAAAAAAGTCTACTTTTTTAAATCCTCCGGTTGTTCCTGCCATATAAATGATTATTGTTATCCAGGGAACCCAGATAAGATACCTTATCCAGTTATACTTATTATTAACTTTTCTGTCCCTGGCTAAAAAACTCGCTTCCTGTATGCCCGCAACCGGACATACCCAGGCACAAAATCCTCTTCCCAGAAAAAAGGCCGACAGGAAAAGGATTCCAAACATTATAAAACTGCCTGATATTACTCCTTCTGAAGCGCCCATAATGATAAGATATGGTGAAAAATAGTAAAATATTGCCGGCAGCAGTAAAAATGTAACAAGTATTATTCCTCTCCTTATTTTTTGTCTCTTTGGCATTAATCCTCCAGGTTCTGATTTTTGTTAATTGAATTGTTACTCACAATAAATTTTTGGATTTTTTGTTTGTTTTTACTTTAATATTCATTTTTTATATTTTTTTAGAAAATGCCCGCCTGTAGTTTAAAATCATGAATTTTGGCATGTCGGCATACATTTTTTTCTCAATGAATTTCAAAGAAGTTACCCAGTATGCAACATTGGAAAACATCTGGCCAAAGAAATTTCTTTGCGGAAAATCATAAAGGCCCGTTTTTTTAAAGTTCTTATGGTCAGCTTTAAATACGACTTTCAGGCTCCCGTATATCTCGTCCCTGAATATTTTCATACCCGCAATGCCCCTAAAGGTGGCAGGTTTTATATAATCAAGCCTTGAACCAATGGTAAGCCTTTCTGCAAGACCGCTAACCTGGTTATCTATGCTATCAGGACTTGGTTCATCTGATACAAAATCTACGATGTTTGCGCCCTGGAATTCAAAATAAGATGTAAGATTCTCTTTTAAATCAGGCAATTGCCAAAGCGGTCCTGATATTAAGAATCCAACCTGTTTCCCGATGAGGGTTTTTTGGTGGGTATTAAAGAACAGCCTGTCCAAAAAAGTTTTCCATTCTGAAGAAAGATATCTGTCCCTTATTTTTCCTGCAAAAACAATTATATCCGCAGTTTTTATTTCATCATTGAAAAAAGTTTTTAAGCCGTCTTTTTTATCATAGGCGCACTTGTTATCCGGGCCGCATTTTAGACATCCAAGGCAGCCTCCCTTTATATCCACATCAGAAAGGTAATAAAGATTGGTTTCATCAGCAAAGGAATTTTTAAACCTTTCTATCATTTTATCCAGGTTGTTATAATGGTTATCGGCAAGAATCGCCACTTTTTTACCCGTTTTGCTTTTCCTTTCGAGACCGGCGCCCGGCAAATAGGGCTTTTCAATATAATCTATCTTATCATAATGCTTTGCAGGAAGAATTTTTGAATCTATACAATTAAATATATATTCCGCAAAGCCCAGCAGTTTTTTTCTGCCTTCCGACTTAGTAAGAAGGTTCATATGCGCTGAAAAGAAATCAATATACTTCATCCCAAGATCATCAGAAATTGCATTGATATAATTGTGGGCAGTGTTGTCATAAAAATTTATCGATGAACTGATTGCTGCGCAGTATTTTCCTTCAAATATCTTTTCTTTTTTAAATTCAAATATAAGCTCAATAAATCTTTTAAAGTTTCCGTGTACATGCAGGATATACAGAGGGAATGCCCAGAGAACAAAATCTGCCGATTTTATTTTCTCCATTATCTCATCAAAGAATTCCATGTTCTTCTCGAGTCTGTGTATCTGCTGTGCTGCATGTATATGGACAAATTCATGCTGGGGATATTTTAACTCGAGATATTTTACATACTGCATTGTCACACTGACCGGACCCTTGGGGCTTCCGCATAAACATATTATTTTCATATCCTGCTCCTTTGACAATTTAATACTTTTAACTTTTTCCTTTGTAGAATGACTTTATAATTTCTGCCAATTAACCTAAATTACCGGGAAACCATTTCCGGGGGTTAAAAATTCTCTCATTTAAAAATAGAAATCTGCCTTTTTATCCATGACACTCATTTACCAATTTCATTATGATTTTTACAATTATCAGCAAATGCGCCGATGATTTCCCTACACCATTGGATGGACATAGCAGAATAGAGCTTACCGAATTCAAGTGTCATCTTCCAGTACTTTTCACTTTCCTCGTGTTGAGAGTGTGGCTGGAGCTGCAGCTGGACTTGCAGCTCGGGTGATAAACTGATTTGCGATTCAGACGGCTGTCCGGATAAAGCCTGGAGTTGAGGATTAACAATCGGCGGGGTAGATGGCTCAGCAGTCTGCTGGCTTTCGCCACACATAATTTTTTCTATTTCAGCATATTTCTCCAGGAGCGCACTATGAAATTTAATCTCAGTTTGCAGTTTTTCACTATTGCTTATATCTGTAGAAAAATTACCGAAAAAGATCTTTAAAAGAAGTTCATGACGGATTTTTTCAAACTCTGCAGGTTTGTCAAGCCACTTCAAAAAAAATTCCCTGCCCCCATCAGTTACCGTATATAGATGTTTTGAAGGTTTTTTCTCCTGCTCAATTACCTGTTTTTTTATGAAACCTTTTGTTTCAAGGCTGCCAAGGACTGGATAAATCCGCCCATAGTTTTCTGACCAGAAAAAGCCTATGCTGTTATTTATCATTTTTTTTAGATCGTAACCGCTAAAAGGCCCATGCATCAGGGCGCCAAGAATTGCGTATTGTGTCTTATCTTCCCTTGCCATATCCTCCTCCAAATCATAATTACAAATAATATTAGTTATATAACTATATGATATAAAACTTTAAGATATATATCATAAAGTTATACTAATGTCAAACAAAGATTTTTAAATTTTTTTAAATTAAAATTTATTTGCTGGATTTGAAAAAATTCCTAATGTGATTCTAATGGTATTTTATCTTTAAAAGCCGGACATAAACTCAATTTTTTGCAGTAAACTTTAAAGGTATATTTAATCAACTTGACCGGTAAAGGCTCTTTTTTCGAAAATGCAGACTTATATTTACAGACCTATTAATATATAAAATTTATTTCCAATTTAATTAAAACACAAGTTTTATAAATTCGTCTATTAAAAATGAAAGTATTATTATTATATAATAATTTTTAA
>PMCC01000176.1 GCA_003155275.1 Actinomycetota bacterium | reverse complement strand
ATTACCCTTCGGATAAGATCCAACAATTTTCCTGACTCTTTTACTCCCAAGGCTGCCGTAGGCTCATCCATTATTAAAACTTTATTCCCCCATTTTATTGAACGGCTTATCGCAACTGATTGTCTCTGGCCACCCGAAAGTCTCCTTACTTCTTCCTTAGGATTACGTATTTCTATACCAAAATTCTCTATAAGTAATTTTGCTTCCTTATCCATTTTCTTTTGGTCTAGCCACCCTAATATTCCACCTATCTTTCCAATAGTAATTTCTCTGCCAGCAAAAATATTTGCAGAAGCTGATAGGTTATCAAAAAGTGCAAGGTCCTGGTAAATTGTCTCAATACCGAGCCTTATAGCATCCTTTGGATCATGTATTTCTACTTTTTTCCCTTCTAAATAGATTTCACCAACATCCGGTATATAGACACCGGAGATTATCTTGATTAATGTAGACTTGCCTGCTCCATTGTCCCCTACAAGGCCCACTATTTCATTTTCATATAATTCAAAATCAACATCGTCCAGCGCAACTACACCGCCGAATTTTTTTGTGATGTGTTTTAATTCAAGTACTTTTTCCATTTTTACTATTTATCCCCAAGAAAATTAAAAATATATTTATGTCATTAAAATAATTATAAATTATAGTCCATAGCTAAAAAATTTTATATGTAAAATATTTCTTTTATTTCCTTTATTGCTTGGATTGCGCAATTTTTTGGCCATGCAATGCAAATAGGATAAATTATAATTACTCTTGCAGTTTATATATTTAGATCAATCATTTAATGATTGATCTAAATATATCTTCCGCTCTTTTTGACATGGGCTCTAATTTATCATTATTAACATGATAAGCTGTTTCTATCCTGATGCCGCCATGTTTCTCTAAATGAAAAAGCCCCATATCCAAACATAATATCATCCCGTTTTGAATTACATCCTTCTCATTATTTGGCCCAAAATATGGAATTTCATATTCACTTAGACCGTTAGAGTGGACAAATGCAGATGTTACATTTTTTTCATAACCTTTCTTTATGAAAAAATTTTTTGGGATAGAATTGATTTCTTTTCCATTCATTCCAACTTTTAAATTATCCCTGGTATAAAATAAACCTTCCAGGGCATCATTAAAGTATCTTTTTTGAAGTTCGTCATACTTCCCGTCAACTGCAAGCGAGCAGCATATTGTTGATGTATAACCATTATATCTTGGGCTTATCCCGTTCATAACAAATTCTCCGCTTACCAGCTTTTTTTCATTGGCTCTTGATACATATAAGCCGGCCCTTTCCTCCCCTGAACCGGTTATGGTACTGTAACCAAAACTGTCAGCGCCTAACGCTCTTGCCTTTCCTTCTGCAGCTCCGGCAGCCATTAGCTCTGTATTTCCATCAACAAGAGCATCTTTAAAAGCAAGAAACGCTTCATTGACAATTGAATATGCCTTTTTTGACATTTCTATTTCCCAAGCTGATTTAATTGCTCTCAGCCTTTCAAACTCAGCAGTAATGTCTGTTACTTCTGTACTGCTGTCAAGGTTCTTCATCATCTCCGAATAAATCATATGGGTGATTATGGACCCTCCGACAATACCGACTTTTTTTATTCTCGATACTTCAATAAATTCACTGAACAGTTCCTTAAATGTGATTATCTTTGAACTTGGATACTCTTCCTCCGGAATCTTGAAAGCATCAACATTCCTGTAGTTTTTTATATAGGCATCCCTTGCAAAATCCTCGCTTTCCGGGCCGCCTACTAAAACAGGGTCTTTGCCCCTGGGGATAATAACAGCGCTTTTGTCGAAAAACGGAGTCCATCCTGTAAGATACCTCCCATTCATGTTGTTGTATTCGTCAAAATAAACTATTGCCAGGTCGATTTCTTTTTCTTCCAGGATGTTCTGTACTTTTGCCATCCTGCTTTGATATTCTTTATCAGGTATGCTCATCTTTAGCTTCCTTTCTTTCTTGTTGACATATTAAATTCAAATTACAAATTTTTTAATTTCAATTTATGCTGCCGGCCAACAAATCGTATTTTATGATTTTTTGCTGCCAGCCGTACCGGCATATAATGCCACTGCATTTAATCATCTAAAATATTGATGCAACCCTCTAATAACAATAGCAAAACTGTTAATAGCTAAAGCATGAGCTTACATAAAAGGCCATTTTACTTGAAGAAGTATCCAGCCTTCCCATTGTGGCAACTATTTTAACATCACTTTCAACTCTGACCGCATATTGAGTGCTATGCGGTAATTTAAATCCCCCGATTTCTGCCGGATGGTCCAACCTGATACATTTTACTCTCTTGGCTTTGACTTCCTGGTGAATGTTTTCTACCGGATCTTTATCCGCAAAATAGAATGTAAACTTTAAGTCTGCATCCTTCCCGGAAGTATTCAATACCATTATTGCTTCATGAGCTTCAAGTTTGCTGCCTTTATCAGGCACAGGCAATTCTCCGTCCGGAAACAACCATACATTTTTACCCTCTTCCATTATTTTCTATCCTCCTTCTTTTATGGTTCAAAATATTTTTTAACAACGTTGTTATATTTTATAAAAAAAAATTGAGAAAAATAATAATTTGAAAAATTCTTTGACAACGTTGTTAATAATAAAATAAAATGATTATCATGTCAAGTAAAAAAGTTACAATCAAACATATAGCCCAGGCAGCCGG
>PMCC01000025.1 GCA_003155275.1 Actinomycetota bacterium | reverse complement strand
TACTATCCGAATTTACTGGCAAAAGGTCTTAGAGACAAAAAAACTAAAACTATAGGAGTAATATTTAATGATCTTAAAAATCCTGTATATTCAGAAATAATCAAAGCCATTGAAGAAATTCTAAATAACCTGAATTTCACAATGCTTTTATGCGATTCCAATTTTCAGGAAAAACTTGAAAAAAAGAATATTATCACAATGTTATCAAAAGATGTGGCGGGAATAATAATATCTCCTGTAAATGAAAAATCGGAAAATATTCAACTCATTGCAGAGAATAGCTTAAAAGCAGTTTTTTTAGATTGCACACCGGACTATCCAGGTATCAGCTATGTTTATGTAAATCATGAAAGAGCGGCATTTTTAGCGACAGAATATCTTATTAAAAACGGCCACAAAAATATTTTGCTTTTAAATGGCCCCTGTGGACTTTCTTCCGCGCAACATTTTTTAAAAGGATATCTTAAGGCTTTTTCATTTTACGGTTTGATCCCTGCAGATAATCTTATTAAATCAATTAACATTTCCATTGCCGGCGGGCGCAGTATTTTTAAAACATTATATAAANNAGCCGCACCGATTTCACTGCAATTGTTACGCTAAGTGACCTGATAGCCATGGGGACATATAAAGCTGCAAGAGAATTAAGCCTTAAAATTCCTGAGGATTTCAGCATTATCGGATATGATAATATTTTTTGCTCAGAGATCCTTGACCCCCCGCTTACATCCGTAAACTATCCTAAAACCATTACCGGCAAAACCGGCATAAACATGCTCCTTGATCAAATAAATAATAGAGAAAACAAGTCAAAAACAATTATTATAGAACCCGGGTTAGTTAAAAGGGATTCAGTTAAAAAAATAATTGACAGATTCTAAGCAATCATAGCCTTAAGCGTTTTGCCGGTTCCAGCAGGCGCACTCATTAATTAGGGTAATATAATTCTTTACCGGAATATAATTTGCGACAGAATTGCCGGTTCCGCAAACATATCTTCCCTTGGGGACACAAAAATCAAGTGTATCCCTGATATATATTTTCAAATCAGTTTCATTAAGCCTTACAAGCTTATCAATATCAATCCCGCCCATTATCCCAACCCTGCTTCCCCATTCTGACATAAATTCTTTAACAGGATAGCTGGCATCTTCAAAAGAATGTATTGCGTCTATCTGCACATCACCGATTAATATGTCCATTATTTCAGTTTTTTTACCGCAGCAATGAAGAAAGAAAGGCTTGCTGCAGGAATGCGCAAGACGGGAATATTTTTTCAACCATGGGAAAACAAGTTTTTCCAAATCCTTCACAGAAATCAATGTTGCGTTTTTATAACCCAGGTCATCTGCATGAAATATGCAGCCGACAATTTCATGCCCAATTGCAGCGTCATAAAAATTATATATTATTTCCCCCACCTTATTATATACTTCCGCCACCAATTCCGGATTGTCGTGCATCAGATAAAAAAGGTTTTCAAAACCGAAGATCCATTCAAGCGGCTCTTCAAAAAAAGTTCCGGAAATCCCTATTTTCATCCCATCAGGCAACAGTTTTGAAATCATATCAAGGTTATATAAATATTCATCAATGTATTTACCGGGAGCTTCCCATGGGAATTTTTTAAAATCTTCCCAAGATTTTATAACTCCCGTTTTCTCATTGGCCCAATATCTTTCACCTTTACTGAGTATTGATGTGTCGGTAGATCTTATTTTGAAAGGGTTTAAGGCTTCAAAATTATTCATAAACATCATGTCGGTAATCATGCTGTAACCCATTTGATAATAAAATTTAATTGTTTTTTCATAATATTTTTTGTATTGCGTTTTCTTTTCATTAAAACTCAATACTGCGGTTCCACTGCTTCCCCAGTTTAGCACCGGAGGCGCAAAATATTCATCTTCCAGGAATTCCTCCAGAATTATCTTTTTTATTTCCTCATCAACAACAAGCTCAGCATAATGAACTTTGGCGGGTTTTTTTGTCCCTTTAAGAACAGCTGTAAAGTCATTGAAATCAGGATGGGGTTTTGTTTTTAAAAAATCCAAGACAGGTTCCACTTCATCATTATTTTTTCTTTAATCTTCTATTTCGCCTATCATGGATTTTAAAATATCTGCCCTTGATATTATTCCCTGGACTTTATTGCTTTCGTCAACAACGGGTATGCGGTTTATCCTGTCCTTTACCATTATCCTTGCAACCTCACTGACAGGAGTATCCTGCCTAACGGTCTTAACCCTTTTTACCATTATTTCTTCAACGGGTGTGGCAAGGTATTCTTTCATGCTTTTCTCGAATTTTTCAAAATTATCCATGAAAGCATAGCTGATTATGAGGGGGTCAAAATAAACNNAGGATTTTTGAAAGCTCTCCAATTGTAGTTTCCCTGCTTGCAGTGATAACTTTTTTAGTCATTATGTCTATAGCGGCCTGTTTAAACATTTTAGGATGCTCCTTTCATATATTTCCAATTATTCCTATTCTTAAAATAGAACTTCAGGCAAAATACCTGTAAAACTTTTTTAATTTAAATCCAAAACTGTTTGATTTAAAACACATATCTGAGGCGTATAACTATCTTATATATATTTATACCCCGGTACTCATTATATATCCAGATGCATGTATAATAAAATTAAATAATATTTAACCCAAAATAAAGGAAACTTCTTTATTTAGACTGAAATAACAGGCGCTTCCGCATTTAACCGCTGCCTTTGTTGATAAAGCTATTAAACCTTTTTAGCCATTCAGGATAACCTTCGGGGCTGGATTCAATGAATTCCATTAATTTGGTTATTCTTTCCAGGGTTTGAGAGCACATGTGGTGTTCAATACCGCAGGCGTCCCTTTCTGACGAAACATCGTCCATCCCGAGGAACTGGTTTAAGAATTTATATATCTCGGTATGTTTCTGGTATATTAATTCTGCTTTGCTTATCCCTTTATCTGTAAGGCTTAAATAGCCATATTTCTCGTGTTCAATAAGCTCCATATCCTGAAGCTTTGCAATTGCGTCTACAACGCTCGGAGTTTTAACATTGAGAAATTCAGCGATTTCTTTGACTCTTGCTACTTTTTTCTGCCTGATGATTAAATAAATTGCTTCCATATAATCTTCAAGCGTGTGGCTTAAAACTGCTGATTCCATTTTCTAAACCTTCCTGTTTAGTTTTTTATTGTCCTTTAAAATTTTTGAACAAATTTCTTTTTTGTCTATACCGCATCCCCCATTGCAGCACCCGCTGCAGCCGGCCTGTTTTTTTGTTCTTGAAGAAATAAAAAAATATCTCGCAAGAAAGGCTGCCGAGGCAAGGCCCGCTAAAATTATTATTACTATTTCCAGTATATACCACATATGTTTGTACCCTTAAATAAAAATCCTTCCAATCTGGAATACCAGAAAGGACACTGTCCATGCCAAAATAAGCGTAAAGCCTATCTGGAAAAACATTTCTTTTGTGCCTGCTTCCTTTTTAAAAACTGCAAGGCTAGCAATGCAGGGAAAATAAAGCAGTGAAAAAAGCATAAAGCTGTATCCGACCAGAGGACTGTAATCTTTCTTTACTGCATCTTTGAGCTCGGCAGAATTATTTTCATTACCTGAAATACTATAGATTGTGCCCAATGTCGAAACCACGACTTCCTTTCCTGCAATCCCGCCTATTGATGCAAGGGCAAGCTTCCAGTCAAAGCCCAGGGGTTTAAAAACCGGTTCGATAAATTTTCCTATCCTTCCTGCTGCCGAGTAATCCAATTTTGCGGCATTGGCAGACGCCTGTATCTCAGATAACCTGATTCCATACTGCTGCGAAGAAATACCGCCGCTGTTATAGGACTGTGTAGCATCTGCAATACTGCTATTTGTATCCGCCTGTTGTGCAAGNNGCTTTTTTTATATACTGCCATGTCCTGTCCCACATGTGAAAGAGCACGCCTTTTGCCGTCGGCATCCTGTATACCGGCAATTCCATTACAAAAGGTTCTGCTTCGCCTTTAAACCTTGTCGCCCTTAAAATTTTCGCAAATAAAACTGCCATAACTATGCCAATAATGTAAATTGAAAAAATAATGCTGCCGGCATTCCCGGTAAAAAATACTCCGGCAAATAAAATATATATAGGAAGACGGCCGCCGCAGCTCATAAAAGTATTTATNNGCCTATGCGGTGCATGATCCTGTCCATAACAAAAGCTGCCCTTGCCATATAACCCGTATCTTCAAGAATAGAAATACCTATAAAAAGAATTGCTATCTTGGGGGTAAAAACCAAAACCCCGCCGACTCCCCCGATAATGCCATCCACAAGAAGAGAGCGAATTAAGCCCTCAGGCATTATGCCCGTAAGAAGCATTGCCAGTTTTTCAAAGCCCAGCCCAAGCCACCTTGTGGGATAATCCCCTACTTTAAATGCAAGCTGGAATATTGCCCACATTATGAGACCAAAAATGGGCAGTCCAAAAAACCTGTTAAGAAGCACCCTGTCAAGCTTGTCAGAAAAGGACAGAACTATTTCATTTTTCTTAATCGTTGCTTCTTTTAATGCTCCATTTATAAAACCATATCTTGACTGTGCAATCACTGTGGCCGGCAGGGCAGCAAAAATACCTGTTACGTGCCTTATGGTCTTTTTGACAAAATCTGAGAGTCTGGTCCTGCATTCTTTGTCCAACAGCAGCCCAATTTCTTCTGATATTTCTTTATCCTGCTCCAGAAGTTTTATTGATGCCCATCTTTTATCATATTTGCCGGCAAAGCCGGCAGAAGAAGCAAGTATATGTGATAAAAAATCTGACATCCTGCTTATCTCATGCTCTATTTCTTCCCCATAATTTATTTTAACGGTTTTTATTCCTTTGGCGCTTTCAAATAACTCCACTGCTTTACTTAAGATATCAGCAGTTCCAATATTTTTACTTCCAATGGCATTTATTATCGGGGCGCCAAGCAGTTCAGATAAAACCTCATAATTTATAAGTGTTCCGCTTTTAGTTAAAATATCCGACATATTAAAAACAACAATTAGATTGCTGCCCAGTTCGATTAACTGGCTTGTAAGATACAAGTTTCTTTCAAGATTGGATGCATCTACAATATTTATCACAATATCCGGCCTGGAGTAAATCAGGTGCTTTCTTGTAACTGCCTCTTCTGCTGAAAATGCTGTAAGACTGTAAGTGCCCGGAAGATCTATTATGCTGATGTCGTAACCCTTAAAGATTACATGGCCAGTTTTTTGTTCAACAGTGACTCCGGGATAATTGCCGACATGCTGTCTTGCGCCGGTTAAATTATTAAAAATCGTTGTTTTCCCGCAGTTTGGGCTGCCCACAAGAGCAGCAGTTATGGTTTTACTACCCACTGCTTAACTCACTGACCTCAATTTTGTGTGTTATGCCCCTTCCCAATGCAATCCTTACCCCTTTGACTGCAATAGTCAGGGGGCCTCCCCATGTCTGGAACACCACTGTGATAACTTCCTTTGGTACAATACCCATCGCATTAAGGCGTCCATTTATACCATGGCCGCCAATTATTTTCTCAACCAAATAATTTTTTCCCGGGACCGCAGATTTAAGTAAAATGATATTTTTCCCATCAGGTTTACCAGGAGCTGCGATTAAACTATTATCAGAACCTGCCTCTGAAATTATGAAATTATCTTTTAAATCATTCATATGGCTGCTTCATCCTTTTATTTTACTCATCTTGCTTTACTATTCTGGCTCACTTATCCGGCTGCTTCACTCTTCTAAACCCTTTACCGATTACAATTTAACTTATCTTCCATTCAGGCCTTTTAAGGTTTAACCTGAAGCTATATTTAATTTAAATTAAAGCAATATTATCAAAAATAACATAAAAATAAGTTGTTGCAATAAGTATTTGTTAGCCCAGTCTAACTTTATTATATCTATCTACAAATGTCAATCTTTAAATGATTTTAAAAGATTTTTTTGTGATTTTTACTTGACTGCTGTTTTAATGACTATTAAATCTCTCTATAGCTTATTTATGCGCCTTTTCACACTCAATTCGGGAGAAATTTATACTTTTTTAATTAAAAGTTATATAATTTTTGTANNTTTGTAGTCGGTTATAAAATAGGCGTGTTGCCTGTACTTGAAGCCGGGCTGAAAGATACTCTCGGAAGCATAAGAAAAATAAGCAGCAAACCTTTGCTTTATGACCATCAAAAACTTGGCTGCGATTTGCCTGGCACATATGAGGGCAGAATGCTTGATTTAATCAAATCTTATGGAACAGACGGGGTATTTATATTTCCTCTTGGCGGGAAAGAAGTCCTGGAATCAATAATCAACAAATGCATTGATGTTGAACTTACCCCGATTGTGTGCGGGGATCTTTCATATAAAGGTTTTTTTGCTGAAGAAGGCGGTTACATTGATCTTGATGTACAGCAAAGGATTTATCTTGATGCTGCAAGTTATGGAGTCTCCCATTTCGTGATGTCATGTAACAGGGTTGACAGAATAAAGATTTACTGCCACCAGCTCGGAGGTATGATCGGCCAATTAAAGATAATATTTACGGGTATAAACAACTCTGACTGCCATAATCTTCCGGACGCATGCAGCCAGCTAAAGCATAACAAAGCTTTTACATTATTTGATAACAGTTTTAATAATGCTGATGAATATGTCTCTGCGCTTAACACCTTCTGGGAAGGGTTTAAAAAGAAACTGGAAATATCCTAAAAGGTTAAAGTAGTAGCTGCTTCTACCGCCGGATAGTCCGGATTATTTTAGACTTGCGTCATCAGATCATCTGAAATGTGCCTTTTGTTGCGGTATGGTCAGGCCCTTTTTGACAGCACTTCTTTTTCATAATCCATTACTGCAGCTACCATTTGCGAATCACGGGCCATTCCTTCGGTTTCACAATAGTAATTCCATATATCNNTGCGTCTGTCGGTTCAAGAAGTGCAATCATTAATGCCTTAATAACGGATCTTGCCCCTATCACCCATGCGCCTATCCTGTTAATGCTGGCATCAAAGTAATCAGTTCCAATAAAAACCTTATTTAATGCCTTGGCCCTTACTATTTCCTGCATTATTGCTACAAGCTCTTCCGTGAGAATAGGGATATGGTCGCTGTCCCATCTTACACTCCTTGTCACATGCAGCTGAACGCCTTTGACAAAAGGCAATACAGCAGTTATTTTATCTGAAACAAGCTCTGTGGGATGAAAATGCCCCGCATCAAGCGTTATCTGCAGGCCATTTTTTACCGCATATCCCAGATAAAATTCAAGGGAACCGGCAGTATATGATTCTACGCCGATTCCAAAAAGTTTTGGCTCAAGTGAATCCTGAATGTTTTTATCAGAATATTTTTTGGAGAATATTTCATCAAGGGATTTTAAAAGCTTCTCACGGTGTTTTAACCTGTTGACTGTGGTGTCCTTTGAACCGTCGGGTATCCAGATATTATTGGAACATACCTGTTTTAGGCTGCCACCCATATAATCACCAATCTCCCTTGACCTGTTTATGTGCTCCACCCAGAACTTTCTTATTTTCTCATTAATTGATGCAAGGGTATATCCGTCCCGGGCATAAGGATGAGAAAAAAGTGTCGGATTAAAGTCAAGGCCCGCCTTGTTGGTTTTCGCCCAATCAACCCAGCTTTCAAAATGTTTTATTTCTATTTTGTCCCTGCCCTCAAACTTCCCCTTAAAGTCGCCATACATGGCGTGAAGGGCAAGTTTTTTCTTTCCGGGAATCATTGAAAAAGCTTTTTGGGTATCTTTCCTGAGCTCATCAATATTACGCGGCTTTCCGGGATAGCCGCCGGTCACCATTATGCCGCCGCCGGCAAGGGCCGCAGTGTCACTTTCAAAACCGCTGACATCATCCCCCTGCCAGCAGTTTACTGATATGGGGATGCTCTTTAAGACCGATAAAACTTTGTCTGTATCAACACCTGCCGCCGCATACCTCTCCTGTGCAACCTTATATTGTTTTTCAATCTTAGTGTCCATTGCGCACCCTTTCTCAAAAATAATAACAGCAATAATAATTGCAGCAGTATCGGCAAATAAAGATAATCACGGTACTTTAACTATATTGCGCTTTTATTATCGTTTTAAAATTATTTTACCACCTGATTAGTTTTACCTATAAAAAATTGGGAAAATTAAAATAGATTGGAGTTAATTTTATCACTGTTTGGGCAATATTTCCTTTAAAATTATTGTATCGGAAGAATAATTTTGGAACTTATTCAATTATGGTCTTTTCCGGGATCAACTTTTTTTCAATAATTGATGTAAGGGTTTTGCTGTTTAAGCCTTCCTGGTCAATGGAATGCAGATAATCAAGATATGCATAAAAAAATGGCGTCTGTTCTTTTACACTTTGGGCGGCGACCCCATAAACAACACTGCTGTCCAGCTTTTCAACAGTCTTTATAGCCTGATTTAAGAATTCTTTATTTGTGACCTGGTAGAGTGTGAGCCATTTTCTTAAAGTCCCGTTTACTATACCGGACAATATAAACTCATTTATGCCCTTTTCTGGGCTGGTTTCTAAAAGTCTTTCTTCGAATCCTGTAAAACCTGGAAATCCAAAACCTGTTTCGTACACTATCTGGTGCCCTGACAGGCTCCACTCATCAAGCATTGCAAGCCTGCCGGGATTTCCTGCAATATATGCTGTCCACTGCGGCGAAAACCGAAGCGTTAATTTTATATTATATTCATCAGCTTTAATTATCATTTCTTCCAGATAATTAAACCTCTCTGCTATATCCTTTTCTATCCCGGCTTTTTTGTTTGGTTCATTATATATGGCAATAAAGTAATATGGGACGTTTTCAATCCTGTTTTCGATAAAGCTTACAGGAGTTTCACCAGTGTTGCCGCCGCCATCGTTGTTTTCGCTACTGTAATTGCTGTCACTGCCGTCATTTACCGATATATCATGTTCAATTATTGTCATTGTGGCTTCACCGGGAGTTGCAGATTCTTCGGACTGCCTTTGTTCTTTGTTTAAACATCCACAAAACATAATAACAAGCAGGCATATTCCGATAAATATAAATGGCAATTTGATGGATTCCCTAATTGATTTTTTATTGGATTTTAGCTTTCCGGTGTTCTTCATTTATAGTATATTCGATTAAACAGGCATTAAAATCAGGACAATTTCAAAGAATTCCATATTTCACTGAATTAATCATCAAGCTCGGCAATTTTATGCAGCAGATCTGAATTCACTGAATATATTTCCTTATAAATACTATATCTTTTATTGTATTCAGCGGTAATTTTATCATCTGGCGTAAAAACATTTTTCTCATGTATTGTTGCTTTCACAGCATTTTCGGGTGACCTGAAATCACCAATGGCTATACCTGCAAGCAGTGCTGCTCCAAGGCTCGCAGCTTCTTTATTATTTAAGGTCACAATTTTTTTACCAGTCACATTTGATTTTATTTGCAGCCATTTTGAAGATTTTGCTCCTCCGCCAATTGCAACTAACTTTTTTATTACTATACCTATACTTTCCAGCTTTTCAATGTTTAGCCTATTCTCGTAAGCATTGCTTTCCATTATAGCCTTAGAGATCCTGGATTTGTCAGTCTCAAGGTTTAATCCTATTATAAGACCCCTCGAATTGGAATCCAGGCAGGGCGTTCCACTCCCAATAAAATGCGGCAGTACGAAAACATTAACCGGCTTGCCATAGATTGTTTCATCAATTATCTGGTAAACATCCTTCCCTGTTGATTTTGCTGTTTCTTTTTCCTCATAGCAAAAAGTATCTCTATACCATTTAAGCAGCAAGCCGCCTGTCAGGTTAAGTGAGAGTGTTATAAACTTATCTTTTAGGACATACGGATAACAGCAATAATTGTTTTTTAACATATTTTCTGAAAGACAAACTTTTTCCAAAACCGGGATAAGGACGTCTGAAGTACCTATTG
>PMCC01000109.1 GCA_003155275.1 Actinomycetota bacterium | reverse complement strand
CAATAGGATCCCTTGAATACCAGAAATCTTCTTCAGATTTTGACCTGTAGGTTCTTGGATCATTTATAGAATGGCCCATTTGCCGGTATGTTTCACATACCAAGAGAGCCGGGATGCTTTTAGCCCTTATATACGATACTAATTGCATGGTATGGTTAATAATATCGATTACATTATTGCCATCTATTGAAAGCCCGGGAATACCGTAGGCTTTGGCGCGTTGCGAAAGGTTTTTAATATTAATAGTTTTGCTAATATCCGTAGAAATAGCATACTGGTTGTTTTCACATACAAAGAGAATTGGAAGACCCCAGGCAGATGCAAGATTCAAAGATTCATGAAAAGCTCCGGTGTTGGCAGCACCATCACCGAAAAAAGCAACAACTATCCTGTCTTTTTTAAAATTTTTACACGCATAACCCAGGCCGACAGCAATAGGCAGGCCTGAACCGACTATCCCATTAGCCCCCATCATACCTATTTCTGGAACAACCATGTGCATGGTGCCACCTTTTCCCCTGCAATAGCCATCTTCTCTTGCCATGAGCTCAGCAAGCATCCTGCCTATATCTCCACCTTTGGCAATTATATGCCCGTGGCAGCGGTGATTGCTCATTATATAATCCTTTTTTTCCAGGCAAAAGCAAACTCCTGCCGCTATTGCTTCCTCTCCAGTATAAAAATGGATACTTCCGAAAGCAAGATTTTGTAAGATGAGCTGATGCACAGTCCTTTCAAAAAGCCTTATCTTTTTCATTGTCCTGTAAAGAACCAGCTTCTCTTCTATAGACAAAATATTCCTGTATTTCATATGTTTTTGAATCTATAAATCTTTTATATAGTCGTTTATCAGATACTGGCTTTCCCTGAGCGCGTAGTAGGTTTTGATATACTCATCAACAATCACCTTATATTTTAAATGGTTATCCATATCAGGTTTTACCTCTTCTGCAAAAGTCACCATATTATCAGCAGCTTCAACAAATCCTCTATAAACACCCGAAGCAACAGCAGCAATTATTGCAGCACCAAGTGAGGTTGCTTCAGGATTTGTGGTTTTTCTTATCGGAAGCCCTGTTACATCAGCATAAATCTGTGTCCATAAACGGCTGTTCATATGGCCTCCTACCCCTATCATCTCGACAAGATTAAAACCATTCTCCTTTATGATCCTGAGTGAAGCCTCAGTACCGTAAGCAATACCTTCCATTATCGCCCTGTAAATATGAACCGGGGTATGCTTTAATGAAAGGCCCCTTATGACTCCCCTGCTTTCAGGATCTGTAAAAGGAGTGCGGTTTCCTTGCCAGTGTTCAAGCACAATAACCCCTTCTGAACCTATTGGAAGCCTGGCAGCCTGCTGGTCAAGATAAGCATAAATGCTGATATTGCGCTTTTTTGCTTCTTCCTCAATTTGTGAGTTTATAAAGTTTGTTTTAAACCACTTGAGGACTGTGCCTGTAGATGTTTGCCCGCCTTCAACAGAGAAATTATCAACTACAATGTCAGGATAGCTGCCGAAAACGCCCTTTGCATGAAATTCCTTATCGATATTTGTCTGTAAAAAATTAGATGAACCAAGTACGCCGAATATTTTACCGGATGTGAATGCATTGGCTCCTATGCTTGCAGCTGTGGCGTCGACTGCGCCCTGGCCAACAGGTGTGCCGGCTACAAGCCCTGTAAGCTTTGAAAACTGCTGGGATACCCCATTTCCCACAGGAGTACCGAGTCTTAAAACCGGGGAAGGTATTTTTTCAAATATATCCCCTATTCCTATTTTTTCATAAAAATCTTTCTGCCAACCACCGTTCCGGTTGTCGTAATAACCCCTTATTGTCGCGGTCGATATACCGGTGGTCCAGATTCCGGTAATTTCATTGGTAAGCCAATCAGTAAACTGTCCGATTATTTTTGATTTTTTATACTTTTCCGGCTGGTTTTTCTTTACCCACAAGCTTTTGCACGGAAACCATTCAGCGGACACCGGGCCCCATCCATTATATTTTCTCTGAGGCATATCCAGGGATTCAATAAATTTTGCTTCTTCAGACGAGCGTACGTCCATCCATATGATTGCGTTCCGGACAGGCTCATTGTTTTCGTCAACAAATACTACCGTGCAGCATGTACCGTCATAACTTACACCTGTTATGTCCTCAGGTTTTACCTGTGATATTTTTAANNGTATTGTAATAAAATGCATTGATGCCAAGAATGTTGCCTTTTTCATCATAAATACCGGATTTAATACATTCAGTGCCGCCGTCAATTCCAAGGAAATATTTTGACATTTTTGCCTCCTGAAATAAAAAATTGGCTAATAAAAAATATTGATAGATATTATATGATAAACACATTTATTCTTGAACTAAAATAACTTTTAAGTTATTGAATTTTTTTCAAAAACTGGTTTTAAGGCATGTCAATTTTTAAATAGCCATTGACTTAGGTTTTTATATATTAAATAATGTGTTTTTAAACAGCTATTAAAAGCTATAGTAATGAGAAAATGATTAGTCTGTCTTACAAATTAATTCTTTCTATGCTGAAAAAATATCTTAACCGGAAATCAGAGATAAATCTATTAATAAATTTGCCGAATTAAATTTTTAAAACTGGAGGAAATTATGGCTGGTGAAAGAAAACTTACGATGTCCGAAGCTGTAAGAGAAGCAATGACTCTTGAAATGAGGAGGGACCCAAAAGTATTTCTCGCAGGTGAAGATATAGGAATTATTGGCGGAGCTTTTGGAGTTACAGGTAAAATGATAGAAGAATTTGGTCCTGAGAGAATGATGAACACACCAATATCTGAAACGGCTATTGCAGGCATCGGCGTCGGTGCAGCTGCTGCAGGTTACAGGCCAATAGTGGAGATAATGTTTTCAGACTTTATAGGTATTGCCATGGACGAGATTGCAAACCAGGCGGCAAAGATGAGGTATATGTTTGGCGGAAAAGCAAAAATACCGATGGTTGTCAGGACTGCTTGTGGTGCCGGAGTAAGCGGTGCAGGCCAGCATTCACAGACTCTTGAAGCATGGGTTACTCATATACCAGGCCTAAAAGTCGTTTATCCTTCAAATTCTTATGATGCAAAAGGTCTCCTGATAAGTTCCATAAGAGACGACAACCCAGTTATTTTCTTTGAACACAAATTTATTTACGGAATCAGCAGTGATTGTCCTGAAGGTGAATATACTATACCGATAGGGCAGGCAAAATTGTTACGAGAAGGTAAAGATGCAACAGTAATTGCCTGGGGTTTAATGGTACATCGGGCAGCTAAAGCCGCAGCAAATCTAGAAAAACAAGGAATAAATGTCGATGTCATAGATATAAGAAGCCTGGTTCCTCTTGACACTGCCGCTATCATTAAATCAGTTAAAAAAACAGGCAGGGCCGTAATAGTGCAGGAAGCATACAGGACCTCAGGATTCGCCGGCGAGATTTCAGCTATAATATCAGAAGAGGCTTTTTCAAGCCTTAAGGGTCCAATTATAAGGGTCACTTCTCCAAATACCACTATCCCTTTAAGCCCGATATTGGAAAATGAATTTCTTCCAAGCCCTGAAAAAATAGAGGCTGCCGTTCTTAAACTGGTAAAACTAGTTTAATTTTTTATACATAGTTTTTATTATATATTTTTTAAATCTATAGAAATCCAGGAAAGGTTTTTAATGAAGGAAGATGTATTCCTGCCCAAGTTGGGCTTGACAACAACAGAAGGAACAATCGATAAATGGCTGAAAAATGACGGAGATATTGTGAAATCTGGAGAAGGTTTGGTTGAAATCACAACAGATAAAATAACAACTTCGATTGAATCACCAAAAGATGGCATCCTGCAAATTTTAAAGGAAGAAGGGACAGTCCAGGTAGGTGAAGTTTTTGCAGAAATCATTGACTCAGGTGACTGATATAATTATTTTGAGTTGCTGAAAATTAAATAATCAGGGTCAGAATATGATGAATTAAAGATATGCAATGTATTTAAAATCATCATGGGAGTTTATAAAAAATGCAAAAGATGCAAATTTTATAAACTCCTTGTTTAACCTATGCCTCACTGTTTGGGTGATTTCTCAACTACTGTAAGCTTAATTATCGGGTTCTGCTTTATAAAAAGCCTGTTTGCCTTCAAAATTTACATTTAAATCAGCCCAGGCTTTTGGAGCAATTATGGTCAGGAGCCTGAAGGGTTTATCCCCAAAGTTGTAACCAACATGCCAAGTCCCCTTAGGTATTAGAAATCCATCACCTTCTTTGAGCACAAAAGTATCTCCATTGACAGGGTCAAACATCGTGGCTTCGCCTTCAAGACAATAATACACTTCATCCCCTGCATGGATATCGGGTGGCTCAAACCAGCCGCCTGGTTTTATGGAATAATCTGAAAAATACAGCCTGTTTGTGTCTGCAACAATGGTGACTTTTATGGGCTTATCCCCTTTGCCGTAAACAGTATTTACAACATCTTCTTTCCTGATGACCTTGGGTCTTTTTTTATCCGGTGGAAATGGCAGGTTACCCATCCATTCCGGGACTTTTGCTTTTTTTATATTTTTATCTTTGTCTTCATTCATTTTTTACACTCAATTCATTTTAAAATATTGATTACACTCTATATTTACCAATAATTAACTTTAAATCCAAAAATCAGCATTAATATCATTTCCAACTTTTGCCAGGTCAAAAACCCCGCTGCATTTTTACCTTGCAGCATATCTTTTGGCCAGCCTATGAGTTTTTAGGCTTAAAGCTCTGGCGCGATTCCAAACACAGCCTCTACAACCTCATCGGAAAAATTAAGATACCTGTGTTTCATGCCTTCCGGAACTAAAAACTGCTCTTCAGGCAGTATTTCAAAAGATTCATGAAGTACGCTTGTATCGTCTTCTCCGTCTTTCTCATAAACCTGTACAGTAAGCTTTCCCTTTAAGACAAATAGTACCTCATCGCCTTTATGCGTTTCCGGGTCGGAGTAAATACCTTTTGGTATCTGGATAGTGCCGAAATGCACAAAATCATTGCTGATATAAAAAGATACAAGTATATGGTTTTCTTTACCATGAATCAGCCTGAGCATCTTATCTTTTGGTATGTGTATTAGCCTCTGGTTCTTTCTTGCTTCTTCACCTGATACGGGATACCTGCCCAACTTTTCCAATGCTGTTAATTCTTTTATATTTTCCATTTTAATTCCTTTTCTTTTTACAAATTGGCGTCTTTAAATTCTTTTTTAAATTAAAATCAACCGGTTATTCTCCCTTATAAAAAGCCTGTTTGCCCTTAAAATATACATCCAGACCCTGATCTTCTGCAGACCATATATGAGGCGCAACCAGCGCAAGCAGCCTGAAAGGTTTGTCACCGAAATTAAATCCTACATGCCATGTACCCTTTGGGATAAGAAGGGCATCACCCGGATTTAATACCACAACATCGCCGTTGACCGGATCAAAAAGGTGTGCTGTTCCAGAAATACAATAGTAGCATTCATCTCCAGGATGCACATCCGGTGGATCAAAAAACTCTCCAGGCGGTACTGTATATTCACCAAGATAACCTATCTTATCAGTGCTTATATAAAGCGGAGTGCTGTCAAGATGCCTGCCCCTTCCATAAACAAGCGGTTTTGCATCTGTTTTCCTCCTGATGGCCGGGACCTTTTTATCGGGTGGATTAGGATAACTCCCCATCCATTCCGGCATACCCGCGGATTTTTTGTTCTTGTCTGCCATATACTCTCCTTTTAGCTGTCAATAAAAAAACATTTTATTTAAACAATTTTTCCAAAAAACTTCTGGCATTAAAAGTTATTGTTGATATCAATAATCAGGCAAACTTTTCAAACTTGCTTTCAAGTGTTTTATATATTTCCCTGAAAAGTTTAAACTTCTCACTATATACCTCTTTAAATAGAGGATTGCTTTTTACTGTTATGTCATCTTTAACCATATTCTTTACCGCAGTTTCCAAATCTTTATAGACTCCGGCAGAAACTGAAGCAATAATGGCTGAGCCAAGAGCTCCAAGCTCTTTAGCCCCAGTGGTAACAAGGTCTTTTTGCAATATGTCTGCAAGTAGCTGCATCCAAAACTTGCTTTTTACAATTCCCCCTGCAAGTTTTACTTCATTAATTTCCATTTTGTTTTTTGCCAGAATTTCCTCTTCGACCTTTAAAAGGTCCAGGAGTTCAAAAGATATGCCTTCAAGCACTGCTCTTGTAAGATGCTTTCTTTCATGTTTGTATCTTATGCCCAAAAAAACTCCTGTCGCACCAGGATTGCTGTAAGGATTCCTTGAGCCCAGCAAATATGGCAGAAACATTATACCGTCTGCCCCTGGAGAAACTCCTTCAGCTTCATTATCCAGGTCAGCCATGGATAAATCTTTGTTTTTTACAACTGAATTATAGTACCACCTGAAGATTTCACCGGATGATGCAGTCGCCATCATCGAATACCATCTGTCACAGAAAGGGTGGCAAAAAATATAAGTCCTGAATTTATCATCCGAAGGAAAATCCCTGACAGATGTAGCAAGGACACCCGCCGAACCCACAATCAATCCTGTCTGTCCATCCCTGTAAGTACCCAGGCCAAAAATCGTAGAAATGCCGTCTCCTGATCCTATTGCAACAGGAATGCCTTCAGGAATTCCTGTGAGGTTTGAAACCTCTCTGGAGAGTTTCCCCCGCAAATCCTGAGGGTTTGCAAGCTCCGGGAAAATAGATCTTTTAATATTCAGCCCTTCGATGACTTCTCCATTGTTTCCGGGCCATTCCCATTTTTTTGTATCCAGCATCTGACTGCCCGAAGCATCGCCATAGTCGCTCAGTATGCTTCCTGTCATCTTAAAGCCAACAAAATCTTTTATCATAAAAAATTTGTTTATCCTGACAAAATTTGCCGGTTCGTTTTCCATTATCCATGCAAGGGCATTAATCGTACTTTCACCGGTTAAACTGCTGCCGGAAATACCTGCAATGATTTTGTCCGTCCCGGATTTTTTTAATTTGTAGTATTGGCCCTGAAGCCTTTCGTCAAACCAGTGGATTATAGGCCTAATAACGGCATTGCTTTTGTCAATAAGTACCGGCATTATCATCATTGCACAAATACCGATAGCAGATATCCTGCAGGCCTTGCCGTCCACTTCGTTTTGCATAACTATTTTTTTTATGGAATCAATAACTGCATTCCAGAGGACTTCTGTATCAATCTCAAATACTCCCGGCAAGGGATTTAATAAGCCATATTCACTGTGAGATGTAAAAATCTCTTTTCCAGTATAATCAAAAAGGCTGCATTTGATGCTGGAAGTGCCTACATCGATTCCCAGGATCACTTCATTACGCATATACATCAGTATAAAGGTCTTTCGGTTCAGGGAATGGGCTGCTCTTTGCAAAATCAACAGCATTGTCTATTTCTGAAATGACTTTGCTTTCAATTATTTTAACCTCGTCTTTTGTAGCAATACCCTTGGAAACCAAATATTCTGCATGCCTTGGTATAGGGTCTTTTGCCAGCCAATCTGCACATTCTCTTGAATCCCTGTAATTATCAGGATCTCCTTCCCAGTGACCCCTGTGCCGCCATGTGACAGCCTCAATTAAAGTTGGCCCTCCTCCGCTCCTGGCTAAATCGACTGCCGATTTTGCAGCATTATATACCTCTATAGCATTGTTGCCATCCACTTTTATACCAGGCATGCCATAAGATACTGACCTTGCTGCTATATCAGTTATATTCATAGTATCCCTCACGCAGCCTGATATTCCATAAAAATTATTCTCGCATACAAAAATCACAGGCAGCTTAAAACTGGATGCCATATTGGCAGATTCATGAAATGTACCCCGGTTTGAAGCGCCGTCTCCAAAAAAACAGACACATACCTGTCCGGCATCCCGCATTTTTGCAGCAACCCCGACACCTGCAGCTATCGACAATCCTGCGCCTACAATACCATTGGAGCCCATAATGCCAAGGTTAAGATCGCAGATATGCATCGAGCCGCCTTTTGCTTTACAGTATCCAGTAGATTTTGCAAAAAGTTCAGCCATCATTTTATTGACATCTCCACCTTTAGCAATGAGATGTCCATGTCCCCTGTGAGTACTGGTTATATAATCATCTTTTTTTAATGCAGCACACACACCTGTTGAAATCGCTTCTTCACCAATATACAAATGCACAAATCCGGGTATCTTTCCCTGTGCATAATATTTCACAGTGGCCTCTTCAAATTTTCTTATTTTGAACATGCTTTCATATATAGAAATCAAGTCTTTTTTTGTAAGAGTCGTTGCCATTATTGAAATTACCTCCGGCTATTTAAATATTATTTTGTTTTTAGATCCTGGAAAATCTTGACTGCAGCACTTATATCAACACCTTCATGAATAATTGCTTTTAAGGCAGCAGCTACAGCAACTGGATTCGGGTTCTGCCATACATTTCTCCCAAGATTTATCCCGATTGCACCTTTCTGCATGCCATCCCAGACAAACTCAAACACTTCTTTTTCTGTATCACATTTTGGTCCTCCAGCAATAATAATAGGGACTGGACAGCCATTGACAACCTTATTAAAATCTTCGCACCAGTAAGTTTTGACTATCCTGGCTCCCAACTCCGCACATATCCTTGTACATAATCCAAGGTATCTTACGTCTCTTTTTTCCATTTCTTTCCCGACCGCAGTTACAGCCATTACAGGAATTGAGAAATCTTCACATTCATTTACCATTGTAGTAAGATTCTGGAGAGTCTGTTTCTCATAGTCACTTCCTATAAATACTGATACTCCAACAGAATCAACATTCAACCTAATTATTTCTTCAATTGAAGTTGTCAGTTCTTCATCTGCAAGATCGTGGCCTATGATGCTTGTACAGCCAGTTACTCTTAATACTATCGGAAGACTTCTATCAGGATCTATTGCAGCTCTCAAGGTTCCTCTTGTGCAAAATAGTGCATCCACATAAGGGATCAAAGGTTTTATTGTTTCACCAGGTCTTTCCAGACCGTGCGTAGGTCCCTGAAAGTATCCATGATCAATAGGCAGAAAAAAGCATTTGCCTCCCGGTATTAACCTGCTTAACCTGTTCTTCATTCCCCAATCCATACGATCCCTCCTAGAATAATAAGGTAATAAATCTAAATAATGATTTTCAAACTTAAATATTTCAATTCATAACTGATTATTTCTATAAAATTCTATCATTTTATTTCCAAAATGTAACCACATAAAATGTTTTTTACAAATATAAATGGTTACTGTAAAATGCTACTGATTGTAAAAAAATATTATTTTATAAACTCTATTTTTTTATAAGTTAAAAAGATTTTTTAAATATAGTTTCTCATCATAATTTTTTAAGAGGTACTAAACATGAAGAAATTCATAAATGACCCTACAGTAGTAGTAGATGAAGCACTTGAAGGATATGTTGCGGCTTATCCGGACAGTGTAGAAGTTTTGTCAGATGCAAGAGTCCTTGTGCGGAAAAAAGATCCTTCATTTGCAAAGGTTGGTGTCATAACCGGAGGAGGTTCTGGCCACAAGCCGGCGTTTTTAGGCTATGTTGGTGAAGGATTGTGTGATGCTGCTGCTATCGGTGAGATCTTTGCGGCTCCTCCTGCTGTCTGGATATATAAGGGCATAAAAAAAATAAATATGGGCAAAGGCGTAATATGCCTTTACGGAAACTTCTCTGGAGACATAATGAATTTCAGAATGGCCAAAACTCTTGCAGAGATGGAAGGAATAGAGGTAGATGAAGTAATTGCAAAGGATGATATAGCTTCTTCACCAAAAGACACAATGGAAAACAGGCGCGCAGTTGCAGGTGAGGTCATTATGTGGAAAGTCGGAGGTGCTGCGGCAGCTGAAGGAATGAATATCAAACAAATAAAAGATGTAGCTTCAAGGGCTGTGTTTAATACAAGATCTTTTGGTGTCGGTTCTTTCCCTTGTATCATTCCTGCGACAGGAAAACCCAGTTTTAAGCTTGAAGATGATGAAATTGAAATCGGTATTGGTCATCATGGAGAACCGGGAATAAAAAAAGAAAAGTTAAAAAGCGCTGACGAGATTACTGGAGTACTTTTGGATGCAATACTTGAAGATTTACCTTTTAAAAACAATGACACGGTAAGTGTTCTGATTAACGGGCTTGGGGCTACACCCTTCCAGGAATTGTATATTGTAAACAGGAAAGTGACTGAAATTTTGCAGAAATATAAGATTAATAAACTTATAACTTATGTCGGGGAGTATTTTACATCGCTTGAAATGGCCGGCTTTTCCATCACCCTGACCAAAGTCGATGATGAAATTGCAAGGCTTATACTTGCAAAAGCAGACAGCCCTATGTTTAAACAGTTTGATTTGAATAAATAAATTTTATCCAGAATTTATTTGAGGCTTTTATAAAAATATAGGTCAGGCTCTTAAAAAAAATTGGCCTAGTCCTTACAAAAAAATATTTGGGTTCATTACTGATTTTTTTAACCTGTAATTTGTTTAAATGTTTAATTTTAATCAACAGTAAAAAGGAAAAAACATGATTATTTCAGCTGCGGATTTTAAGAATATTCTTCTCAATATATCCGATGCCATAGAAAAAAATGTCAATTATCTTACTGAGCTTGACGCAGAAATCGGAGATGGCGATCATGGTGCCAACATGGAAAAGGGGTTTAAAAAAATAAAACAACAGCTTTTAGCTTCTGAAACCCAGGATGGTGGAGAAATGCTGATTATCGCCGGTAAAGTATTATTAAATGAAATCGGCGGAGCCATGGGACCACTTTATGGCGGTGGTCTTGTAAAAGCAGGAGTCGCTTTAAAAGGAAAGTCAAGCTTTAATAAAAATGATATCCTTAACCTTTTTGCAAGTATGTTGGAATCTATTAAATCCCTCGGGGGTGCAAAGATAGGAGACAAGACGATGGTGGACACTTTAGAACCATTCGTCACAGAATATGGAAAGGCAATCGTTGAACTGGAGCTTCCTGAAGCTTTTGAAAAGGCATTAATATCTGCGAAAAAAGGTATGCTTTCGACAAAAGATATAATCAGCAGGATTGGCAGGTCTTCAAGACTCCTTGAAAGAAGTAAAGGACACCTTGATGTCGGTGCAACATCAAGTTATATTATACTTGAGTCTTTTTACAAAAGTATAACCTTACTATTAAATTAAATTTATCAATACATATTACACAAACCAAACCAATTGAACTTAAAGCTCATTTAGCTGCCTCATGATAAAAGCTATAAATATATATTTTATTTATTGATTTAATACTTATCGATTTAAACTGCAGTGTAGCCGCCATCTATATCAAAGACTGATCCTGTAACCCAGGTGGACTCATCTGATGCCAGGTATACTGCAGCCCATGCTATATCTTCAGGATAACCTATACGGCCCACAGGATGGATGGAATTTATATAATCTATGATCTTGGTCCTAGCCTCAAGTAAGACTTCCACCATTACCCATCCCGGGCTAATTGCATTTACCCTTATTTTGTCTTTTGCAAAATCAACCGCCATACTTCTTACAAGCCCTTCCTGGGCAGCTTTTGAAGAATTATAGCATCCTACATTTGCCTGGCCCACTTTTGCCGAAATCGATGTGATCATAATTATTGAGCCACCGCCAGCTTTCCTGATTTCCGGTATAGCATATTTTGACACAAGAAAAGAACCTTTTGCATTTATCCCCTGATACTCATCCCATTCTTCTTCAGTCGTATCCTCAATAGTAAAAAGCCTTGTGGGATTTTTGCCTGCATTATTTACTGCAATATTTATCTTACCAAATTTTTTTACAACCTGGCCAATAAAGTTTCTGACATCTCCTGAATTTGTTACATCACACTTGACGCCCATGGCATTATTTTCTCCTAATTCATTTACAGCCTCTTTTAGCGACTTTTCATTTCTTGAGCATATTGCAACTTTAGCACCTTCTGAAATAAATGCCTTTGCTATTCCTTTTCCTATCCCGGCGCTCCCCCCGGTAATAATAGCAACTTTGTCTTTTAACCTGTTGGACATTTTATTTTTCCTCCCAGTATCTTTTTATTTTTTCGATAATAAACAAAATAAAGTAAACTACGAAAGCTGGAACCTTTTTCATCCGGGATCTCAACCTGGGTCAATATTGAAGATTTACTGTTTTGCCTAAAACACTTACAATAGTTCATCAGGCTGAATTTCCATGAAATTATGATATCCCGTTAAGCGATCATATGAATACATAAGATATATGGAAACTAATTTTGGAAATCCTGTTTATTTAAAATTCTTATCCTCGATTTTTTTAATTTCAGTTAAAGATGCTTTTAAGAAATCTGCTGCTGCCGGATTCCAAAAACCCTTAGTATGCTCTGCCTCTAGCCAAAGGTCAACAGTTATTTTGGCTTTATGGTCGGAGAAAATCTTCCCGCCTAAAGTTAGGACATTTGAATTGTTTATTACCTTTGCCATTTGGCCTGTATATTCTGATTCAACTACACTTGCATAAATGCCTTTGAATTTATTTGCTACGATGGAGACACCCATACCTGTTCCACAAAAAAGAATAGCCCTGGCCGCTTCACCGCTCTGGATCTTTTGAGCAGCAATTGCCGCTATCTCGTAATATGGTATATCCTTATCCATTGAATACATTCCTATATCAATTAATTCATAGCCTTTTTTTTCCAGATGCTGCTTGATAACCTCTTTAATGTCAAAACCTGATGCATCTGCACCTATAATAACTTTTTCCATTTGAACCTCCAATCTTTATTGATTTTTTTATTAGTGCTAATAATATTTCTAAACATTAGTAACCGTCAATACAGAATATAGGTATTTTTTAAAAATTGATAGTTGCTGATAATTATTAAGTTTATATGCCAATAGTAACTTAACCTGGCAGGGTTCAGTATACGCTTTAAAACTGCCGTTTGAAATATAATATTTGCAATCAGAAGATTTTCGATGCATAGCTTAAATCTTATATTTTTGTTGCAAGCAAATTGCAAAGGAAAATATAACTGCATATAATAAGTACTATAAGAATCTCAATATATCCAAGGAGGCAGGCTTATGACCGGTGCAAGCAACCCCGGGGGAAATCCAATATTTAAAAGCATTGACCATATCGGAATTGTTGTAAGGAATGTTGAAAAAACTGCGGCAAATTATGCTGACAAGTTCGGCATTGGGCCATGGACTTTTTATGAATGCGGTCCCGGCAACATAATGGACATGAAAGTAAAAGAGAAAAAATGTCAATACAGTTTCAAGATTGCTCTGGTTTGCTTGGGCGAAACAGGCATTGAATTGATACAGCCCCTGGATGATAGGAGCATATATGCTGATTTCCTGGAGAAGCATGGAGAAAACCTGCACCACATAGGATATGTTGTTGAGGATTATGACAAGGTCCTTGATTTTTTTGAAAACAAAAAAATAAAGCAGTTAATGTCCGGAAATTTTTTCGGGCACAATAAATATACCTACCTTGATACACAAACGGAACTCAAACATATTGTTTCCATATCAAAAAGTGATCCAGGTTTCTTTACATTTAAAGAGAATAGATTTGGTATAAAAAAAATTACTCATCCTTTACCTTCAATGGTTTATCCGGGACAAGCAATAGATGAGCTTGAAATAAAACCGGTATTTAGGAGGATTGGGCAGGTAGCTTTTGTTGTTGATGATGTTGACAGGATGGCCGATACTTGTGTTTCAGGGTACGGCATCCTACCCTGGAGGATATGGGAATTTGGACCGGAGACAGTGTATGATATGACTGTAGGCGGAAAAAGGCAGGACTACTCCATGAGGCTGGGGATATCCAAAATCGGCAGTATTGATTTTGAGATAATCCAGCCAAGGGATGAAAAAAGCATCTATTACTCGTACAGGAGAGCCAATGGAGAAGGGTTCCACCATCTTGCATACGAACTTGAAAATTATTCTGTAACGATGGATTATTTGGAAAAACTGTCGGTAAAAGTATCAATGAGCGGTATGTGGTTCGGAAAACATACCTGGGTTTATATGACAACAGAAAAGTACCTTAAACATATTGCAGAATTGAATTATACAGAACCCGGGTTTCAATATCCTGCTCCTGTAAAATATATCGGCTGATTTTTTTGGCAACAGTCTAAATTTAAGGACTATCTTTTTATATTCTGTTTTCACGAATTTTTGCGAGGTCGAGATAAAGGTCCTTGTTACGGTTGTATAGCTCAGTAAATATTTTAAAATACTTTTTATAAAGCTCTGTATTTTTTGCAACAGGCTCAGTTCTGTCCACTATTTCAACCCATTTCTTAACTACAGAAAAATCTTTAAAAACACCTGTTGCAACACCTGCAAGCACTGCATTACCAAAAGGTGCGCCCGAACTATTGCTTGTAAAAACTCCGGGAGCTTCAAGCATATCGCACACTATCTGGCGCCAGAGTTTGGATTTTGCGCCTCCCTCACTCATTACTAATGGCAGGGTTATTTTTATTCCACTGTTTTTTATAAGATTATAATTATGCCTGAAAGCATAACCTGCGCCTTCCATAATAGCCCTGATAAAATGTCCCCTTGTATGGTTAAATGAAAGGCCAAAAACCATACCCCTTACATAAGGGTCCCATATTGGTGTACGTTCACCCTGGAAATATGGAAGCACTATAAGACCATCACACCCCGGTTTTATCCTGTCAGCTTCCAAATTCATGATGTCATAAGTATCCAAACCAGTATCTCTTGCGGCATTTTGCTCCGCTATAGCATATGTATCCCTGTAATACCTGAAAAGACCGCCACAGAGCTGGGCTGAAATTGTAGTATAAGCGGACCTTGAGTTTGCCGTATGCACTATGGTAATCATATCTCTTGTGAAACTGTCCTTTGTATGCACTATACCTATAATTCCGGCGGTGCCCATTACTATAGATGCATCTCCATTCTCTATTGCTCCGGTTGCAACCCAGGCGGCATTGCAATCTACTGTGCCAGCCGCCACAGGTGTACCTTCAACAAGCCCTGTCCTTAATGCTGCCTCTTTTGTGACGTATCCTATTATTTCTTCACAAGGATAAACATCCGGCAATTTATCAATATCTATGCCTATTTCTTTTAAAAGTTTTTCATCCCAGGTTTTTTTCCTTACATCAAATGCAATACTGATAAGGCTGGCATTTGAATAATCTGTGACTGCCTTGCCGGTAAGTTTCATTGCAGGATAGTCGGCTGCAGTCTGGAGCTTGTATGTCCGCTTATACAGATCAGGCCTATTATCTCTCTCCCACATCAACTTTGTAATTGCAAAATAAGGATCGATAATATTTCCTGTAAGGTTAAAAATCCTGTCTTCGCCGATGTTTTGCCTCAGCCATTCACACTGGCTCGTTGCGCGCCTGTCCATCCAGATATGGGCAAGCTGCAACGGTTCAAGATCCTTATCAACAAGTATACAAGCCGGTGAAAGTGCACTGATGCTTGCCCCCCTGATATTTTTTGGATTGACTTTTGAATCTGATATAGCTTTTTTCATGGTGTCAGCAACTGCATTCCAATACCACTGAGGGTCATGTTCCGCATAGCCCAGCTCATTTGTTATCAGGGGATACTCGATAAAATGTTGTCCCAGTATATTGCCATCAATATCAATGACAGCAGATTTGGTTCCACCAGTCCCTACATCAGATCCGATTAAATAGTCAGGCACTATTATCTCCTTTACTTTAGTTTTATGATTCTAAAAGTTAAGACAATTTAAAATAATTGATTTAAATTGTTATGCACCCATTGTCTAAAAAAACTAAAAATATTATAAAAATAATTTTTTAAAGCTTAGATCTTTTAATGGCTTCAGCTTCAGTTATCTTTATCAGTTTTATAAAATCCAGGGAATTGATTGATGCCCTTGAGGCACCGGTGCCGTCAACCTCTTTTACTTCGATTATCTTTTTGATGTTTTCAAGGTTTACACTTCTGCCATAGGTTATTCTTACTTTTTTAACTGATTCATGCCTGTATAGTTCTT
>PMCC01000063.1:4569-10403 GCA_003155275.1 Actinomycetota bacterium | reverse complement strand
TTTTGGAACGTTTCAGGGCAGCCTTATTCATTTTTATTACCCGCTCTTATTGTTTTTGTCTTTATTGTTCTTTCACCGGTCGTAATGTCCCTTATACTAAGCTTCTATAAATTCACAGGCTTTGATGCAGCCGTTTTTAAAAATTTTGTGGGTTTTGATAATTTCAGAATACTCTTTAGTGACAGGTACTTCTGGATAGCATTCAGGAATAATATTTATTTTGTGCTTGCCAATATTACCATTCAAATTATCATGGCAATGTTTTTGGCGTTAACCATTTTTTTTGGAAAGTTCAAAAACAGTGTCGTGATAAGGACTATAATTTTTTTCCCGGGAGTACTTGCTCCGGTATCCATTAGCCTGGCTTGGAGAAGGATACTCCAGCAGGACGGTCTTTTAAACAGGATATTGCACATAAATTTTTCCTGGCTTTCCAGTGTCCAGCTTGCAATATGGGTAGTTGTTTTTGTAAGCATATGGCAGTGGACGGGATATAACCTGGTTATTTTTTATGCCGGCTTGCAATCCATTGACAGGACTATCCTTGAAGCTGCAGATGTGGACGGGGCGAACTGGTGGGGCAAGATATTCAGGATAGCCATCCCTTCAATTGTTCCAACAATAATACTTAATATTGTCTTAAACCTTATAGGCAGTTTCAGGGTTTTTGATATTGTTTATGTCCTGACCCGCGGAGGGCCGGTACACCAGTCTGAAGTATTTACGACGCTAATGTATTATTACTCATTTTCTGCTAACGGGCCCAATAAAATGGGTGTTGGTTCGTCAATTGCATTTATCATGTTCATAATCATGATTATTTTCGGGTTTTTAAGGATAAGATTGATGAAAAAAGAAGAGGTATAAATAAAATGGCAATCTTAAAGGGCAGGAGAAAAGCCAATTCCGTCGAACGGGAATATGGTATAGACAGAAGAAAAGACATAGGTTTTTATATATATTCGAGAATACTTATAACACTTACCATTATAATAATAGTAGTCCCGATTTTATATATATTTTCCCTGTCTTTAAGAACAAAGGCGACCATTTACCAGGATTTCCTGTTTTTAATACCCAAAGCAGTTACTTTCCAGAATTATATTGAAGCGGTAGATTACGCAAAAGTCCACCTGAACGTTTCTTTTCTGCAAATGTTTAGAAACAGCATTATTGCAACTTTCTCATCAATTACAGTAGCCATGATAATTGCTTCATTGGCATCTTTTAGTTTCAGCAATTACAGGTTTAAAGGTAAAGAATTCACCTTTACTGTTATAATTGCCAGTTTTGTTATTCCTGCTCAGGTGCTTTTGATCCCATTGTTCTTTATCTTAAGAAAAGCCGGGTTGATCAATACCTATCTTGCAATTATCATTCCCTATGTCGGATTTTTAATACCTATCGCCACGCTTATTCTAAGGACTTTTTTTGAACAGATCCCCAAGGAAATTAAGGAATCTGCCAAGATAGATGGCGCTTCAGATTTCAGGATATTTGCCCAGATAGTATTGCCGCTTTCAAAGCCGGCTATTGCCTCATGCATTATCCTGCTTTTTCTTGAAACCTGGAATGAATTTATTTTTGCTTTGGTATTTTTGCAGGACCCGAAATTCCAGACTATCCCTGTAGCTATTGCAAAAATCGCAGGGGGAAAATTTATAGTTCCAATAGGTATTTATAGTGCAGCTATAATGATAACTATTATTCCTATTCTTATAATCTTTGTAATATTCCAGAGGTGGTTTATTTCGGGAATGACATTGGGCGCTTTGAAAGGGTAGCAGTTATATAGTATACAAAGATCAGCTGTAGAAACTATGGTATGTCAGAGGAATAATGGCAGAGGCATAGTAATAATATGGAAATAATCAGAATAAAAGAATAATCATTAGTGATTTGGTTTTATTACTTCCGGCAAATTTTAAAATATTTAAAAACAAAGGAGGCAGTAATGGTTTTAGAGATTAAACCGGCAGAACGACAGGAAAGAATAAAAAAAATCCAGGATGAAATGAAAAAAAGGGACCTTGACGCATACCTTATTCATTCAACCCAGTCTGATTTTGCAAGTGTATTGTATCTCAGCAACCACAGTCCGGTTTGGGAGTCTATAGGGGTCCTGATCCCGAAAGAAGGCGAAGCAATACTGCTTATCGGTCCGGAAGCAGAACCTTTTGCCCAGGGCAGAAGTACAATAAAAAAAATCGTCAAGATGACGGAATACAGGGAATCAGCGGAACCGGATTACCCTGGAGTACCAGTAGGAAGCTTCAAGGAATTGTTTGATGAAATCAGCGGGGGCAAAGGTGTCAATAGGCTGGGTCTTGGGGATTATACCATTATGCCGCTGCCTGTTTATGATTCAGTCAGGAAAGCCTTGCCAAAAGATGCTGAAATAGTTAGGGCAGACGACATCATCTCAAACTTGAGGATTATAAAAAGTGAAAATGAGATAGCATTGCTCAGGGAATCCCACAGAATAACTGAAATAGTGCTTGATGAAATATTAGGCAAAATAAAGCCCGGGCTTACAGAAAAAGAAGTCGTAGGCATGGTCTTGGAATCAATATATAGAAACGGCGCTGAGTGCGAGGCATTCCCCCAGTATATTTTCAGCGGAATAAGCACTAGAAATGCCATCTCCAACACGACTTACAAAAAACTTGAAAAAAATGAAATGATACAGATCAACATCGGCGCGCAATTTGGAGGTTATACGTCCGCTATCGGAAGGCCTTTAGTAATCGGCAGGATGGCCGACAGCATGAAGGAAGTAGTCGAATTTGGCCTGGAGGCGCACCTGAAAACTTATGAATGGATAAAAGAGGGCGTAATAAGCGGGGATGTTGCCAAAAAGTTTAAAGAGTTTTACACTAAAAAAGGTTTTGGAGATTATTATCTTTATGGCCCGTGCCATGGTACAGGAATATTTGAAGTTGAAAAACCATGGATGGAGACAAACTCCGACTACAGTCTCAAAGAGAACATGACCTTTATGGCAGACACTTTTGTAACCACTCCTGAATATGGGTTAAGATGGGAAGATGGTTTCAGGGTCACAAAGACCGGAGTTGAACAGTTTTCCAGTAAATGGCAAAAAATAATTGAACTTTAACCAGCAAAAGAGAAGTAATTTGGGAGCTTTGGTGTTAAAAAGTTATAAGGACTTGGCCTGGCTCCCATTTGCATAAGACCCCAATCTATTCAGAAACCTATAATCACTGTAAAAAAAATAAAAATAAAAAGAGATTTTCCTTGACAAAAAACCCTTAAAATTATAATTTATAAATATATTACAATATTAATATATAGATATATGGAATTCAGGGGTTATCATGAACAAGAATGATTTCTACAATCTTCATGCAGATGTCTGCAAGACAATTTCCAACCCTAACCGGCAGGCAATACTTGATATGATGAGATCCGGTGAGATAACAGTTACGGAACTGGTAAAAAAAACAGGTATTTCCCAGGCCAACCTTTCACAGCACCTGTCTATTTTAAGGTCAAAGGGGGTCGTCAATACTAGAAGAGATGGAAATAATATCTATTATTCTATTTCCAATATGAAGATAATCCAGGCTTATGATCTTATAAGTGAAGTCCTGCAGGAATCTTTTCAGAGCAAGCATGACACAGTTGTAGAGGCAATGGAAGGAAATTCTTAAATAGAATATAAAAGTAAAATAACTTCAATTAAAAAGCATAAGTTACCGATTGATAAATCCGTATATAAAAAACAGATTCAAAACGGCTGGGCAAGGGTAAGTTAAAGCCTGACAAATGAATTGATAATCTTAAAGATGGGGAATAAAAAATTATTTGAGTTTATATCAGGTATCCGGATACCGGATGTAAGTAAAATTTAATTGCATATGCAATTTAAGTTAGAAATAAAAAAGCTGGAAGAGGAGAAAAAAATGGCTGAGGAAAAAAAACTTGAGACTACGCTTATAGTCTTTAGCGGAGACATGGATAAGATTATGACATCATTTCTTATTGCCACTGGAGCAGCAGCTTCGAATATGGAAGTTACAATGTTCTTTACATTCTGGGGACTGAGGGCATTAAAGAAAAAAAATGTCAGGACAGGCAAAAGCTTCATGGGCAAAATGATGGGTATAATGGAAGGCGGGGATATTTCAAAGGCATCTCCAAGCAAATACAGCATGGGTGGCCTGGGAAGATGGATGTTCAAGAAAATGATGAGTGCAAAGGGTGTTCCATCCCTTGAAGAGTTAAGGAAACTGGCTATTGAACTGGGAGTAAATTTCTACGCATGCCAGATGAGTATGGATGTTCTTGAGATCCCAAGGGAAAGCATGATAGATGAGGTTAAAGATGTTGTAGGAGTTGCTTTTATGCTTGAGCATTCCAAGAATTCTTTTTCAACATTATATATTTAATATTTTTATGGTAAAAACCTGGTAAGTTTTAATTAAAAGTTTAAGCTTTTGTTTTTAAATCAGGAAAAATATTAAAAGAAGNNGCAATATTGCCGGGAGGAAAAATGACAGAAGAAATAAAAGTGGACCTTGAACTTGATTTAAAAGGGCTTTTGTGTCCGCTGCCAATGGTAAGGGTAAGCCAGAACATTAAAAATATTCCGGTTGGCGGAGTAATCAAAGCAACAGCAACAGACCCGGGAAGCCTTGCAGACATTCCATCATGGGCCAGGACCACAGGCAACGAAGTCCTGAAGACTGAAAAAGAAGGCAAAGATATTATTTTTTATGTAAAAAGGCTGAAATAAATCAAATTCACAGCTTTTTAAATTAAATATTTATCCGGTAAACTAAAATTATAAAGGTGTAGGTAGCTTATGAGCGGATTTTCATTTTTTGCTGCAGGCATAATGGTATACATTGCCGTTTTTGTATTCATTGTTGGCATGGCGTACCAGATATATGGCTGGGTAAAAACCCCTCGCTCTCTGGTGCGGCTTGGAATATTTCCAAAGCCTAAAAATAAAGGTGTAAGGTTTTTTAAATTATTAAAGGACTCATTTATTTTTCCTCACTCAGCAGAAGCGGATCCCTGGATGTACACATTTGCAATACTTTTCCATTTTTCACTTGCAGCCGTGCTTTTTGCGCATTTCAGGATGGTGCATGAATTCACGCCTATTGCAAATGCCCTGGGAAAAGAAGGAATGGAAAAGCTTGGCGCAATTGCCGGCGGGACCCTGGGGATAATACTTCTTGTAACGATTTTATTCTATATTTTCAGGCGTTTCTTCTCTCCTTACAAGGATTTATCTGTGTTTGAAGATTATTTTATCGTGTTTTTGCTTATCGTAATAATCGGCCTGGGGGATCACTTAAGGTTTTTTGCAAAAATCTCCGCTTCCGAATACAGGGCATACTTTTTAAGCGTCCTTACATTCAGGCCGTATTTTCCTGAGGCAATTGCAGAAAAAGGCGCCAGGTGGGTCCTTACAATGCATGTATTTTTTGTAAATCTTTTTGTGATGTATTTCCCGTTCAGCAAACTGACACATGCAATAGGTACTTTTGCGGTAAATTCTGTAAGGAGTGATGTGTAATGGAAAACAATACCATGAATAATACAATAAATAGTACCCTGAATAATACCGTGACAGAAGAAAAGGCTGCCCAAAGAGGGGCCTTGCTTGAAGTATTAAAAAGCAAAATAAACAGGCAGCTTTTACTTTACCTTGACACCTGCGCAAGATGCGCCATATGCAGGGATGCCTGCCATCAGTTTAAAATCACGAAGGACATTACCTATCTGCCGGCGTACAGGGCCGAACTTGTAAGAAGGATATATAAGAAAAACATATCGCCGGTTGGCAGGATTTTCCCGAA
>PMCC01000063.1:0-4554 GCA_003155275.1 Actinomycetota bacterium | reverse complement strand
ACAGCATGGGTAATGTCAGTTGCCAAGGAAATACTCAACGCCGCCGGGAAGGGCAATACGATGCTTGGCGAGCTTGCAGATGCGGCAATATTCAAGGGTGAAAATATCGACATGTTTAAGGATATCCTGCAGGAGACATTAAAAGAAACTGAAGACGAGCTGCGGGAAAAGTTACATGACCCCAATGCCTCGATTCCCATGGAAAACACAGGCGCAGATTTCCTGTATGTCGCNNAGCTGGAGCCTTAGCATGTTTGAAGCCGCAAATTACGGATACTTCCTGGGCAGCAGCAAAAAGGCAAAAGAAATCGCTGAGCGGATCGTTGATGAGGCAAAGAGGCTCAAGGTCAGGGAAATAATCATCACTGAATGCGGACACGCTTACAGGGTAATGAAATTTTTATATGAAGCCTGGGCAAAAGAAAAACTTCCCTTTAAAATAAGGGGGTTTGTCGAGCTTGTAACTGAATTTATAAAAGATGGCAGGGTGGTCCTTAAGGAAGGAAACTTCCCGGAGCCCGTTACATACCATGACCCATGCCAGGTGGGAAGAAATGCAGGATTTTATGATGANNGGCGGAGGGCTTGTTGCAATGTCAGAGCTTGATAAGTTCAGGATCCAGACAGGCAGGTTAAAAGCCGAACAGATAAAAAAGACCGGCGCAAAGGTGCTAGTAACTCCATGTGAAAACTGCAGGCTCCAGATTGACAGCCTCAACGAGGCGTATGGCCTGGGTATTAAAATAAGTTCAATGATGGATTTTGTAGCAAATAACATGGTGATTTGATTTACCGTATGAAAAGTTATTTGATATAAGACAAACCGCCTGAAGGGGAGCAATTAATATAATACCTTTGGAGGTATTTGATTTATCAATTAATAAGCTGATTTGGCTTGCCGTTGTAAAAGGTTATTTTATTTGTAATAGAAATTTATGAAAACATGAAAGTTAAGGTCATCTAAGATGTCAGGAAAAAATCGAAATCAGGATGCTAAAAGGATAATAGTAATCGGCGGAGTCGCTGCAGGGACATCAGCCGCAGTCAAAGCAAGAAGGGCCACAGATGAAGCAGAAATTGTNNGGTTTTGAGAAAAGGTTCAATATACGGGTTAAGGTTTTACATGAAGTGTTAAGTATTGATACTGCGGCAAAAAGCATAAAGGTGAAGGATTTAACTTCAGGGGCAGTTTTCGAAGATCATTACGACAGGCTGATAATTGCCACAGGGTCGGTGCCGGTTATATTTAATGAGGAACTCTGCGGGGCCGGCAATGCCTTTATCTTAAAGACAATTGATGATGCAGTAAGGCTGAAAGGATATATGGCAAACCTTACTAAAGAAGACCTAAATGCTGTGATCATTGGCGGCGGCTATATTGGCTTGGAACTCATTGAGGCATTTGTGGCTGCCGGATTTAAAGTAACGATAGTGGAAAAAACCGGACAGATACTGCCTTTATTTGATTTCGAAATAATCGAGTATCTTGAAAACTATCTTGCCGATAAAAAAGTGACATTGTTAAAAAATGAGGATATAACCGGCTTTGAATGGTTGGACAGTAACATGATAACTGCCATAAAAACAGCAAGCGGCAAAGTAATACCCTCTGACATCATATTTATCGGCACTGGCACCAGACCCGAAACGGCCCTTGCTGCAGCCTGCGGTTTGGAAATAGGCCCATCCGGAGCCATTGCAGTAAATGAGAATATGCAGACAAGTGACCAGGATATCTATGCCGCAGGGGATTGCGCTGAATGCACAGATTTTATAACAGGAGCCAGGCAACCCCAAAACCTTGCATTTACAGCAAACATGCAGGGCAGATGTGCCGGTTATAATGCAGCGGGCGGGAAGAGTACTTTTCCGGAAAGCAATCCGACCTCAATTATAAAGGTTTTAGATATTGAACTTGCAAAAACAGGAATCTCATTCAGGGAAGCGAAAAAGCTAGGCATAAATGCAATAAAAATAGAATTGAATTCCTTAAATCATGCGGGTTATTATCCTGGCGCAAGCCTTATTCATATGATAATCATTTATGACGGTGATTCCGGAACTGTAATAGGTTTTGAAGCGATTGGAAGAGCAAGTGTCGACAAGAAACTTGACACCATGGCAGTTGCGATAAAATGCCGTATGAAGATCTCTGAGCTTGCATATCTTAACCTGGGATATCATCCTGCTTATGGTTCAGCAAAAGATCCGCTAAACATTGCAGGGATGATAGGTGAAAATACAGGTAAGGGCGAGTTTGATTCCATTGATATCCAAGAGTTAAAAAAGAAAATTGCAGCCGGAGAGCAATTGACGATACTTGATGTCAGGACTAAAAGGGAATTTGAAGGCGGGCATATTGAAAATGCAATAAACATACCGCTTGATGAGCTGAGGGAGAATATTTTATCACTTGATAAATGCAGCGCTATTATTGTACACTGCAGGACAAGCTATAGAAGTTATCTTGCTTACCGCATTTTAAAAAATGCAGGTTTTGCAAATGTTAAAAACCTTAATGGTTCATATTTAAGCGTTCTAAAAAAGCTGTAAGTTAAAGAAATAGTAAAAATTAGAATAGGCTCTAAAAGGAGGTAGTGTTGGAAAATACAGGTGGAAGTAATAAAAATATTGCTGTTGATAATAAAATTGCTGGCACAGGCAATGAAAACATTGTTGCAGATAATAAAATTACTGGCATAGATAATAAAAACATTGCTGCAGATAGTAAAAATATCTGTGGTAATAACAAAAAAGTAAAGTTTATTGTTTGCGATGTTGTACATGATGAAGTAAAAGACAGAATGCCGCCAAACTGGGATGTTGTTATTTTTGAAAAGAAGCTTCATGAAAAAAGCGATCATTTAAGGGAAGTGCTGCAGAAAGAAATAGACAATTCACAGGAATATGGCTCTATTGTATTGGGCTACGGCCTTTGCGGAAAGTCTGTTGATGGACTGATATCTCCCAATACATATATGATAATTCCAAAATGCGATGACTGCATATCCCTGTTTTTAGGCTCTACTTCAGAATATAAAAAACAGACGGCCAAAGCACCCGGCAGCTATTACCTGACAAGGGGCTATATTGGTGAAAATGAAAATCTCATGCTCAGCAATTATGAAGAGATGAAAGCAAAATACAGCGAAGAAACCTTAAAGTGGGTGGTAAAGGAAATGCTTAAAAACTATACCCGTATGGTTTATATAAATACCGGTAATTATGAGCCCGGAGAGTGGAGAAAAATCGCGCAGCAGGAGGCAGAAAAGCTTGATCTTGCCTTTGAAGAAATAAACGGCACTGACGAGTTTTTTACAAAGCTCGTAAGCTGCAACTGGGATGATGACTTCCTGGTAATAAAACCGGGAGAAAAAGTAAAAATTGAGATGTTTTTAAACCTGTAAATTATTTATATTGGTTTTTAAGAAAGTATTTTAAAAAAAATGGATAATGATAATGATACTTCCAGTTTATATATGAGAGAATATAAAGCAGTAGCTATCTACGGCAGTCCAAGGCGGGGTGGCAATACGGATGAGCTTTTAGACGGGTTTATTGCCGGCCTTAAGAGTTCTGCTAAGTTTTCACCCAGCAGCGGCCTGAAACTTAATGTTGAAAAGATAATCTTGTCAAACCTTAAGATATCGCCCTGCAGGGAATGCAGGCACTGTTCTATAGACGGGGAGTGTATCGTAAATGATGAGATGCAGCAGATATATCCAAAAATGATGGAATGTGACCTGCTTATAATAGCAAGCCCGGTATTTTTTACTTCAGTTTCCGGCCATTTAAAAGCATTTATTGACAGGTTCCAGAGATTCTGGGCATTAAAATATGAACTTGATAAAAATATTATCAGTAAAACTGACAGGAAAGGGATACTTTTATCCTGCGCAGGCTCAAAAACCCCGGATATTTTTGACTGTACAAAAAAAATAACCAGGGCACTGTATGATGTCTTATACATAAAATATTATGCCGATTTTTTGTATAACAGCATAGATTTTAAAGGGGATATTTTAAAAGATCCCGATGATTTAAAAAGGGTTTATGAATTTGCAAAAGTTGGGGAGTTTATCTGACTAGTACACTATTGCTAAATCCAATGCAAAAGATAGACGATGAATATGAAATTATTAATTATTATACAAAAGGATAGATGTTGAATATGAAGAAAGGTTTTTCGAGGTTTGTTTTTTTATCAATATTTATAATCGCTATATCCCTTATATTTGCTTTCAACGGGTGCTCTATCAGCCTTCCCTTAAGGCTTGCAACTTCCGGTGCTTCTGCTGTTAGCCAGGCCAAAGAGGCTGGGCAAAACAGCGATTCAGCAATTACTGAAACTGCAGCAGATTCAGCAGCTGAAGCCACCGGGGATTCATCTTCAGCTGAAGAAAAAACTACTGGAACGACCGTTGCAGCTACTGACGAAAAAGTTGTTTATAAAAATGATTTTACACTATATGACCTGGATAAAAACAAAGTGTCCATGCATGATTATGCCGGAAAGATAGTGGTATTAAATTTCTGGGCCACATGGTGCCCTCC
>PMCC01000095.1 GCA_003155275.1 Actinomycetota bacterium | reverse complement strand
CCTATCCAGACAGGAATTCCTTTTGCTCTGCACATATCATGGATCGCAACCGCATTTTTTATGCCGCCGACTCTCTGAATTTTGATGTTGATTATTCTGCAACTGCCGATATCCAATGCATTTTTACAATTTGTAACACTATCAATGCTTTCGTCTAAACAAATCGGCGTCTTTATCCTGTTTTGTAAAACATAATGATCATACAGGTCCATATAGTGCAGTGGCTGTTCTATCTGTGTTAATTTGTAATTATCCATTTCCTCAAATATTTTAGCATCTTCTATTGTATAGTTTGAGTTAGCGTCAACTGTCAAATCAATATTTCCAAATTTCTCTCTTATTTTCTTAATTGGCTCAATATCCCATCCTTTTTTTATTTTAATCTTGATACCTTTGCACCCATATTCCAGAAAATTTTCAATACTTGCCAATAATTCATCTATGCTAGGTTTTATACCGATAGAAATTTTCCACGGTATTTCCCTGTTTTTTCCGCCGATAAATTCAAAAAGAGGTTTGTTTGTATGCTTCGATAACAAATCCCATAATGCAGTCTCCACTCCCGCTTTGGCAAAATTATTTCCCCTGATATTTGAAAATATAGCATCAGCATCTTCAATCTTATCAATATTTCTGTTTAATAACTGAGGGATTATAAAATCTTTCAATATATGTATGCACGTTTCAGGAGTCTCTGATGAATAAAAAGGCGCAGGCATAGGAGAGGATTCGCCGATTCCCACTGATTCCTCTGTAAATAATTTAACTATGATGCAGTCTTTTTCAAAAATTACTCCGGAACTTATTTCAAAAGGTTCATTTAAAGGCAGCCTGGCCTGGGTAAGTTCTATTCTATTTATCTTCATTCGCTGTTCTGTATCTCCCTATTTCAAATATATTTTAAGATTTCAAAATAAAAATTCTTATTTACCGAGGTATTCAAGTTCCAAGTCTTTTAGTTTTGAGACAGTCGGAATACATGTTTTTAAATCCCAATCCATTTCTTCCAAATATTCTTTACGCATGTTATCAATATCAACACTGATTCCTTTCAGCGGCCCATTTTCAAGAGGGGGCAGGCCTTTTGTTATTTTTGGATAGGGTATATTAATTGGATTTATTCCTTCTCTTAAATTAAATAAATGCCTGATTGTATGGATCCTCTCGCCGGTTTTTATCAATTCCCTCAAGCTTACATCCCATCCGGTTATAGCGCTGTAGCATTCCGGCCAATTGGTCACATCACCTGAAAAATAACCGAATAAACATGCCCCAAGGGTATTTATTATATGCATAAAAGAAGACATCACTTTCTCAGCTTTTGCTCTGCCTTTGTACTCAGTTTTATTAAATACAAACTTAATTTCGGGCAATTCTCTTTCTATCCCTGAGGGGAGGACAAAAGAACCAAATTGGCAATGCCGTCCCGGTGTTGCATCTAAAGTATAGCTGACGGCAAAACCCGGTTCAAAACGCGGATCATGGGCCGGAAGCTCCTGGCCCTGCACATGTATGGCAAACTCTTCCGAGCCTTTTCCAATTATAGATGAGGCCTCCTTAACTCCATTAGACAGTATTTCCCCAATCCCTTCTCTTTTAGCTATCTTTTCAGTGAGCTCAACAATTGATTTATGGTTTCCCCAGGTCAACTCTATTCCACCAGTATCTTTTTTACTGATAATATTATTTTCATAACAATTTATGGCAAAAGCGACTGTTGCCCCAACTGAAATCGTATCTATTCCAAACCTGTTGCAAATGTCATTACATTTGATTATTGATTCAAAATTATTGTTTAAAGAATAGCTGCCAAATGCAGAGATTGTTTCATATTCCGGCATATGAGAGATTTCTTTTAACCTGTAATTTCCATCATTTATCATTACATGCCCCCAACATGCAATTGGGCAGGAGTAACACGCATTTTTTTTGACTTTATACTTTTCAATATTATCATATTCAAGCTCACTGAAATCTTTCATATCCTCGCTTGAACCGAACCAATTTTTTACAGGTGAATCACCGCTAAGCAACCCGTTTGTTGCATAGCCCGGGGTTCCCGTAGAGGTATAAAATTCTGATAAACCGCAGCCTTTCTTAATCTCTTTTATGAATTTATTTTTTACCAGTTTGAATCTTTCAATATCCGCAATGTATACATCTTTGCTGCCGACAGCCACAATGGCTTTTATTTTTTTGGAGCCCATAACAGCGCCAAGGCCGCCTCTTGCAGCAGCCCTTCCTTTTCTTGTTATCACCGCGGACAGAAGAGATAAATATTCACCGGAAGTGCCAATGCATATAATTTCAGCTTTTTTGCCATGAATTTCCTTCAGAATGTCTTCGGTCTCATAAGTATCCTTACCCCAGAGGCTTGCCCCGTCTTTGATTTTTACTTGCCCGTCTTCCAGCAATAGATAAACCGGTTTTTCCGAAGCTCCCTTAATAATAAGCCCGTCAAGACCCGCAAATTTTAATGCCGGACCAAAATGGCCTGAACCATTTGAATCTCCCCATGTATTGGTCAGAGGTGATTTCCCGCATATTGTGAACCTGGAAACTGCAGGAAAGTTTAATCCTGTAAGGGGGCCTGCAAATAACGTAAATATATTATCTTCCGATAATGGATTAATGCCGGGTTTCTGATTCTCATAAATATATTTCGCGCCAAACCCATATCCGCCAATGAATTTCCTTTTTACATCATCACTGAAATATACTTCTTCTACGCTATGGTCAGATAAATTAACCAGCAATGTTTTATTAATATAGCCGCCAATCATTATTAATCCTTTGGGAAATGTAAAAATGTAATAAATTGAAATTCTTATAGATTTGATTTATGCAAGCCCACTGCTGCTTTCATGATATTTTCTTCGCTTGCTTCTTTATAATCAAATTCTGCAGTAATTTCTCCTTCATGCATAACAATTATTCTGTCGCTGACACCAAGGATTTCCGGCAATTCAGAAGAAATCATAATAATTGCTATATTTTCCTTTGCCAGCTGGTTTATTATTTTGTGAATTTCTGATTTAGCGCCAACATCAATTCCCCTGGTTGGTTCATCAAGGATAAGGACTTTAGGGTTTCTTGCCAGCCACTTGCCCAATACGACTTTTTGCTGGTTGCCTCCGCTTAAGCTTCCGACTTTTTGGGTCAATTGAGATTTGATATCTAATTTATGGGAATATTCTTTTGCTATTTTTAACTGAAATCTTAAATTTACCCAGCCTAAAAATGAAATCCATTTTAATGATGGGAGGGTAAGATTTTCTTTAATATCCATTAATGGTATGAAACCGAATATTTTTCTGTCTTCAGATACATACCCAATACCATTGCTGATTGCATGAAATGGATGTGTAAATTTTACTTCTTTGCCATTTAATAATATTTTACCGGAACTATATCTGTCCATGCCAAAAATACATCTTGCTATTTCAGTCCTACCGGAACCCATCAATCCTGCAATCCCCAGTATTTCTCCTTCTTTAACATTAAAACTTATATTTGAAAAGACATTTGTTCTATTTAAATTTTCAACTTCAAGAACTATTTTTCCTTTTATGCTTCCTTTTTCCCGCTGATAGATGTCCCCTAATTCACGTCCCACCATCAATTTGACTAATTTATCTTCATTGACCTCAGAAATATTATAATCTCCAACTTTTTTACCATCCCTCATCACTGTTACCGAATCAGCAATCTCGAATATTTCTTTCATCCTATGGGTAATATAGATTATGCCTAACCCCTGGCTTACTAATTTTCTTATAATAATAAATAATTGCTCTTTCTCAACGTCTGACAATGCTGAAGTAGGCTCATCCATTACTATTAACTTTGCGTCACTGTTTATAGCTTTTGCAATCTCGATTAGCTGCTGCTCGCCAACAGTCAAATCACCCAATTTACTCTTGGGATTTATATCTATATTTAAATTCTTTAAAATTTCCAATGATTTTTTATGCATTTCATTCTTATTCAGCCAAAAATTTACCTTCCTGGAAATCTCATTCCCCAAAAAGATATTCTGGCTGATGCTTAGCTCCGGGATTATTGAAAATTCCTGGTAAATAACGCTTATCCCTAATTTTTTTGCATCAATCGTACTTGCGATATGGATCTCTTTACCATCAATTTTTATCTGACCTTCATCTTTCCTGTATACACCTGCCAATATTTTTATCAGAGTAGATTTACCTGCTCCATTTTCCCCGACAATTGCATGAATGGTCCCTCCTTTTATCTCAAAATCAACTTTGTCCAGGGCTTTCACCCCTGGAAATAGCTTTGAGATCCCCAGCATTTCTAATTTATCAAATTTCAAACTATTCTTGTCATCCATATTTTTTTAGTTAAATAATTAAAATTTAATTACGTTAATAAGCGGAGCTCCTATTTGTATGCATTATGTTATCTATTAAAACAACTATAATGATTATAAAACCCCTGATTATATATTGAAAAAACGGATCTATTGCCATAAATGACAGTCCATTAATTAAAATACCGATTGTCAGCGCTCCCAGAAAAGTTCCCAGCATGGTGCCTTCTCCACCCCGAAGGCTTACTCCTCCTATTATGACTGCAGTGATTACATCAAATTCCAGGCCTACCCCTGCCCAGGGCTGTACTGAAGCCAACCTTCCCACCGTAACAATCGAACCTATTCCAACTAAAAGCCCGGTGAGTATATAGGTAGATGTTACTATCATTTTGGTGTTAATACCGGATGCGCGGGCAGCCTGAATGTTTCCACCAACAGCATAGATCTTCAAACCAAACATATTTCTTCTTAATATAAAGTAAAATACTAAATATACGATTACAACAAATATCATTACAACAGGTATGATGCCAATCTGCGCATCACCTAACCATAATAAAGCCTTGCCTGTTACACCTACTGACTGTGCATTCATAAGCCCTAATGTCAGCCCTCTTGCCAGTGCTGATGCTGCCAGGGTAAACATAAACGGATTGATATTTAAAACACCTACAGCAACTCCATTTAAGGTTCCCATCAACGTGCAGGTCAATAAGATAGCCAACATGGACAGCCAACTGCTACCAGTCAGGGTTAAAACCATAGCGCCTATCGCACCGCCAAAAGCAAGATTTGAACCTACAGATAAATCAAATCCTCCATCAATAATTATCAGCGCCATTCCAATCGATATCAGTGAAAGTACGCTTGTCTGCCTGAATATATTGATAATATTGGTAATCCCAAAGAAATTGTTATTTATTACCCCAAATATTACAAATAGCAATATTATTATAAATATTAAAGACAGGCTTTTAGGATATCTGCTCAGTGCCTGATTCCTGTTTTTCTTCTCTGTTAAAGTATTTTGATCTTTGTCCATGTTAATTTATATGTTTCTTTAAAAATTGAAAATTTTCTTTTTATTCTATTTAAATATCAGTTTGGTGGGATATTGAAAATATCCCACCAAACAAAGTGCAGCTGCTTATTTATAACTCCAGTCAACTGTAGCATTCTCAATTGTTACCATAGAGTCTGCAGGTGTTAACCATTGTACGCCGTCATCTTTCCATCCATTTGCTTTCGCCTTGTCGACTACTGCCTGTGTCAGGATAAGTTTGGTTGGCAGGAATAGTTTGCCCTCTTTATCTACATCCAGCTCTGCGCCTCTGGCTAATGCTGCGCCGACTTTTACATTCCATGCTCCGATTCTTTTGAGGCCTGTCATTACATTACCGACCATCATTCCGCCTGGATCCATCATTTTTATTGTTGTTGGATCAGCATCAAACCCGGTTATAACAATATCGTTTCTCCCTGAATTCTTGATTGCTGTAGCAATTGCAGCAGTTAGGCCGTCGTTCCATATTGAAACTGCACTGATTTCAGGATACTTTGTCAAATAATCTTCCATCAATTTTTGTCCTGCTACTGGATCAAATCCGCCCGGGCCTTTAACCAAAACCTGAATATTTGGAAATTCTTTTGCTACCGCATCAAAACCACTTTGTCGCATATCTGAACAATAATTACCATTCTGGCCCAAAAGATAAATTACTTTACCTTCTGAATTCAGGTAATAAAACAATATTTTATTCAGATTGTAGGTATCATTATAGTCATTGTAAACAGTACTGACGTTTCCCGGTACTTTTACAAGATTGCCCATTGATACTGTAGGTATGCCGGCTTTTAAGGCTTTTTCCAATACAGGTGCCATTGCAACTTTATCCATAGGATCGACCAGGATGCATCCTACCTTCTGCTGAATAAAGTTCTCAACATTAGCTATTTCCTTTTCAAGGCTGTTTTCTGAACCTTTCCAGATAACTTCAGCATTTACTTCTTTACCTGCAATATCCCCACCGGCCATCAGTGTTACCCATGAAGGATTGACAGTGTCCATCAGCACAACGCCAAGAGTTACTTTTTTTCCTGCATTCGCAGCTTGTGCTGCTGTAGTTGTTTCAGTAGCTTCTTTAGCTGTCTTACAGCTTAATAATGTAAAACCCAGCGTCAGCATGATGCACAAAAGTGCCACCATTAAAATTAAAGAAATTCTTTTCAACTTAATACTCCTTTTCCGGTATTTTTATACCGGTTAAAACTTTTATAATAGTAAAAATATCCTTTTTTTGGTTACCACCTCCTCAATAAAAATTAAAAAATAATTATATTTTCACTCCCCCTTTCTAAATCAAGCACTTTTTACAATGTAGTCTTTTTATATCAGGCAGATCTCTTTATATTTATTGCTTTATCCAACAGCAACACTCCTATAATGACCAGGCCCCTTATAACATCCCTGTAGTTTGCGTCAAGAGCAAGCAAATTAATTATATTTCCAATGATTACTATTAACAACACTCCAATAAAAGTACCCCTGACTGTTCCTTTGCCTCCTGAAAGAGAAGTCCCGCCGATTATAGTGGCGGCAACAGCATCCAGAAGCATGGGCAGCCCTCCAATTGAAGGAACTGACATTTGCACCTTTGAAATCAGGAAAAAAGCGCCAAGCCCTGTACAAAAACCTGAAAAAGCGTATAAATAAAACTTATATTTATCTATGTTTATTCCTGCCAGGATTGTACTTTTTTCATTATTGCCGATTGCTATCACATATGTTCCAAATTTGGACTGGTTCAATATCAAATAAGCTATAAAGTAAAAAAAGATTAAAAATATGAAAGAACTGGGTATTTTAAGTATTGAACCAGAGCCAAGAAATGTAATGAAAGGATTTTCAATATATATTAACTGGCCCTTTGCAATCAAATAAGTAATTCCCTGGAAAATGGCCATAGTGGCCAAAGTGACAATAAAGGGTATCAGTTTTAAACGGGTTATTAATAGTCCATTAAAAACACCCATGAGTATGCCTGCAAAAATAGTTATTAATATAACAACAAAGATATTAGCTATTCTCAAATAAAGCAGGCCAAATACTACTGCAGCTAATGAAACACCATAAGCAACCGACAGGTCAAGCCCTCCTGACATAATTACAAACATTGCGCCTATTGCCAGTATTCCAATGGGCACCATTTGCCTGCTTATATTTACAATATTGCCTATGCTCAGGAATCTGGGGTTTACAATCAGCATTATAATAACTATCAGGACTAAAATTATTACATTTCCAAGTTCCCGGAAAATATCCAATTTTTTAAAACTCTTATTTTTTATTTCAGTATTATTGATTTTTTCTGATACCATTTTTTTAGAACATTCTATTTTTGATTAATATTAATTTTAAGTTTGCATATAATATAATTTAGTGACTCTTTTTAAATAAGAATGGGTTCAAGCTCTCATCAAAAGAAGAGTACCATTTCCTGCCCGATACTGTCTCAGGATGTTCTTTATCCCCGTCTTTTATAGTAACTTCTCCTTCAGAATTTTCTTTTTTTTGTGTAAAAAGTATAGCATGGCAAGTTTTATTATTATATACAAACCACTCTTCCCAAGGAAGAGTTTCAATTTTTAATAAGGGCGGAACAGCGTGAATGACCAGCCCCTCTTTTAACCCTTTCAGGGAGTTCGACTTGGCTTCCCATAAATATCCATCGTATTTGCTGATATCGGTACCATCGATATCCGATAAAAATATAGTGCCGAAATCAATATCTAATTTTAAGCACGCCTGCTCTATGCCGGATTCCAGTAATATGTCTTTATATTTTTTTTTAAAACTACTATTATCCAAAAAAATCCTTAAATTACCGAAATTAGTCTAAAAAATTATATTCCCTTGAAATATCAATAAACCTTTTTACGCTATTTACGGTCTCGTCAAAGCC